>NZ_JBPZHD010000005.1:0-495130 GCF_051857595.1 Ideonella flava
CGGCGCGGTGCTGAGCTTCGTGCGCGTGGCGCCGACGCCGGACCTGCTGAACCAGGTGCGCATCGACACCCAGCAGGCCGACGTGCTGCTGGCCTGCGACATGGTGGTGGGCGCCTCGGGCGATGCGCTGGGCACGGTCAAGCACGGGCGCACCGTGGTGCTGGCCAACACGCATGAAATCCCCACGGCCGCCTTCGTGCGCAACCCGGATGCCACGCTGCAAGCCAAGGGCTTGCTGGCCAAGCTCCTGCATGCGGCGGGCGAGGAGCGCGTGTCCACGCTGGATGCGCAGAACATCGCCCAGACCTTGATGGGCGACACCATGCCCAGCAACATCGTGATGCTCGGCGCTGCCTTTCAGCGCGGGCTGGTTCCTGTCACAGAGGCTGCATTGATGCGTGCGATCGAACTCAACGGCGTGGCCATCGAATCGAACAAGGTGGCGTTTGCACTGGGCCGAATTGCGGCAGCCGACCCGGCAGCGCTCAGGCGACTTGCCGGCCGCGCGGAGGTCGAGCAACTCCCTCCGGGGCGGCTGTTCGGACCGGGCGGCCTGGTGGAGCGCCGCAGCCAGTTCTTGACCGACTACCAGGACGCCAACCTCGCGCAGCGCTATGTCGAGCTGGTGCAGGCCACGCACATGCGTGAAGTGGCGCTCGGCGGCATCGAAGGCACGCCGATGACCGAGGCCGTGGCGCGGCAGTTCTCGCGCCTGCTGGCAATCAAGGACGAGTACGAGGTGGCGCGCCTGTACACCGACGGCCGCTTCCAGGCCGCGCTGGCCGACCAGTTCGAGAACACCGGCAACCTGCGCTTCCACATGGCTCCGCCGCTGCTGGCGCGCCGCGGGCCCGACGGCAAACCGCGCAAGATGAACTTCGGCCCCTGGATGATGAGCGCGATGCGCCTGATGGCCAAGGTGCGGCGCATCCGCGGCAGCTGGTTCGATCCCTTCGGCCACACCGAGGAGCGCAAGCTGGAGCGGGAACTCGCCAGGGACTACGAGCAACTGGTGCGCGACACCCTGCTGCCCAACCTCAACAAGGCCAACCATGCCGCCGCACTGGCGCTGGTCCGCCTGCCCGAGCGCATCCGCGGCTTTGGCCATGTGAAGCTGGCCAACATGGCCACGGCCAAGGCGCAGCAGAAGGACCTGCTCGCCCGCTTCGCGGCCGGCGAGGCCCCCGTCGCCGCCCCGGTGGCGCCGCAGCGCAAGGTCATCTCGATCGCGGAGCTCTGAGCACGCGATCGAGCGAACGAATCCACTCCTAGGCTGCTTCAACCCGATACCCGTGGTGGCTGCAGACCAGTTCGGGGGAGCCTTGCGGCTCCCCCTTTTTTTTGGCGTGCCGCAATGGTCGCGGCGGGCCCTCGATCGCGGGACGAGGAGAGGCTGGCGGCGCTGGAGCGGACTCCGCCGTGCGGCGTCGTGCTGCTGCATGGCTGTGACGACCATCCTATGGACGCCGACCTGTCGCGCGTTCAGCGGTGAACGCTGCGCGGCGCGTTGCGCGCAGAGTCAAGTCGCCATCCAGAAGTATCAGTGCTTCGTTTCAAGCGGGTTACCCACCTGACCTGCCCCCCTCGAACACAACACCGATGGAGTGAACTTGAATCAACTTCGCCTGGCCGCAGCGGGCCTTGCCGCGATGACGCTGGTGGCCCCAGCCTGGGCCGACAACAGCACCGACACCGCGCCGGCCAACGGCTGGGCCAGCCAGGGTGGCGGCACCAGCGGCGGCGCCTCCGCCTCCTCGACCTACATCTACAAGGTCAGCTCGGCGTCGGCGCTGAAGCAGGCCCTGGCGGCCGCCGGCACGAATCCGAAGATCGTCAAGGTCTCGGGCACCATCGACATGACGGCCGCCGACATCGGCGGCGCCTTCACCAGCCACGCCGACCAGGCCGCGCGCGGGCTGATCACCATCCCCAGCAACACGACGCTGATCGGTGTCGGCTCGACCGCCAAGCTGTTGAACGCGGGCCTGTTCCTCAAGCGGGTCTCGAACGTCATCATCCGCAACCTCACCATCGTCGCGCCCTGCGACGTGACGCCGGTGTGGGACAGCAGCGAAAGCCGATGGAACTCCGAGTTCGACGCGATCTACGTCTACAGCTCCACCAGCATCTGGATCGACCACAACAAGTTCACCGACGCGCCGCTGACGGACGACAAGCTGCCGGTCGAGAACGGGCAGGTCAAGGAATGCCACGATGGCGCGGTCGACATCATCCATTCGAGCGACTACATCACCGTCTCGTACAACGTGTTCGACCAGCACGACAAGAACAACCTGATCGGCTCGTCGGACAGCAGCACGGATGAAGACGGGCACCTGAGCGTCACCTTCCACCACAACCTGTTCAACAAGGTGATGGAGCGGGCGCCGCGCGTTCGCTACGGCAAGGTTCACGTCTACAACAACTCGTACGTGGGCGGCAAGGCCGACTCGCCGTACAGGCACAACTACAGCCTGGGCGTGGGCTACAAGGCGCAGATCCTGTCCAACAACAACGCCTTTGACATCACCGGCGCCTCGAACTGCTCCCTGGTCGTCAAGAACCCCGGCTCGTCGAGCAAGACAGGCGCGATCAAGGACACCGGCTCGCTGCTCAACGGCAACCCGCTGAACCTGTCGACGGCCTGCAGCTTCGCCATCGCAAGCTGGACCATCCCGTACGTCTACGCGCCGGACGCGACCGCCAGCGTGCGCAGCATCGTGAGCGCCAATGCCGGTGCGGGCAAGCTGGCGGTCAACTGAGCCGTGGCCGAGGCGCCCGCTGGCCGGTCAGCGGGCGTCGGAACGCGTCATGCCGCCCGGCGCCGCAGACCAGTTCAGTCCGCAGTCGGGGACGGGCTGCGGCGTCGCTCCGGCGGGTTGCCGGCCGACAGCCGGGTGGCACCGCTGCCGTCGCTGCCCGAGCCGCCGGAAATCTCGCCGCTGGTCCGGCCACTGCGGTCGGCGCCAGCGCCGTCGCCAACGCCGGCTTCCGGGTCCGGTATCTCTTCGATCTGGACGCTGCTCGTGGTTCGCGTGGCCGTTCGCACCGCGTCTTCCGCCTGCCACAGGCCCGAAACCGGCGAATCCAGCATGGAGATCATCACGCCCAGGCCGACGTTGCCGATGAACTGCTGCACGGCCGGCGGAAGGTCGCTCTTGGCCATCTCGCCGCCCGCCAGGGTGAGCGCCGAGAAGATGCCGTTGAACGCGGCGGCGCGGGCAGGGGCTTGGTCGAGCAGCCGGCCGTAGTCGGTGCCGGTCACCCCGAACTCGAAGTGCTGCGTCGCTCCCGTCTGGTTGACGAAGTGCTCCATGCGCTGGAACCAGTCGATCGTCTCGGCCAGGGTGTTCGCCATGGCGCTCACGCCGGCACCGAGGGCGACGTCCTTCCAGGCCTGGGCATGGCTCATCTTGGTCGCGGTGTTGCCCATCAGCGTGGAGATCGCGTCGCCGCGGTGAGGCACCCACGCGCCCATCAGGGCATCGCTCAGGAACGACGACGCCGAGTTGGCCGCGGCGTAGGTGGCGGCGGCCGCGCCATGGGCGGCGCCGCGCAGGCCGGCGGCGAATTCATTCCCCGGCTCGGCCGTGGGGCTGGCGGTGAACCCGACCATGGTGAAGGTGGCCTGGATGCCGTCGCGCATGGCGGCGTAGACGCCCACCTTCACCTCGTTGGCCAGCGGGCGCAGCGCGTTGGTGTGGTCGTGCCCGGCGAAGCCGCGGTTGCGGACCGGGTCGAGCAGGGCGAAGTTGTGGACCATGAGTGCCACGTTCGTCACGGAGGCGCTGACCTGGACGACGGTCATCGCGCGCGACATGCGGCGGTGGTGCAGCTTCATCGCCGCCTGTTCTTCGGGCGACTTGGCGGCCCACTCACTGGCGCTGAGCGAGAAGTACGCGCGTGCGGCCTCGGCGGGGTTGCGCAGTTCGCGGAATTCGCGCAGGCCCTGGAGGGCGAGGTTGGCCACCCCCACGGTCACCTGCACGCCCACGGCCACCGAGGCCGGCTGGGCCCGCATGGCATGCATGACGCCGATGCCGACCATCTCGCGCACGAAGGTGGGGATGCCCACGGCGACTGTCTGGTGGATGGCATGGCCGGCCAGGGCGCCCATCAGGCGCTTCGGAATCTTGGGCAGCTTGACGATGCTCAGGGTGACCGAGGCCTCGTTCAAGACGGCGTTGCCCATCTGCTTGAGGCTATTGGTCAGGGCCTTGGCCACCGACAGCCAGCTGCGCTTGGGTTCGGGCGCCTGCAGTTCGGTCGACGGATTCGGCTCGGTCGTCGAGCGTTGCGCCCGCGGCTGTTCCAGGGTGTGGGGGACCCAACGGTTGATGGAGCTGGACTCGCTGACGATGCCGTCGAAGCGGCTGCTGCCGTGCGAGCTCTGGGGTGTGCTGTCCAGCCCGAGCCGGCCGCTGCTCAGGTAGCGACCACGTTCGAGCGTGCTGAATCGGTCCGAGCGCTCCCCGGTGCGCAGCAGGCTGCTGCCGGCATGCTCGGGCGATGGGCCGCTGGTCTCAGGCACGGGCTGGCGGACCCGCTGGCTCTGGCTGCCGGAAGTGGAGGCGCCGGCATGTCCACGACCGCTCAGCCCCGGCGGCCTGGCCAGGCTCTGTTCGGCACGAGGCGGGGATGCGGTGATCTCGACGGCCTTCTCGGCGTCGGGCTTCACCGGGGTCGAGATCCGCTGGGAATGGACGGGACTGGTCATGATGCAGGCCTCGGCCTCAGTGGTTCGCGTCCGCGGTGTGCCGCTGGACGATGGCATTGGCCAGGCGCGCGATATCGCGCAGCCAGCCCGCGAAGCTCTCGGCGCTCTGGCCCGTGAGGTGCCAGCGCGTCATCAGGCGGGCCTGGCCGCGCTCGAGCACCACGGCCATCCCGAGGAAGGCCATCAGCTCGGTGTTGGCCAGGACCGCCGCGCGGCGCCGCGGCGCGGTGTCGAGCACTCCGCGACCCAGGTCCGCGACGACGATGAGGTTCTCGCCGTCGACGTCGCAGGCCAGGCCGATGGGGCGTCCGTCGATCTCCAGGCCGCCGCTGCGGGCCGTCGCCAGCGCCTGCGCGGCGCTGCGGCCCAGGTGCAGCATGGCGCCGTGGACCATGACCAGCACTTCCTCGGGCGCCTCGAACTGCTGGGCCAGCGGATCGGCCGGCTCGTGGGCGGCCGGGGATTCGTCGCCGGCTTCGATGCTCGCCCGGAGCTGGTCCACCACCTCCTGCGCAGGCCTGGCCGACACGCCTTCGACCACCGCGCGGCGCAAGGCCAGCAGGCCGGCCACTTCGGCGCCGAGCAGTGCCGGGTGGTCGAGGCCGGCGGGCGTGCGCACGATCAGCACCGCGTCCCCGTCCTCGGCCAGGCCGAAGGCCGCGTGCGTGACGATGAGGCTCTGGCTGCTGGCCAGCAGCAGGGCGTCGCACCACTGCGCCTCGCCGACGCCGGCAGGCCGCCCGGCCCGGGCGCTGGCGATCCAGGCGCCGGTGGGCTGCTCGCTCAGCGGCTGCAGCGACACCGGCTTGTCGTCCATGACGAGCAGGCCGGTCTGGCCGAACTCGCGCGCCACAGCACGGTCGGCGCCCAAGGTCAGGGCGGCGTCACGGCGCCAGGCCTGCACCGCGTTCAAGCCGTCTTCGGTCGAGCGGGCCGGTGAGGAAGAAGGGATGGTCATTCGGTCTCCAGTGGCGGCGGCTTCGTGGCCGCGGGAAGGTAGGTTGAAGATAGGGATCTGGCGACGGGCGCGGCGCCCATGGACGAAACGATGCGTCTGCGGCCGAAGGCTGCTGTCACTTCGCCGTCATGTCGCGGTGGTCAGTTGCCGGTGCGGCACGTAGGGGTAGAGGTGGGAGACGACCACGCGGCCCTGGACGAACTGCAGCGAGAAGTTGCTTTGCGTGAGGGACGTGGGACGCTCGGTCTGGTCGAGGTCGTTGCTGAAGCCGCGGCCGACCTCGCGCCCGTGGTCGTGCACCAGGTCGGTCACGCCGCCCGGCACGGCCGCCGCGGCGCGCTCGAAGTCCACCCGCGTGCGAGCGGCCAGCACGGCCTGGAACTCGGGCCGCTGCGAGATCTCCTCGTGGATCTCGGTGACCGCGCGGGCCATGTCGCTGCGCGAGGCGTAGGCCCCGGCATAGCCGGTGTGGCGGGCGCGGGCACGCAGGGACGCGTCGTCGGGTTCGACGTGGCGCTCGACGGCTCGGTCCCAGGCGCGGTCGCTCATCAGCGCCTGCCTGGCGGGGTTCCTGTCGAACGCGGTGCGGGCTTGCGCGAGCTCGGCATCCACCTCGTCGAGCTCGCGACGCAGGCGGCCGACTTCCTGGCGCTGCTCGGCGTGCTGGCGGCGCGCCCCCGCGCGGCCGCGCGCCTGGGCGTTGTCGGCGGTCTCGAACTGGTCCTCCGCGCGGCGCAGGTCCAGCACGGCGCGGGCGATGTCCGCGTCGAGCTGCTCCAGGCCCTTGCGTGCTTCTTCGGCGGACTCGGTGTGCTTGGTGATGTCACCTCGCAGCTTCAGCTGGCGGGCCTCGGCATCGCCGGAGGATGACGACGCGATCTCGACCTGCGGGATGGCGGCTTCGGACCGGCCGGTGCGCGTCGGTGCTGCGGCCTTGGGCGCGGTGGCTTCCTGCTCGCGGCGCTGATCGACCAAGGCCCGCAGCTCCTCGCGCGCCGCACCCAGCTCACGTTCCGCGTCGATGGACCGCTGGAAGGCCGGGCGCTGGCTGGCCTTGGCCTCGTCCAGCCGTGCCGTGGCTGCCGCGACTTCCTCCAGCGCGCGGGCGCGGTCCGGCAGCACGATTCCGCGCAGCAGGTCGCAGGTCTGGTGGACGGCGCCGGAGATGATGGTGGCGCGATGCATCGGCATCTGCTGCACCTGCAGCATCACCCGGTTGCGTTCGGCCACGGCCCGTATCTCGGTGCGCGTGATCGAAGAGCCGGTGCTGAGCTGGCTGCGCCTCGGCAGCATGGCATTGGCCGTGCGGTCCGCCGACTCCACGAGACCCTGCGACATGCGCATGTCCTCGTGGAAGGTGTCGACCAGCATCGGACGCACGATGGCTTCCAGGTCCTGGCCGCCATGGCGCAGGCTGACGCTGATGGCGGTGACGTCCGCCGGCAGCAGCCGGTTCAGCAGGCTCTGCGTGTAGGTGTTCGCCTGCATCGCGCCGTGCATGGCGGAGAACGCCGCGAAGGCCTCCCGGGGCTCCTGGAAGGCCGCCTTCAGCGTGCGGGATCCGTCGGCGCCGAGCTCCGTGAAATGCTCGACGTACGCATCGAAACGCGTATCCGGCTGTCCGCGCGGCGGCGGCTGGTCCACGGCTGGCAGTCCCAGGCTGCGCAGGTAGTTGCCCAGCCCGGCCGTGGCGAGCCGGTCGGCGCGTTCCGTATAGATGTCGGGATCGACCACGGCCTCGGCCAGGGCCTTCGCCTTCTCCACGTCCTTGCGCGCCTCGGCGAGCACCTGCTTGGCACTCTCCATGTCGGCGCGCGCCCGCTTGAGCCCGTCGGTGAGTTGCCCGACCCGCTTCTGGGCCGCAGCCTCCTCGGGCGAGATCCGGGGAGCCTGTGTCTCCGGCGAGGCTTCCACGCTGGTCGGCCGTGAGGGGACGGCGGTCTCGGGCGCCTCGCGCCTCGGTGCCGGCGTGTCGTCCAGCGACAGCGCCTGGAGCGAACGTTCGCAGGATTCGAGCAGGCGCTCCGCCTTCTCGAGCTTTCCGAGCTGGACTGCCCGGTCCTCGCGCAGGCGCTGCAGCTGGCCCGCGGCATGCTGGACGCGGTCCTGCAGCTTCCTGAGCTCGGCATTGTTGCCCTTGCTGGTGTGCGTCTGTCGCACTTCCTTGGCCTCGTCCAGCCGGGCGGCGAGGGCCGCGCGCCGCTGCTCCAGCTCCCCCAGGCGCTGGGCGGCCTGGCCCAGCTGTGTCCTGTGCGATGCCGCCGCACTGCCGGACGAGGAGGAGGCCCCCGCGCTCAGGGCGCGGGTGGTGGGCGGCAGCGTCGCGCGCCGCATCGATGAGGCGCCCGCCGCCGGGCCGGACGGTCGCGCCGGTGGCCGGCCCAACGCCGGCCCGCCGGGCGAGCTCTGCCCCGTGCCGCGCGCCACTGGCGGCTGCTGAGGGGCCGACGAGCCGGCGCGCGGCGTCTGTGACGACGGGTTGGAGCGGATGGGACCGGTCATGCAGGGCAACTCCTGGACATGCCGCCGTGAAAGGCGGCGTGAAAGACGGAATGAGGGGTTGCTGCCGACCTTAGCCAGGGGCAGAGATCGGGCCGCCGCCGGCACGAACGGACGCCGCGGCGAGCGAAGCGCCGGGGCCCGGCACGTCGGGTTGAAGCCGACGCCAGCTCAAGCCGTCGTCAGCTGGCGGTGCGGCACATAGGGGTAGATGTGCGTGACGACGACGCGGCCCTGGACGAACTGCAGCGAGAAGTTGCTCTGCGTCAGCGGGGTGGGGCGCGCGGTCTGGTCGGGGTCGTTGCTGAAGCCGCGGCCGACTTCGCGCCCGTGCTCGTGGACGAGGTCGGTCACGCCGCCCGGCACCGCCGCCGCGGCACGCTCGAACTCGGCGCGCGAGGTGGCGGCCATCACGGCCTGGAACCGGGGCTGCTGCGAGACGTGGGTGTAAACGTCGGCGGCCGACCGGGCCAGCTCGGCTTGCGAAGGGTAGGCACCCGAGTAGCCGGTGATGCGGGCACGTGCGCGCAGCGAGGCATCGTCGGGCTCGACATGGCGCTCCACTGCCCGGTCCCAGGCGCGATCGCTGATGGTGGACTTGCGCGCCGGGTCGGCGCGCAGTGCATCGCGGGCCTGCCCGATGCGGGCGTCCAGATCAGCGAGCCGGGTGCGCAGGCTGGTGAGCTCTTCGCCTTGATCGCCGCGTTCGCGCCGGGCGTTCTCGGTGTCGCGGGCATGGCGTGCGGCGGCGGTGTCCAGCTGGTCTTCGGCGGCACGCAGATCGGTGGCCGCCTTGCGGATGCCATCGCCGGCTTCGGCGATGGCCGTGCGCAGGCCCTCGGCGGTGTCGGTGTGCTTGAGCACGTCGCCGCGCAACTTGAGCTGTCGCGCCTCGGTGTCGGTGCCTGTGGAGGTCGACGAGGCCACCGCCATCTCGGGCACGGGAGTGCCGGAGGTCGACGCAGCCGCGGCCTGCCTGGCCTGGGCCGCCTGCCTGGCCTCGGCCGCCTCGCGCTGGCGGCGATCGGCCGACAGTTGCTTGAGCTCGTCGCGCGCTTCGTTGAGCTGGCGTTCGGCGTCGATGGCGCGCTGGAAGGCGGGCCGCTGCTCGCCCTTGACCTGCTCGAGCTGCTCCTTGGCCGCATCGACGCGCCCGAGGGCGCCTCGGTAAGCCTTGGTCACGCCATCCAGCAGGCTGCTGAACTGCTCGGCCAGGCCGGAGATGATGTTGATGCGCTGGGCGGGGTTGGCCAGGATCCGCGCCAGCACCGCGTTGCGCCTTCCGGTCTCCAATCCTTGCTCACGGTTGATGACGGGGCCATTCCTACCTATGCCGGTGCGACGCCGACCCGCGCGCCCGTGCTGGGCCAGGACGGCTAACCGTTCGGCATTGACCGCGATCTCGGTGATGTGGTTGACGACAGCGATCCGTGCCTGGGGAAGCAAGGCCTCGTGGCCGATGCGCAGCGCCGCGGTGAATGGCGACATGTCGCCTTGCGTAAAGTGCTGGACCAGGCCCGAGCTCTGGGCGTTGGGCAACATGGCCCCGAAGAGCGCGGAGAACGCCGTCGCGCTCTCATCGGGATCCTGGAAGGCGTCCTTCAGGCGGACGCCGCCGCCGTCGGCTTCTTCGGTGAAGTGCGCCAGGTAGCTCGCGAAGCGTTCATCGTTGCCCCGGGCGCCCACATCGTCCATGGCGGGCAGGCCGGCGGCCACGAGGTACTCGTTGACCTCGCGCTCGCCGGCGCCGTAGACGTGGTGCGCATAGCGCTCGGGCAACAGCATCGTCTCCGCGTTCTCCTGCTGCCGCTGGACCTCGTTGCGCGCCTCGACAAGGGCTTGCCGGGCGCGGGCCTGGCCGGCCTTGGCGAGCTCGAGCTCCTTCGTCAGGTCGCGCACGCGCTCGCGGGCAGCGGTCTCGGCCGGGTCGTGGACGCGGGTCGGTGCAGCGACAGCCTGCGGCTGCACCTGCGGCTGCGCCAGTGGCTGCGGGCGGCTGGTGGCGGCTTCGGGTGCGACGGCAGCCTCTTCGCGCGGGGCGTCGTCGATGCTCAGGGCCTGCAAGGAGCGCTCGCACGAGGCCAGCTGCTGCTCGGCGCGCTCCAGCTTGTCCAGCAGGGCGTCACGCCTGGCCGTCTTCTCGTGCAAGGCGGTGGCGGCATGGCGGACGCGGTCCTGCAGCTTGCCGAGCTCGGCGCGGCTGTCGCTGCTGCCGGCGCGGTTGGCATCGGCCAGGCGCTTCTCCTTCGCCGCCTCGAGCTCGGCCGACAAGGTCTTGCGCTCTTGCTCGAGCGTGGCGAGTTCGCGGGCCAGCGTGGTGAGGGCCATCGGGGGTGTCGGGGTGGCACCGCGAAGGGATGGGCCAGCCAGGCGCGAAGAACCGGCCGCCACTGCGCCTGAGCGCATCGGGGCAGGCCCGCGCGGGGCGCTGGACGAGCCGACGTGCGAAGGCCCGGCGCCGGGATGCGCCGGTGCCCGGCCCAAGGGCGGCGCATGGGTGGGCGCCGCCGGCGTGCCGGGTGCCGCACCGCGTACGGGCCCGCCCTGCGCAGGGGGCACGCGCGCAGGCTGCTGGGGCGAGTTGGGGCGGATCGGTCCGGTCATGTCGGTGCTTCGAGTTGGCGCTGTCGCAGGCGAACCGCGCGATGGAGATGGCGCCGAACTTAGCCAGCACACCGCCCGAGTCGCGGCGCCGCGCGAACTGGCGACCCGTGCAGCGAAAGACCCGGCCCGTCGCTCAGCGCAGGCGCCGCCGGCTCGAAGACTCCTTCAGCAGCAGCTCCTGCACGGACGGCGGCAGGCTCGACCTCAGGATGCTGGCCCGGAAGGCCGCGATCGCGTCCTCGGAACCGTGCGACCGCGCGTGATTCAGCAGCGAGCCCGGCGTGCCGCCGGCTGTCAGCACGTGGACCTTGTCGGTCTCTTCGAGCGAAGACGCGAGGACCGCGTCGACGAAGGCGGCGATGTTCTCCGACGCATTCCTCTCCATCGCCCGCGTCAGCGCCGGCGTGTCTTCATCGTCGTAGGCCATCAGCAGTTCGCACTGGTCGTCGGCCGCGAAACCCTGGCTCGTGATCCACGCGACCAGCGTGGTCACCGCCTGAGGCTGGCTGCGCAGCACGGCATGGCCCAGCGCCGGGCGACCTTCGCGGCCCGGCAGGTCGATCAGTCTCATCCTGTCCTCCAGGGTCAGCCCGCGGTGCGCCGCCAGGCCGTCGAGGAACGGCTGCAGTGCCGGCAGGCCCTGGGGCCGCAAGGCGATGACGAGGCCGAGGTCGCTTGGCGGGGCCAGTCCGGTGAGCAGGGTGAACTGCCTGGACGGTGGCAGGCCGCTCGCGGCCACGGAGTCGATGAAGGCGCGCACCGCCTCGGCCTGGCCGCCCTGCATGGCCATGAACAGGCCCGACGTGTCTGCGTCGTCGCAGGCAGCGAGCAGGTCGAAGTGGTCGTCCTCGTCCAGGTCCGCCACCTCGAGCAGACGCGCGAACTCGCTGATCACGTGCGCATGGTTGTCCTGCAGGGCGAGGTGCAGCGCCGGCACGCCTTCGTTCGAGCGTCCGTCCAGGAACTCGAAGGCACCCGCGGGGTCGCGACGCGCCAGGTCGGTGAAGGCGGGCGCCAGATCGCGCAGCGTCCCGGCGAAGCCCCCCAGGCCGATGTGGTGCATCACGCTGGGCCGCAGCGGCGGGAGCGGGCCGGCCAGCCTGCGCTGCGGGTCGCCCCCTGGCGGGGGGGCCTGGAGGCTGTCGGGGCCGCCTGCAGGCAGTGTGATGAACATGGCGTCCGTCTCTTCGCCGAAGAACTCCTCCAGGGCCGGCGCGTCGATGAACAGGTCCTGCGCTCGCAGCGCCTCGAAGCGCTGCAGGCTGCTGCTGGCCGTGCGTTTGTGGGTGGCCGTCCGGTTGGGCTCGTAGAAGTTGGCGACGAAGCGCGGCTCGCCATCCGGTCCGGGCTTGACCTTCAGGTGCAACGCCATGACGTGGTCGCCCGAAAGGACCAGCATGGACTTCGACGAAGGGCCCGGCGCCGCGGCCAGGCCTTGCAATTGGGCGGCCGCAAAAGGGCCCCAATCCGCCAGGCCTACGAGCTGGACCTCCGGCGCTGCGTTCAGAAGCCGGTCGTACATCGCCTCCAGACCGTGCGGCAGCTCGCGCTGCAGGACCTCGGCATCGCCCAGCATGGTGTAGTCGGGCTTGCCGGTGGCCATGACCTGCAGCACCCAGGTCAGGGCCAGGTGGCGGCAGCAGATCTTCTCGCTGGCATCGTCCGGCAGCGGCCACTCGTCGTTCAGGTTCAAGTCGGTGCTGCGATGGGGCTTTTCCGAGTAGTAGGGCAACTGCTTGACCTCTTGCGCCAGTGCCACGCCCAGGCGCGGATCGAGCACGCGGTACAGCTCGCCGTTGGCGCTGCCCGGGCGCGGCGTCTCCCAGAGCTGGCGCTCCATACCCTGGCGCCGATGCAGCACCAGCACCGCCAGCAGCAGGTCGTGGCGCCGGCCCTCGGCGGCCGATCGCCAGACCTGAACGGGAGTGCGGCCGGCGGCTTCGCGCTCGTACAGCGCCTGGGCCATGGGCAGGTCCAGGCGGTGCAGCGCATCGAGCAAGGGGGTGTCGCCCGGCAGGCGGCGCGGAGCAGGGGCGGATGAAGAGGCGGCGCCCCGCGGTGCCAGGCCGTCCGGACGCACGAGCGAGACCGGCGGCGGGCTGTCGGCGCGCGGGCTCTGCCGACCAGGCGCCGCCGGAGACGCCGGTCGAGGCGAGGAAAGGGCAGAGGAGTGCGGCGAGAGGGGCGAATCCATGGGAACTGCTCGAGCGGCTGGTGCGCAGCTGGCGCCGTACCACTGTGCCGGGCGCACGTCAGACGCCGCGGCGGCCGGGCGAACGGCTGGCCCGGCCTGCGAAGCGCGAACCGCCTTCGTGCCGGCGCGCAGACCTTCGCTGCTGCGGCGGCCGCGGCCAGGCGCCGCCGGCAAGCTGGCGCCCATCAGCCCTGGAGCAGACCATGAACCCCCACACGACCGATGGCAGCACGATCGAACGGCACGACCCGCCGCTGTGCTGGCCTCGCCTGAGCCTGGCCGAGGACGGGCGCGAGTCCCCCGCGGCCACGCCTCTGGCCCTCGAGGTCTGCGAAGCGCTGGAGCGTCGCCTGGAAAGATTGGCCGCCCATGAGCTGCCGCCGCAGGTGGCGCAGGACGTGACCGACATGTGGCGCGACCTGGATGCCGCCCAGAGCCTGCTGGCCGGGGAGCAACGTCCGGACCACGCGCAGCGGCTGCTGGCCGACCTGCATTTCTGGTTGCCGGTGTGCGAAACCTGGATAGGCCTCGGCAGCCACGCTCCGGCACGCGGGCTTGCGCTGATGAACTGACATGGACTGACGGGGCACTGAACACCCGTCCCTGGCGACACCTGGACTCGCGTTGGATGATGAGCATCCAACTCCGACCGTCCCGATGCGCCGCTTCGACCTTCTGCCATTCCGTTCCCTCCAGCACCTCCGGGCGCGAACGCTCGTCGTGGCCATGGCCACGGGCTTTCTGGCCGCGTGCGGTGGTGGCGGCTCGACGGACGACAGCAGCCAGGGCGGTGCGCAGACGCCCGACGCCATCGACATCACCGCGTCCATCCTGGCCAACCAGGACGTGACCCTGTCGGGCAATGCCGTCGTCTCCCTTCCCGAAGGCGTCAGCACCTACACCGGGGTCATCTCGGGCGAAGGCACCCTGCGCATCCGGCCCGCGGGCGGCACCGGCAAGCCCGGCGTCCTGGTCGTCACCCGCACCAGCACCTTCACGCTGCCGGCGGCCAGGCAGGTCGAGACCGTCTCGAAGACGACCTATGCCGGCATGGGTTACGTGCTGGACATCACGGGCAGCAACCCGCCGGCGGTGACCATCGACCCCGGCGCGACGCTGCGTTTCGGCACCAACTCGAGCGCCGACCAGACGCCGAACTTCCTCGCCACCTCCGACAGCCGGAACCCGGCCAGTCTGGTCAATGGCGAGATCAACCTGAACAACATCCTGAACAACGGCGCGATCGAGATCAACAGCGCCAACTTCGTGCTGCTCGGGCAGGTCAGCGGCAGCGGGTCGGTCAAGCAGCTCGCCGGCGTGTGGGGCGGCAACTCCATGCGCGGCCTCAACACGATGACCGGCGTGCTCTCGCTGACGACGGGCCACGACTTCGGCAGCAACCACGTGATGGCGACGATCCCCGGCGCGAAGGCCGTGCTAAACGAAGGTTCGTGGCTGGTGTGGTGCCCGCCGGCGCGGGTTCTGACCGTTTCGCAGAACGTGTACGAAGCGGCGTACGGCAACGACATCAACTTCCATCCGATCGGCACCGGCCGGATCGTGATGACCGGCGTCTACAGCCACACCGACAACAGCCCGCATGACACACCCAACCTCGTGGACCCCGGCCTGAGCGACTCAAGCCTGAACCTGGCGAAGGTCATCTACCGAGGCACCAACAGCGTGAATGGCAACGACGCAAGCTACCGCGGCGTGAACATCGAGGCCGGGGGCGTCGTGCAGTGGGGTGACGGCACGAACGCCAGGTTCTTCATGCCCTCCGCCCCTTCGCCAGCCCCTTTCGCGCCCGCTCTCGGCAAGAAGAACGCCTACATCAACCTGCACCGGGGCGGCACGCTGGCCTTCAACTACAACGGGCCGGTGCGGCTGGACATCGGGATCACCGGCGGCGGCGGCGGCCCGTACCGCGATGGCAGCGCCGGCGCCGGCAACGTCACCATCATGGGCACGGCCGGCAACGACGTGACCTTCGCCCAGCCGCAGAACTACAACGGCACGACGACGATCGAGTCGGGCGCGGTGCTGCGCCTCGGTTCCGGCAGCGACATCCCGCTGAACTACGCGACGATCAACAACGGCGTGAAGTCGACCGCACTGATCGCCACCTACGACGGCGACGGCAGCCTGCTCACGGCCGAGTCGGGCAACGGGGCCACCACCGACGCGATCGTCAACAACGGGCGGCTGATCGTGCAGAACCGCGCGACCGCCATCACCTTGTCCAGGATCAGCGGCAGCGGCTCGTTCACCCACGCCGGCGCGGCGGCGACCACGCTGCTGAACAACAGCTACACAGGCGGCACCACCATCAGCGCCGGCCAGGTGCTGGCGGGCAATGCGACCGCCTTCGGCCTGGGCGACGTCGCCAACAACGCGGGCCTGGGCCTGGCCAGCGGCAACTTCGCCACCGCCATCGGGGGCAAGTTCCAGCAGTCGTCCGGCGGCACGCTGAGCCTGCCGATCAACGTGACGACCGGTAGCACGGGCCACCTCTCGGTCGCGGGCGGCGCGACCCTGGCTGGCAAGCTGGTGCTCGACTTCAGCGGCACGCCGGTGGCCGGGCAGAAGTACGTGCTGATCGAGGCAGCCGGCGGCGTGAGCGGCTCGTTCGACAGCATCGTCGCCCACGGCGCGGCCGTGACCCCGGGCCGCGACGCGACGAGTTTCTACGTCGTGGTTCAGTGACTGTGCGCGGGCCGGCCGTCACGCGCGCATGAAGACGCCGTAGCCGAGTTCGACCGGCCAGGAGGACGAGGGCGTTGCGTTCACGGCCTCGTTCGCCAGCTCGGTCGAATCCCCGAGCAGGGGCTCCGCGTTCTGGAGGCACTGGGCGAAGCGGCGCGCATCGGCAGCGGCGTCATCGCGCCGCTGCACTTCGCTCACGCCCATCTCCGATTTGCCGACTTTGGCAGCGTGCGACTCATGAATGCCGGAGTTGATGATTCCGAGAGACATGTCGACGGTCCTTTTCCATGGCTGAGGGTTGAGAGACTGGTCACGCACCCCGGCTGAAGTGCGTGCCCCTCCAAGTTAGACCGCCGGACGCCCTTCATGGGCGCGGGGGCGTAGAGCTTGCGGCGAAACACGAAGGCAGGTCATGGCACCGAGACACAGGCGCGGAATCTTCACGCTCCCGGGCTCGAATCAGCGACTGGCCTTTGAAGGCGCGCGGCTTCGTCGAGCGCGCGAACGCTTCGCCTGGGGCAACGGTGCGGCCTCGGTGGCCGATTAAGTTCCCGCGGGTCGGCGCAAGCAAGTCCGCGAGCCCGCAGTCTCTGGAAAGCACCTCGACATGGCAGGCGGAAGTGGCAAGAGCCGGGTCGGCGGCTCGTCGCCCGCCGGCCGGCAGACGAACCCGCCGAGAGCCGCGTCGTCGGGCGCTGGAACGCCGCCGCCGGCTCGCTCCGGCACGCTCGCCTCCAAGCCGGGCCTGGAACCCAGGCGCTCAGGCGCAAGCACCTCCGGTTCCGCCCGTGTTCGCAACGCATTGCTGCCGGCGCCGGTGCGGCAGACGGTCGAGAACCTGGCCTCGCTCGAACGGCAGAACGCGCGGCTCGAGGAGTCGATCCGCCTGCTGCGGCGTCTGCAGACGTCGAACGAGCTGGCCCTGCGGACCCAGGACACTCGCTTCCACAAGTCGACCATCAGGGATGCGCAGGCGTTCCTGGCGATGGAGTGCAAGCTCGACCTCAAGGCCGCGGCAGCCGATTGCGGCCTGCTGGCGGCCGACTTCACGCTGCGCTCGATGGGGCTGGAGGTCGCGACCGGAATGGCGCAGACCTGGGAGGAAGTGAGCTCCGGTCTCGGGGCCGGCCCATCCTCCGATGCACGGCCCGTGCTGACGCAAGGCCTGGCGCGCTTGAAGCAGCAGGCGCTGGAAATCGGCCAGTGCAAGGCCTTCGCCCTCGCGGTGCTGGCGCAGGCCCAGGAGGCCGGAGCCGAGGAACCGTCGTCGCCCATGTCGGCGCACCGGCAGTCCGCGGATCGCCTGGTGACACTCGCCTGCGACCTGCAGCGCTCCCTGGCCCTGAAGGAGGCCTCGCTCCACAAGGTGCGCATGCTGATGCACGAGATGCCGCCGGCCGCGCGCCAGGCCTTCAACGAGGTCCGCACGCTCACCGACGAGATCGAGCTTCAGGACACCGCCCTGGGCGAGGTGGAAGACGGGCCCGGTTTCGACGAGGTCAGGGCAGGGCATGCCCGCATCATCGAGTCGCTGCTGGAGCAGGTCGACAGGGCCGGCGACCGTTTTGCCGAAGTGGCCGCCGAGACCTGGTCGGACGAGGGCGACGGGCCGCAGCGCTGGCTGCACTCTCTCGAATACGCCCAGGTGCTGGGCGCCTTCGGCGCCGTTGGCGCGGCTGGACGAGCGCATCGCCTCGCTCGAGACGGTGCACGAGCGCATCCGGGCCGACGAAGTCTCGGGACTGAAGACACTGGAGCGGCCGAAGGACAAGCACGTCCATCGCCTGCTGGAACTCGGCGAGATCCAGGCCGTGACCGCGCCGGTCAAGCTGCCGTCCGATGGCGACGTGGGCGCGCTGGGCACGCTGTTCGAGATGGTGATCCAGCCGCGCCGGACACCGGGCGGGGAAGTGCCCCGCCCCATCTTCCTTCACGTCCACACCCGCACGCCGGTGACCGAGGAGCAATGCCTGGCGCTGGATTTCGACGCCTTCAGCGCGGCCCACGTGAAGAACGCGTGGCAGAAGAACCTCGGCCCGCGGTGGGAGCAGATGCAAAGCAGCCGCGAGAACGCTGGCGGGCGGCGCGATCAGGCGCCCGGCAGCGGAGGCAACGCGGACGCACCGCGGATCCACCGCGGGCGGGTAGGGGAGCAGCTCTGGAAGAAGCTGCGCGATCAGGTCGGCTGAGTGCCCTGCGCCCGGCTCGCCTTTGCGCGAGCCGTGGCCTGCTCAGTCGTGCCGCGTGAAGGTCCAGCTCAGGTGGGTCGCCATGCTCATGACGTTCTCGTAGCTCGGATCCGGCAGCATGGCCTGGGTGGCTTGCGCGATAGGGTCGAAGCTGAGGCGGTTTCCAAGCATGGCCTGCGCCTCGGCCATGGCGGACTCGTAGCTCAGGTCCATCATGGAAGTCGTGGCTTCCTCCATCGCCGACTCGTGGCTCAGATCGTTCATCGAGGCCTGCGCCTCTGCCGTTGCCGACTCGTAGCTCAGGTCGTTCATCGAAGTCCCGACTTCCGCCATCACGGATTCGTAGCTCATCCTGTGCGTCGCGGCACTGGCCTCGCCCATGGCGGACTCGTAGCTCAGGTCGTTCATGGTGGCGTGGGCATCGGCCATGGCGGACTCGTAGCTCAAGTCGCTCATCGAGAAACTGGCGGCCGCCATCGCATGCTCGGGGCTCAGGGTGTGCCCCATCTCGTTGTAGGCATCCGCCAGCGAGTGCTCATGGTTGAAGCCGGGGCCGGACTCGGCCTGGGAGACACCGTGGTGCAACTGCGCCATGGCGGCGTCCATCTCGTGCGCGTGCTGGACACTCATGTCGAGAATGGCCATGGCCTCGTCCAGCTGCTGCTGGTAACTCGTGCCCTGGGCAGCGTGGACGACGGAGTTCGCCAACGCGGTGTTGTGCGACGTCTGCATCTGCATCATGCCGATCACGCCCGCCGTGCTCTGTTGCTCCATGCCCATGAACCGTCTCATGTTCGCCAGCTGGGCGGCGTTGGGTCCGCCCACGTGACCGCCGAGGGGCGGCGGCTGGCGCGGCGGTGCGTGTCCCGCGGAAGGCGCACGGCCGTGCAGGCCGTGGGGCGTGGCGAAACTCTGCTGACCGTGGCGTGGCGGCACCTCTGGCGGCACCGTCGCGCGGCTGGCGGAGGGCGACCGGGTCGGTGTCGAGACGAACGGGTTGAAGCCGAGCTTGCGATCCTGCATGGTGGCTGTCCTGCTGCGGGTGGGGATGGACGCTCCCAACGCCGAGCGGCCGCGCAAGGCGGCCGGGAGTCTCGACGTGGGTTTGCCGGAGCGTTAAGCCAGGCCCGCCAGCTTCTCGCCAGCGCTCTTGATGGCCTTGGCCTTCATTTCGGCCATCGACTTCAGGAACTCGTTCAGGCCCTGCGCCGTCTGGGCTTCGGCGGTGGCCATGGCCAGTGCCGTGTTGTTCACCGTCTGCTGCCGCTGCATGGCGATGGCGTTCATCGTCTCGTTGTCCACCGGCGGACTCGGCGGCATCGACGGGTGGCCGCCGCCCGGGGGCGTCAACTGCTGGCGAGGCGGCATGTCGCCCATCGACGGCGGACGGCCCTGCAGGCCTTCCGGCGTGTGATGCATCTTGTTGCCGTACTCCGGCTGTGGCGGTTGCCAGCCTTCCTCGAAGGGGTTGGTGCCACCGGTGCCATGGACACCGCTGGTGTGAGGGTTGAAGCCGCCAATTTCATTGGACATGTCGAAACTCCGGGTGGTGGAGGAGGTGGTGGGGTGACCCGAGTATTCCGATCTGGCGGCGCCAGCCCTGGCCGGTGCGCGAAGAGGGCGACTGCAGCGCGAAGCCAAGCCACCCTGAGGCATCACTTCAAAGCCTGCAGGCCGCGACCCGGCTCATCTGCACGGTGCTGCCGATTGCGCTGCGGGCCCACAGCACGTCGCACGCAACGCGGCATGCCGCGGAACGGGCGATGCGGCATCCGTTACGGGCGCGTCGACCTTCTCGCGGCCGGCTTTGCCTTGGCGGCAGCGACCCTTCCAGCCGGCGGACGTTGGAAGAAGCCTTCCAGCAGCGCGACGACTTCGTCGACGAAGTCGGGCCTCTCGAAAAGCTCGGGCCGATGCGTGGCTGCTTCGTGGATGACCCGGTGTCGGCGCCGACCCAGATAGTGGTCACCGCGAGCCGCGAAATCGCTTTGGACACTGCAGGTCAACAGCTGGCCCACATCGACGCCTCGAAGGACTTGCCCGAGCCCTCGAAGGCCTACCACCGCAAGCAGCTTCAGATGTTTCTTCGCCTGATGAACGTCGGCTCGTGGCCGGTCTGGACCCCGCTGGCGGCGCTCGCAGGCGGCGTAGAAGGGCTCGGTGTCGAGCACCGGCTTCGCGGCCTCATGGTCGTAGACGTCGATGCTGATCACCTGCGCCGTGCCGGCGTGGGCCGGATCCGATACCCAGTGAGCGGCGTCGTCGAGGACAACGTTCAGCCGCGCGTCGTCCGGCAGGTGGAACCAGCGGCGATTCGCATCGATGACGGCAGGATTGATCTCGACGACGGTTGTCCGCAACCCGGGCACCGTGTGGCAGAAGCGCGTGAGGCCGCCGGTGGGGAAGATGTCGGCGGGATTCATGGCGTCACGCGAACGGAGCGCCCCCCGGAGCGCCGAGCAAAGCGGCGCACGTTCGCCTATCCGCCAAGGGGCGGGCTATCGACTCGCTCACGCTCGACTACGCATTGAAAGCTCAGGCGTCGGACTCGCTGTCGGTGTCCACGTCCACCGTCAGGCGGTTTTCGCGGGTGCGGGTCACCGAGGTGCCGATGGAGCGATCGATCTGCCTCTGCACGGCGCCGTCGGTGTCGATGTTGGCCTGGGCGGCGGCACTGAGCCAGAAGGGGCCGCGGTGGGCCTCGTCGGGCAGCGCCAGGTCCTCCGCGCACGTGCCGCAGGGCCGCATGGTGCCGGCCACGTGGGCCGGATCCAGCGGCTCGCCGTGGGTCTGCTTCGACCAGTGGTTGAGCCGGCGCTCGGCATGCAGGGCGAACGTGCGGCCATTCGCGCTGAACGATTCGATGGGCACGACGAAGGCGTTCTTCAGGATCGCGTCGAGGACCAGGTCGGCGGCGGGGTCGTAGTCCTCACCCTTGCGGCGTGCCTTGAGGTGACCGAAGAGCTTCTGCACGTGGCGATACTCCCGCTCGGACATGGAATCGACCAGCTTGTTGAGCTCGCCGCGAGCCGTCGCGCGGAAGTCTCCGCCGGCCAGGAGAGACTGGATCTTGCGCAGGTCGCTCGTGCGCCCGGCAGCCACCGCGATCGAGCCGGTGCGCTCGTCGAAATAGCATTGGATTTCGCTCGAGTCCGGGACCAGCAGCCTGAGTGTGGTCGACAGCCAGCGCAGCGCCTGGCGGTCCCGCTCGCCCTCGTAGCTGCGCGGGCCGCGTACGAGTCCGGCGTTGGAGACATAGAGGTTCTCCAGCTGCGAACGCTTGCTTCCGGTCGTATCGCCTTGAGGGACGATGAAGACCTTCGCCGGTTCGTTGCCGGCGGGCGCCAGCTGCACCCGTTTCATCAAGGACGAGGTGCCGCCCGAGCCGGACGCTTCACCCTTGGACGCGCGGCGAAGCGCCGCCAGCAACTCGTCCAGCCCTTGCGAAAGATGTGGCTCCAGTCGCTCGAGCCGCTCCTCGACGCGAGCCCGGTCGCGCACCAGGCCGCCGGGCCGCACGGCCACGGCAAACTCGTCGGGCGGCAGGCCGTGCCGGCGGGCGGCGTCCGCGGGCGACAGCCGGGGGTCGCGTTGCAGCTCGGCGATCGCCGCCGCCGCTTCGCGCCCCTTGCCGCGCAAGCCCTGCAGAAACTCCGTGGCGCTCACCTTGATGGCGGGCAGCGACCGCGCATCGTCCTCCAGCCCCAGCGTCCGCAGTGCCTGCAACAGCCCCTCGCGCTCCGAGCGGTAGTCCGGCAGGCTGGACAGGCAGCCCGGATCGACGAGGCGAACGCTGCCGCCGCTGATCGTGAGGAAGCCGCCGAGCAGATTGCCGCTGATGTTCAAGGCGGCCGCGACGGCATGGGTCGACTTCAGGCCGCGGCCGGCCTGCTCCAGGGCCTGCACGAGCAGGCGAGTGGTCATGTAGGCGCGTGACGAGCCGGCCCCTGCCGGCAGGGTCTTGGCGACCTCGGCATGCCCCAGCCGCTTCAGGAGGCGTTGCAGCTCGACACGCCGCTCGCCGTAGTCGGCCAGGCGAGCCAGGCTGGCCAGGGCGATGCGCGGCGAGCCGTCGGCCTTCAGCCACTTGGCGATCGTGTTCTTCGCGAGGCCGACAGCTTGCCCGAGCGCCTCGAGGGTGTCCTTGATCTGGTCTGCGCGCGGATGCTCGAGGCGCTCCACGAGGGCCGTCAGCGCACGGCACAGGATCTTGGCGCTCACGTGCTGTTTGCGTTGTGCCGCAGGATCGGGCAGATCGCCCTGGTGCAGATCGAAGGCACCGGCCAGGCGCTGCAGCGCCGGACGGTGGGCTTCGTAGCCTTCCATCCTCGCCAGCGTCTGCGCGAGGTTCTCGCCGGCCCACTTGGTCTTGCTGATCCAGCGGTTCACCGTCGATTTCGTGTAGCCGAACTCGGCCATGATCTCGGGCACCGCCTTGCCGGCGCGCGCCGCGGTGAGGATGTTCAGGACGTCCTCGGCGGCGTGGTTGCGGCGAGTGCCGCTGCCACTGGCCGAACCGGTATCCGGCTTGGGCGCGGGCCCCCGCGGGGCCTCGGCCGGCAGCGCCTCGGCAGCCTCGTGATGGCCCAGCTTCTGCAGCAACCCCTTCACTTCGTCGCGATGGGTTTCGAATCCCTCCAGCCGGGCGACGTAGTACATCTTCCTGCACAGGCTGCCGTCGGGATTCACCCAGCTGGCGATGTACTCCCGCGACTGGTTCAGCGTGCGTGCGACGTGGTCCATGGCGTCCCGCCCTCCCGGCGCCGGGGGGCGAGTCTTCCATTGCAGGACGGCCTGCAGCGTGAGCTTCAAAGCCGAGGCGTCGAACTTTTGGTAGTTCCGGCCGCTGGCCTTCTTCAGCTCCTGCGCTTTCGACGGGGTGGCGCGCGAGGAACTTGCGCCCAGGCTTGAAGCCTGAGCGAGCGCAGGCGGCGGCACGCGCGAGGGCGGCGGCGCGAACGCCTGGCGTGGTGCGAGCGAGTTCGCGGTGGAGGCCCTTGGTGGGGGCAGTCCATCGGGCCGGACGGGCCGCGACGGCACGCGGCTCGCCGAGCCTGCCGACATTCCCGTGCGAGGCCGCTGCGCTTCACGAGCAGCGGCGTCCGGCGCCGATGGCGCTGGTCGCTTGCCGCCTACACCGTCGACCATGGCTTCAGGCCCTCGCCACCTGGGTCAGGAGGGGGACATCCCGTCGTGATCGGTGATGGTCTCAGGGGGAGTCACCGAAAGCACCCTCAATGCGCCACGCCGATCTCGATCTCGGTGTTCTCTTCCAGCCATTGGGCCACCGGGTCGCCGGCCTCGTCGGCCACGCCCTGTTCCAGAAGGCCGATGCGCAGCACTTCGAGTGAAGCGCATGTCATGCGTCATGTCACGCCCCGGCGACCAGCGTCAGTGCCTCCACCGACCTGTCGTAATCCCACAGGTCGGAAGTGGCCTGGCAGAGGTACTCGCGGATGTACTTGGCCTTCTGCACCGCCTCGTCGGCCAGCGGATCGTTGCCGGGCTTGTATTCGCCCATCTGCATCAGCGGCTCGATCTCGTCGTACTTGGCCATGAGCTGCCGCATCTTGCCGTTGGCCTTGCTGTGCTCCTTGGGCACGATCTGAGACATCACTCGCGAAAGGCTGCCGAGCACGTCGATGGCGGGGTACTGGTTGCGCGCGGCGATCTTGCGCGACAGGATCAGGTGGCCGTCCAGGATGCCTCGCACTTCTTCCGAGATCGGGTCGCCGCCGCTCTCGTCCTCGTACAGCACGGTGTAGAGCGCGGTGATCGAACCCGTGGCGCCCATGCCGGCGCGCTCGAGCAGGCGCGGGATCTCGGCGAAGACCGAGGGCGGGAAGCCGCGACGCGCCGGCGGCTCGCCGGCCGCCAGTCCGATCTCGCGCTGGGCCCGCGCGAAGCGGGTCAGCGAGTCCATCATCAGCAACACCTTCAGGCCCTGGTCGCGGTAGTACTCGGCCACCGCCGTGGCCACGTGCGCGGCCTTGGCGCGCTCGCTGGAAGAGCGGTCGGAGGTGGCGCAGATGACCACCGAGCGCGCCATGCCCTCGGGGCCGAGGATGAACTCGACGAACTCGCGCACCTCTCGGCCGCGTTCACCGATCAGCGCGATGACGCTGATGTCGCACTGGGTGCCTCGCGCCAGCATGCCCATCAGGGTGGACTTGCCGACGCCGGCCGGCGCGAAGATGCCCATGCGCTGGCCTTCACCGAGCGTGATCATGCCGTCGATGGCCTTCACGCCGGTCGGCAGCGGGTGCTCGATCATCTCGCGCTCCATCGGCGTGGGCGGCAGCGCGAAGACGGGGCGGCGCTCCACGCAATCGATGGGGCCCTTGCCGTCGATGGGCTGGCCGAGGCTGTCGATCACTCGCCCGAGCAGCTTCTTGCCCACGGGCACCGAAAGCACCTCGCCCAGGCCCACGACGGCCGAGCCGCCGCGCACGCCCAGGATGGAGCCGAAGGGCGAGAGGATGCTCTGGCCGTTGGAGAAGCCCACCACCTCGGCGGCCTGCAGCAGGTCACCGCGCTCGTCCAGCACGTGGCAGAGCTCGCCCAGCTGCGCGTCCAGGCCGGTGACGCGGATCAGCGTGCCGATCACCTCGACCACCTTGCCGGTGCGGCGCACCATGCTCGCCGCGGCGAGCTCGCGCTCCATCCAGCGGGTGACTTGCGCGAGGTCAGACATCGGTCGCTTCCTCGTCGTCCTCGCCGGCGTGCTGGGCGTCCTCCTCCGGCCCGGCCGCCTCGGCCTCGGCCTCGGAGTCCTCGGCGGCCTCCGCCAGCGCCATGCGGGTGGCACGCTGAAGCGCGGCACGCATGCCGGCAAGCTGGACGTCCAGGCTGGCGTCGAGCCGGCCCAGGGGCGATTCGAAAATGCAGGCACCCGGCCGCAGCGCAGCATCGGCCTGCACCTGTATCCGTGGGCCGTCAGAGTTCGCGCCACGGTCGGCCGCCAGTGCCGCCTCGGCGGCCGCGGCTTCGTCCGGGTGCACGAACATCTGGGCACTGCCGGCTTCACGCAAAGCCTCGCGCACGCCCTGCAGGGCACGCGCGAAGGCCGCATCGCGGGATTCGGAGCGCACGATGCGTTCGACCGCCAGGGCGACGATGCCGGCCAGGCGGTCCTCATTGCCGTCGAGCAAGGTGTCGTGACGGGCCTGCAGTTCGGCGAAGCGCTCGTGCCACTCCGCGGCGGCTTCGACGCCTCCTTCTTGGTAGCCGCGCGTTCGCTCCGCCTGCGCCTCGAGTTCAGCCTGCTCTCGCAGTGCATCAGCCTCCCGGCGGGCTTCGAGGACCAGCTTGCCGGCCTGCTGCAACGCGTTGTCCAAGAGGCGCTCGGCGTCCTCCTCGGCGCGCAGGCGGATGGCCTGTGCTTCTTCTCGAGCCTCGCCGAGGATCTCGTCGAGCTGGGTCACGGTGGCGAATTCATGCGCGCGCACGATGCCGCGCTCGGCCAGCAGCTGGCCTCCGCCGGGGCTGGACCAGATCAGCATGAGGATCTCCCTTGCGAGGAATTGAAAAGGGTGTCGAGTTCGGCCAGCCGCTGGGCCGCCGGCGAGATGGCACGGGGCACACGGGAGGCCGGCGGCGCGTCGCCGCGCGAGGCGGGCAAGCCGAGTCGGGCCAGGCGACGAACACCCCGGTGCGGCCAGGCGTGCGCGGACAGCAGCTCGCGGTAGCCGACCCAGGCCCAGGCCAGCGGCGCCCAGGCCGCCACATCGGCCGGCACGGCCATGCCGCCGCCGCGCGAGCGCAGCACGTCGAAGGCCGGCCCCAGCAGCTCCTGCAGCGCCGTCCGGGCCGGCCTGTGGATGCAGCAGCGCAGCACGCCGGGGCGGCCGAGCAGGGCAAGGGCCACGAGGCGGGCCAGCAGTTGGCGCCGGTCCATCAGCGCCAGCTGGCCGGCTGTGTCGTCCAGGGCGGTCAGGGGAGGGCGCGCGCCGCAGCAACGGTCCAGCAAGCCGGCAGCCATGCGCCTGCGCACGGGCTCGTTGCCTTCGCCGACCATCCAGGGCGCGGGCTCGCCGGCCAGCCCCAACGGGGTGCGCCAGCTCGGATCGACATCGCCGTGAAGGTGTTCCAGCCGGGCCTGCAATTCACCGGCGAGTGCCGCGAGCCTGGCTGCCGTGCCGGGGGCGTGCATCACACGGGCGCTCCGGCAGGTTCAGCCGCCGGCAGGGCGGGTGCGGGCTCGGCGGCGCCGCCGGGCAGCTTGCGGCGGATGCCGGCGGGCAGCCAGGCCGGGCGCTTCCAGGCGATCCAGCCGCCGCCACCGGCCAGGCCGAGCAGCAGGACGAGCAGGGTGATCCACAGCGCGAGATAGGAAGCCACAGGCGGCGGCGCGGGGGCCACCGGTGCCGCGGCGACCGTGGTGATGGTGACGTTCTCGTAGGGCAAGCCCTCGACGCTGCGCGCGACCATGTTCTTGATCGCCGCGGTCAGGCCGGCCAGGTTGGCGTTCTCGCGGTACTTCAGGAACACCGAGGCGCTGGCCGGCTTGATGGTGGTGGCCAGCGGGTCGTTGTTCGGCAGCACGATCTGCACGCGGGCCGTGACGACGCCGTCGATCTGCGACAGCGTGGCCTCCAGCTGCTGCGCCACACCGTAGATGAAGCGCACGCGCTCCTCGGTGGGCGTGGAGATCATGCCCTCCTTCTTGAACATCTCGCCCAGCGTGACGTGCCGCTCGCGCGGCAGGCCGTAGCCCTTGAGCACCGCCATGGCGCGCACGACGTTCTGCTCGTCGACCTGCACGTTCCACGTCTTGCCCGCATCGCCCGTCGACTTGCCCGCCGGCAACCCGTTCTCCAGCAACGCCGCCACCATGTCGTTGGCGTCGTTCTCCGTCTGCTTGGTGAACAGATCCGTCTTGCACCCCGCCAGCGCGAACATGGCCAGCAGGACGATCCAACGGCACCACGATGTACTTTTCTCGAAAAACATTTCGGTCACTCCAAAGATCGTCCGGGCACTCAACACACCGATCCGCACCCATTCCAGGGCGTGCGCGGATCCGGCTCTGCCGGTCCGCTGCGCGAGCCCCCTCGGGGGGCAGGCCCCGGCAGGGGCCGTGGGGGCTTATTGACCGCGCATCAACGTCTGCAACCCGTTCTTGCTGCTCTGCGCCAGGTACACGCCGGAATTGAACTGGAACTGCACCGTGGCGATCTCGTAGGTGAGCTCGATCTGGCGCGCCGTGATCTCGTTGTCGTTGGCGTTGATGTTGTTGGCCTTGGCCAGAGCGTGCATGTCCTGCAGGGACTTGCGCATGGCTTCGTCCTGCTGCAGCAGCGCCTGGCCGAGGCCCGAGGACGAGCTGGCTTCGACGCTGCTGGCTTCAGGCACACGCTCCATCAGGGCGGCGAACTTCTGCGCCATCCCTTGGGCGGGACCGTTCTGGGCCGACGCGCTTTGCATCACGTCGATCGCTGAGATGGGGCTGATGGGCATGGTCATGATGCTCAGGCTCGCATGTGGAACATGAAGGACATGTCGAAAGGAATGGGCTGGCCCGCGAAAGGCTTCTCGCTCGCCGTCTCGACTTCGGCAGGGGTGTCGCCGGTCGGGGCCTTCTTCTTCTTGAGGCTGTCGATCATCTCGAGCGCCTCGTCGCTGGGATCGTCCCCGTTCAGGACGTCGTTCGCACTGACCTCCCACTCGGAATCCTTGAGGTGGTGCTGGCAGCTGGCCATCATGGCCTTGGCCAGGCTCCACTGGGTCGGGCTGTTCTCGAGGTTGCGCATCAGGTGGATGCACTCCTTGTACTCGCCCCTCTTGATCAGGATCCAGCCTTCGAGGATGTCGAGTTCGAGCAGGCGAGGCCGCAGCACGCGCACGCCGGCCAGGATGGACGCGGCATCGTCGGGCAGGTCATGGTCGATCGCCTTGCTGACCAGGCCGATCAGTCGTGCGACGAACTCCTTGCGGTCGAGTTTCGGGTTCATGGGGCTTCCGTATCCTTGGTCTGAATAAACGTCGGGCCGGCCGACGTGCCGGCCGACGCGAATTCGCCGGTGAGGCAGGCGGGCTCAGTCCCGGCCTTGGCCTGCATGGCGTAGGCCACGCACGCCAAGACCGCCACGGCGACAACGCTGAATTGGCGCATGGGGGGGTCCTGGTGGAGTCGAGGTCGGCAACCGCCGGCTCTCGCGCGGGCAGGCCCGCCGCGAGAACCTGACGATCGTCTTGCTCAGGCCAGGCCGGCGAGCTTTTCGCCGGCGGACTTCACGCACTTCGCGCCGAGTTCGGCCATCGACTTGCGGAACTCGTTCTGCGCTTGCTGGTCCATCGCCTTGGCGTTGGCCGCGGTCAGCGCGGTGTTGTTCGCCATTTGCTGCTCTTGCAGCTGGATGGCCTTCTTGGTGTCGATGTCGGGACCTGCCATGATGAATATCTCCTGTGGTCAGTAGGTGGGTGAGGAAGAAGAAAAAGAAGAGACGGGAATCAAGCCAGGCCGGCGAGCTTTTCGCCGGCGGACTTCACGCACTTCGCGCCGAGTTCGGCCATCGACTTGCGGAATTCGTTCTGCGCTTGCTGGTCCATCGCCTTGGCGTTGGCCGCGGTCAGCGCGGTGTTGTTGGCCATTTGCTGCTCTTGCAGCTGGATGGCCTTCTTGGTGTCGATATCGGGACCTGCCATGATGAATTTCTCCTGTGACTAGTGGGGTGGGGTGAGGGAAGGAAAGAGAGCGGGAATCAAGCCAGGCCGGCGAGCTTTTCGCCAGCGGACTTCACGCACTTCGCGCCGAGTTCGGCCATCGACTTGCGGAATTCGTTCTGCGCTTGCTGGTCCATCGCCTTGGCGTTGGCCGCGGTCAGCGCGGTGTTGTTGGCCATTTGCTGTTCTTGCAGCTGGATGGCCTTCTTGGTGTCGATATCGGGACCTGCCATGATGAATTTCTCCTGTGACTAGTGGGTAGGGGTGAGGGAAGGAAAGAGAGCGGGAATCAAGCCAGGCCGGCGAGCTTTTCGCCAGCGGACTTCACGCACTTCGCGCCGAGTTCGGCCATCGACTTGCGGAATTCGTTCTGCGCTTGCTGGTCCATCGCCTTGGCGTTGGCCGCGGTCAGCGCGGTGTTGTTGGCCATTTGCTGCTCTTGCAGCTGGATGGCCTTCTTGGTGTCGATGTCGGGACCTGCCATGATGAATTTCTCCTGTGACTAGTGGGTGGGGGTGAGGGAAGGAAAAAGAGCGGGAATCAAGCCAGGCCGGCGAGCTTTTCGCCAGCGGACTTCACGCACTTCGCGCCGAGTTCGGCCATCGACTTGCGGAATTCGTTCTGCGCTTGCTGGTCCATCGCCTTGGCGTTGGCCGCGGTCAGCGCGGTGTTGTTCGCCATTTGCTGCTCTTGCAGCTGGATGGCCTTCTTGGTGTCGATGTCGGGACCTGCCATGGTGAGTTCTCCAAAGTGAGTGAGTCGCGGATTCACCGCTCAGTTGCGAAGGCCACAACCGCGTGACCTTCATCCGTTCGGCATGCCCGGCGCAGGGCCGCGCATGCCATGTCTTGTGTCAGTGCGCGTGCGTCAGCCTGCCGAGGTAGCCGAGCACGCCGTGGGCGGCCTGGCGGACATCGGTGTCGATGCTGGTCGCCAGCACGTTGTCTATCCATTGCTTCCAGCCCGGGTCGCCGCCGAAGAGCATCGCGATCGCGAGTGCCACCTTGCTGGCGTCGTCTTCGGGGTTGTCCTCGACCTTCGCGCCGAGGGTCTCGCGGGCATAGTCCAGCTGACCGGCCATCGCCAGGGCCACCGCACGGTAGACCTCGAAGCTGCCGCTCTCGTCGAGCGTGAGGGCGACGGCGTCGCTGATGATCTGGGCGTCTTCACCCATGCGGTACACCGTGCCCAGCAAGCCGACGCTCATCAGGTTGCGGTAGATCACCGGGTACGGCCGGCTGGAGGAGGGTTGGCCTGTCATGGCTGAAAACCTTTCTTCGTTCTCGGGTGAGGCTCAGGCGGGCAGGGCGCTGCCGTGCAGCGACTCCCAGACCTTTTGGATCACGCGTTGCGAGGCGTAGAAGGCCTCGATCAGCTGCGAGACGAGTTGGCGTTCGGCACCGACCTGGGAGGTCTGCAGCATCGAGCTGCTTTCCTTGGCCACTTCGCCGAAGTAGCCGATCATGGCCCGCGCGCGTTCGCCGCTGAGGTCCTCGGTCAGCGCCTGCTCGAGGTTGGCCAGGTCGCCGAAGATCGTTTGCTCGAGAGAGTCGTTCATGGTCGTATCGGGTTAGCGTGGAAGGGAGTCGACCGCCTCTTCGGGGTCGGTGGAGGTCACGGAGATGTGCTTGACGCCGTCCCGCGTCTGCACGTATTGCAGTCCGTCCGAGCTGAGCGCTGCCGACAGCGGCGCGTGGCCCGAAGGCGGCAACTGCGTGGCGGCGACTTCCACCGAGCGCACCAGGGGTGCGAGGTCGGTCGCGACGCGCTCGGCGCTTTCGCGCAGCTTGGCCAGATCGTCCACCGAGCCGCTGACCACGAAGTGGCCGCTGCCGCGGTGCGTGACGGTCAGGCCGGGACGGCCCAGGGCCTCGGTGATGCTTTGCGCCACATCGGTGACGGCGGCGTAGGCGTGCACCACGCGTTCGCCCTTGAAGGCAGACAGTCGCTGGCGCAGGGCATCGGCATCCGAAGGCTGCTTCACCAGGCCGCGCACGATGACGCTGCCGCCTTCGTTGCGCACTTCCAGGCCGTCAATCGTCATGTCGGCCAGGGCGCGGCCTATGCGCGTCTCCAGAGGCAGGATCACGGCGGCCTGGTGGCCGGCGGAGCGCTCGCTGCCTTGGCCGAGGCGGGCCATGGCGGCGCCCAGGGCGGCCGTCATGAGCGCGGTGCCGACGAAGGCAGGAAGCAGGTAAGGCGAGTGGCGTTTGCGGGCCGGCTCCGGCGCGGCGACAACCTGGTTGGCAGCCACGGCCACGGGGGCCGTCAGCGAGGCGATGAGGTCGACTTCGGCGGGCCACGCGGCATCGACCGGGCCGGCACAGAGCACCACGTTGCCGAAGCGGCGGGGCGAAAAGTCGCCCAGGGGGGCGAACGCCTCGGCCGCGGCTTCGGCAGCGCCCTGGGGCAGCATCGCGAATCGGAGCATCTCGTCGTCGTCCACCTCGATCACCATCGGCTCGGAAGTCCAGTCGAGGAGCTGGATATCCGCTTCGTCGTCTGCGCTGATGACCCAGCGCGTTGAAATCAAATTTACGTGGGCTCCGGCGTGCTTGCCGGTGAGGATGCGAAGCTGCTTCATGGCCTGCGAAGCTCCTGCGCCTGGACTTGCGATTGCGTGCTGTTGCGGGCCGGCACGGAGCTGGCCACCACCGGCGTGGTGCTGGTCGTGGTGCCCGTGGCGGGGCGGAAGTTCGCACCCACGAGGCGCGGCGTGATCAGGAACAGGCGCTCGGTGCGCGTGACCTGGCGTTCGGTGCTGCGGAAGATGCCGCCCAGCAGGGGGATCTTCGACAGGCCCGGCACGCTGTTGTCCTGGACCTGCTCCGTCTCGACGGTGATGCCGCCGATGAGCAGGCTCTCGCCTTCGCGCACATGGGCTTCGGTGCGGATCTCGGTTTTCTTGACGACCGGCACCGCATCGATCTGGCGCGTCTCGAACGCACCGTCCTCGATGTAGAGCGACAGCTTGATCTCGCCATAGTCGCCATCGATGACCTGGGGCGTCATCTCGAGCAGCGTGCCGGCCTCGACCTGGAACAGGTTGGCCTCGCGCTCGCCCGCCACTCGGACGGAGGCGACGCGCTTCTCACGCATCACCGCCGCGCGGTTGGCGACCCCGAGCACCGAAGGCTTCGAAAGTACTCGCGCCTTGCCCTCGCTTTGCAGGGCATTGACGCGGGCCAGCAACTCGCGCCCCGCGTCGGAGACGAGGGTGCTGAGGGTGAAGGCATTGGCCGCACCTGGCGTGGCTGGTGCAGGACTGGTCAGCGAGACGGAGCCGCCCGAGCCACGCATCGACCAGTTCACGCCCAGCGCGTCGACGCTGTCGGAGTTGACCTCGATGATGGTCGCCTCCAGCTCGACGAGTCGGGGCTTCTGGTCCAGCCGGCGGATCAGGGCCTCGTACTCGGCCATGCGGTCGGCGCGGCCCTGCACGATGACGGCGTTGTTGCCTTCGTCGGCCTCGAAGCGCGGCGGGTTGTCGTCGGCATCACCGCCTCCGCCCTTGGAGTACGACTGGTTCGGCTCGGAAGTCGGGGATCCGTCCTTCGCATTGGCGCGAGGCAAGGGCGGCAGGAACTGCGACGAGCGCGGCATGGGGACCGCGGCACTCTGCTTCTTGCGCACGTTGGCCTTGATCTGGTCGATCGCATCCGCGCTGGCCCGGCCGGCGCCCGCGTCCTCTTCGGTGTAGAGCTTGCGCAGGGTCGAGGCCACGCCGGGGATGAGCACGTCGCCCATCTGTCGATCCGCGGCAGAGGCGAACTGCAGCTCGAACACGCGGACGGTCCGCTCGGCGCTTTCGCTCACGCCGGCGTCGAGTGCATCGAGGGCAGCGTTGATCAGTTCCACGTGTCGCGGCGGGCCGGAGATGTAGAGCGTGCTGTTGGCCTCGTCGAAACGGATGGGATAGCGCTTGTCGCCCAGGCGCAGCGACGTCAGCAGGCCGTTGACCTGGTCGCGGCGGAAACCCTTGAGGCGGAACAGGCGGCTCTGCACCGCGCGACCGGGATAGAAGTACAGGGCCGTGCCGTCGTGGTACCAAAGCAGGTTGTAGGCCCGCGCAATGCCCTCGAGGAAGTCGCGCGGCCGGGCGTCGAAGTTCGCGTTGACCATGCCTTCGACGCCATCGGCGACGACCGCCGGAACGCCCTGGCTGGCAGCGAAATCCTGCAGCACGTCGGAAAGGCGCTTGCCTTCGGCGCGGTAGACGAAGCGGCCGTGGTCCAGCGCGCTGGAGGAGCGGGCGGCCTGGGCCACGGGTGCAGTGGCCTTGGCCACCGCGCCAGGGCTGGTGATGGCGGTCTTCTGGCGCACCGGCGCGCTGCCGGCGAGGTCCTGGCTCAGGCGCAGGGGTGCGGCAGCGTCGGCGGCGAGGACGTCGGCGCTGGCGAGGCCCGCCAGCGCCATCGCCAGCGTGAGCCGTGCGACGCGCAGTTCGGCGCGGCGAGGCGTATGGGGCGTGGCGTTGGGGTTCAAGCGGTGGTCCAGGTTTGTGTTTCGATCTGGAACGCAGCGTAGGCGCCGCGACCCGCCCGGCAAGGGCCGGATGCGAAGCCGCACGGTGCTGTGCGAAGTCGACGTGCGACGGCCGCACAGGCTCCTCGCAAGCGCCGCACAGAACACGAAGCCCGACGGGCCTTGCCTGCGCCGCCTTCGCCTTTCACGCCATCACTTCGACCAGCCGCCCGCGGCCGCGCCGTGCGCGCGATGCAATGCGCCCGCAACCCTTTCACAGGATCGTCATGACCCCGACCGAACCGTCCATCCGAAACGTGGCCTACACCCACGGCTACTACCGCGAGCTCTCGCCCAACATGATCGCGGCCTGCCTGGAGAGCCAGGGGGTGACGCCACCCGACCTGGCCGCGCCGCTGAACTACTGCGAGCTCGGCTTCGGCTTCGGGGTCTCGCTGCTGGCCAATGCCGCGTGCTTCCCTCACATGCGCTTCTACGGCAACGACTTCAATCCCGAGCACGTCGCCTACGCCCGCCAGCTGGCCGACGATGCGGGCCTGGCCAATGTCGAAGTGTTCGAGGACGGCTTCGACGAACTGCTGCAGCGCGATCTGCCGCAGATGGACATCATCGCCATGCACGGCGTGTACTCGTGGGTCAGCCCGACCCAGCGCCAGGTCATCCTCGACTTCATCGAGCGCCGGCTCAAGCCGGGCGGCGTCGTCTATGTCAGCCACAACACCCTGCCGGGCTGGGCCGCGAAGATGCCGCTGCGCCAGATGATCCACCGCCATGTGATCCGTGCCGGCGTGCATCGCAGCCCGGCCGACCAGCTGCGCGACGCGCTGTCGGTCATGCAGACCCTGTGCGATCTCGGCGCGCGCTACTTCGAATCCTCGCCCTCGGCGGCGGCTCGCGTGGTCGAGCTGACCGAGGCCGACCCGCACTACGTGGCCCACGAGTACTTCAATCCCTACTGGCAGCCGCAGTACGTGTACGAGGTGGCCGACGAGATGGGTTGCGCCGGCCTCGCCCGCAGTGCAGCGGCGATGCTGGAGGATCACGTCGACGCCGCCTGGCTCAGCGAGGGCGCTCGCGCGCAGTTGCAAGCCGAGACGGATCCGATCTGGCGCGAGACCTGGCGCGACGTCCACTTGAACCAGGCCTTCCGGCGCGACCTGTACACCCGTGGCGCCGCACCCCTGTCCGCTGCCGAGCGCGACCGCCGGCTGCTGGACCGCCGCTGGGCGCTGGCCAAGGCGCGGGCCGAGATCCCGCCCGAAACACTGAGCGGCCGCGCGGCGGAGGTGGCCGACGACGCACTGGTCGCCTCGCTGCTCGACGCGTTGTGCGCCGGACCCGTGAGCGTTCGCAGCCTGCTGGGTCGGGCTCCGTTCGAAGGCCGCAGCGCGCGGCAGTTGCTGGACGTGCTGATGCTGTTGTCCGGCGTCGGCCTGGTCCAGCCGGCACTGCCCGAGGAGCTCGCGCAGGCGGCGCTGCCCGGCGTGCACCGCTTCAACGCCGCGGCGATCGCCCGCAAGGGGGGTGACGGGCTGCTGCACCTGGCCTGCGCCACGACCGGACAGGCACTGGGCTTCAACGCACCGGCGCTCCTGCAACTCGGGGCCTACCGCAGCCTCGTCGACGCGTGCCCGGAAGCGCTTGCGCGCGCCATGAAGCCCGAGCTCGGAGGCAGCGACGAAGACCGGCGCGCCAGCGCCGAACGATTCCTCACACGGCGCGCGCCCTTGTTCGCGCTGCTCCGGCTGTGGTGACCGCTCGCCGCCCTTCGCGCTTCGCCCTGGCCTTGGCCTGGGTGGCGTTGAACCCGTGCGCCGCCTCCGCGGCGACCTTCGAATGCCGCATCGGCAACACCGACCAGTGGCGCACCGTGCCGCAGGACCTGGCGGCGAGATTCCCGGCCGCGGTCGGCGAATGCCGCCCGGTCGATCGCCCCGTGTCCGCGCCGCCGCGGGACCCGGCCGATGACGACCGGCCGGGCCGATCGATCGTGCCCTTGACCTCCCCGAACGCCATCGTCCGCGTCGTCACTTCGCGCTATGCGCCGCTCGCGAGTCCCGCGTGGCAACCACCGGCCCATTGGTGGGACGTGGTGGCCAGCTCGGCGGACCGCCATGGCGTGGATGCCCGCCTGGTCCAGGCCGTGATCCAGGTGGAGTCGAACTACGCCTCCAACGCACGCTCGTCCAAGGGCGCGATCGGCCTGATGCAACTCATGCCCGCGACCGCCGCCCGCTACGGCGCGCCGTCGGCCGAATCGCTGCTCGACCCGCGCGTCAACGTCGAGGTGGGGGTACGCTACCTTCGCGACCTGCTGGACCAGTTCGGCCGCACCGACCTCGCACTCGCCGCCTACAACGCCGGCGAAGGCGCCGTGGTCCGCCACGGCTACCAGGTGCCGCCGTACCGCGAGACGCAAGAGTACGTGCGCAAGGTCCATCGCTTGTACAAGGGCCACGAGTGACGAGGCGAATGCATCGCTTCGCAGCCCGAACGGGGAGCAGGCGGATTCACCGCCGGCGGAAACCGCAGCTCAGCCCGAACAAACCCCACCACCGTTCGCCCTGAGCCTGTCGAAGGGCCACTGGCACGAGGCTTCGACAGGCTCAGCCCGAACGGGGAGGAGGCGGATTCAGCGCCGGCGGAAACCGCAGCTCAGCCCGAACGAACCCCACCACCGTTCGCCCTGAGCCTGTCGAAGGGCCCGCTGGCACGAGGCTTCGACAGGCTCAGCCCGAACGGGGAGCAGGCGGATTCACCGCCGGCGGAAACCGCAGCTCAGCCCGAACAAACGCCACCACCGTTCGCCCTGAGCCTGTCGAAGGGCCCACTGGCACGAGGCTTCGACAAGCTCAGCCCGAACGGGGAGCAGGCGGATTCACCGCCGGCGGAAACCGCAGCTCAGTCCCAACGACCCCCCCACCCGTTCGCCCTGAGCCTGTCGAAGGGCCCACTGGCACGAGGCTTCGACAGGCTCAGCCCGAACGGGGAGCAGGCGGATTCAGCGCCGGCGGAAACCGCAGCTCTGCCCGAACAAACGCCACCACCGTTCGCCCTGAGCCTGTCGAAGGGCCCACTGGCACGAGGCTTCGACAGGCTCAGCCCGAACGGGGAGCAGGCGGATTCACCGCCGGCGGAAACCGCAGCTCAGCCCGAACGGACTGACTCAGGCTAACTTGCCAATGAAGCGCACCCGACATCTCCTCACCGTTCACCCTGAGCCTGTCGAAGGGCCACTGGCACGAGGCTTCGACAGGCTCAGCCCGAACGGGAAGTTGGCGTCTCGGCCCCCCGAAGGAAGGCCTTCACGCCAATACCACGCCAAGCGATCAGTTCGACTGGCTGCGCCGATAGGCCTGGTAGGCGCTTTCGGCCCGGGATTCGGAGGCGACTTCGGAGTAGTACCTGGCGGCATCCTGCTCCTGTTGCCGGAAGTCATCTCGGCTGAGGTCCAGCGGCTTTTCAGGCGGGCGAGAGGCTTCGCGGATGTCGGCGACAAAGGTTCTCAGTTGCCCGAGCCTGACCGGGTTGTTCACGCTCTCGCCCACGATGCGGCCGAGATCCCGCACGAAGGATTCAAGCTTGCCGGGCGGCAGTTTCGCCCCGTGCTGCTCCAGCGTGCCCAAGGCGTCCGACATCAGGTTCCGGCCGGCCGATCCGAACCGTTGCGCGAATCCCGCGGACGACATCCAGTTCCGGTACTCCTGGACCGCCTGGCCGACCTGGCCGGGCAGTGGCGCAGGCTCGGTCCGCTGCGGGGAACTCGGGCCTTGGGTCTGATAGGCCCTGCGCGCGTCGGCGTAGTTCGGACGCTCGTTGTGGTCGGCAGCCCTTTGCTCCTCGTCCCGATAGAAGGCCTCGAGCGGCCGGTCATGCGTTTGTACGGAGGCTGAGGTTTCCAAGCGACTCTCGGACCTGGAGAGTCTTTCGGCCTGCTGGGTCGAAGGCTCGGGCGAAGCGGGCTGCGTCTGGGCCCGCAGGTAGTTCTCGTAGTCGCTTCTCGCAGCCGCGTAGTCAGGCCGCTGGTGGTGGTAGTCGGCCCTTTCCTCCTCCTGCCGCCTGAAGTGATCGAAATCCAGGGTGGGGCTTTCAGAAGCCTGCGGCCGGGCGGTGTGTCGCGGCGGCGGGCTGGCAGGGGCCTGCATCTGCGGCTGGGGCTCGGTCCTGGCCCTTTCGATGTTCGCGGTGAAGCGCGTCACCTTGTCGGTGAAGGCCTTCAGGCCGTCGTTGCGCCGGGCGCTGTTCGATGTCCGCAACAGCGTCTTCAGCTCCGTGAGCAACTCGCCGTATTGGGCGGGTGAACTCAGGTGGTCGGACAGCTTGTCCAGGGCCTGCAGGGCGGCGAGCGGGCGCTCGCGCGTTTGCGCGCTGCGCCTTCTGTCGGTGACGAAGGCCTCGACCTGGCTGAGCACTTCGCCTCGCAGCGCGCGGTTCGCAGGCGTATGGGCCGGCGAGCCGGCGGCGGCCGCTGGGGTGCTGGTGACCGGAGGCTGGCTCTGGGCGACGTGCTGTGGCTGGCTCGGGCGCGCCTGCGAAGGACGCGCCGCGGACGGAGGGTTCTCGGCCGAAGTGCGCGGCGCCGTAGGCTCCACCAGCTTGCCGCCTCCGCTGCCGTCCACCAGGAAGGTCATCATGCGCAGCGACCGGTTGTGGAAGAGCCACTCGGCGCTCGGGACGTTCTGGTGGCCTTGCGCCCGCAGGCCGTTGAGGTGGTTCTGCAGGGCGATCCAGCGGGTCCTCATCTCGCCGCCGAGGGCGGGGTCGCCGGCCGCACGTTGCTTCATGCCCTCCTCGTAGCGCGTGCCACGGGAAAGGTGAAGCGCGAACCGGACGAACTCCCGCGGCTCGGCGTGGTTGAGCCGGTTCAGGTCCATGCGGGGAATGGTGTCGCGGATGTTGGCCAGCAGCGCCTCGCGGCCGGTGCCGGTCGGGCGAGACGCCGGGCGCTGCGGCTCGGGCTGCGCGACGTTCGTGCGACTCGGCTCGACGTTCGTGCGGCCTGGCGAGGTGCTGGGCGACACCGAGGTCGAGGACGGCCGGCTGACGTACTCAGTGACCGTCGATTGCGGCCTCTCGTTGTAGTAGTCGGCCCGCTCGTTCTCGGCCACCTGCTCCTGCGGGGTCATGGGGCGGTGCCGCACTTCCACTTTCTCTTGCGGCCGCGATGGCGAGGGGGAAGCCGGCTGCTCCCATGGCGCCGCTATGTACGACGGCTTTGTCGGCGTGGCCGGCTGCTCCCACGGCGGCGCCACGTAGGACGAGTGCGCGGCATGCGACGACTCCGCCGGCAGCTCGCCGTAGTAGTCGTAGTGCGCCCGTTCTTCGCTGCTCATGTGGCGCATCCACGCGGGCTCGCTGTGGGGCTCGTTCATGGCCTGGCCGAACTTGTGCACCACCTCGCCAGCCCGGTTGAAGCCGTAGCTGATGGCCTGGCCGGTCTTGTTGGCGGCGTGCTTCATCGACGACATCCACGAGCGGCTGCCTCCGGCCTCGCGGCTGCTGCGGGGCAGCTCGGCGCGGCGGGTGTCGGCCTCCTTCGCCGGCCGCATGCCACGGCCCATCAGGCCGGCCAGCGGGCCAATGCGCTCCAGGGTCTTCGGATGGGTGGGATTCGGGCCCTGGGGGCCGCGAGGCCCTTGGGTCTGGCCGGTTCCGGGCGCATGGATGCGACCGGAGCCGACCGACGAGGAACCGAGAGGGTGTATCCGGTTGTTAGGCACGCGTGACTCCTGCAGGCAGCGAAGGATCAAGAAAGAGTTTTCAGCGGGCGCGCTCGAAGGCCAGGGCGGGCACCGGCATCGGCAGGTCGGACAGCAGCCAATGGATCAGAGGCACCGGGCCCAGCTGGCGGGCGAGATCCGCGGCATGCTCGGTCAGGCCGACGCCGGGCTCGCCCAGGCTGCGGCGCATCAGCTTGCGCGCGGTGTCGAGCAGCAGCGGGCGCAGGGCCTCCAGGCTCTCGGGCGACTCGCCCGGCTGGGTCAGGCAGCGCCGCGCCGGATAGGGCAGCTCGGCCAGGCGGGCCAGGGCGGCCAGCAATGCAGGCGTCGGCTCGGGGTGCTTGCTGCTGAAGCTGCGCTCGGCGTCGAGCACGAGCCAGTCGCGCGTCTCGTCGATGAAGGCCACGCTGATGGGCGCGACCTCGTCGCTGCCCAGCGGCGTGAAATCAGCCGCCAGGTGCTGGAAGTCGGAACTGCTGACGTGAACGTGGGTGAGGTCGCTGCTGGTCAGGGTACGCAGCGCCCGGTTGGTGGCGAGGCCTTCGTGGCCGCCCAGCATGCTCAGGCGCAGCAGCACGCCCTGCAACGCGAGATGGCGCGTGGTCAGGCCGTGGGCGCCGCCCGCGACCGACATGTCCTCCGACACCCAGACGCCCGCAGCGCGCGGGTCGCCTTCATCCGCCAGGACCGGCGGATCGACCAGCGACAGCAGTCGCAGCTGCAGGCCGGTGCGGCTGCCGCGCGAGGGCGGCGTGATGCCGCGGCCGGGACGCCGCGGCGTGGTCGGAAGGGGAGGCATCACCCCGGGGAACCGGGGCGGGAAGTGGGTCGGTGTGGGGGCGTACATGGCGTGATGGAGAGTGGGAGGCTAGGAAGGCCTGTGGCGCAGGCCGGGGAAAGGATGTGCGAACCGGCGCTTGCCGAGGAACGGATAGGCGGTCTTGCGCTGCCCGCCTTGCGGCGAGAGCCGGTAGACGATGTCGTCCTCCGTCTGCCCGACGCGAGGCCAGCCATGGCGGTCGAGGAAGCGCAGGCAACGCGTGTTGTCTCGCTCCACCTCCACCAGGATGTCCGTCTGCAGCGAGAACAGCCATTCGAGTGCCGGCTTGAGCAGCAGGGCCCAGCGCCCGTGATGGCTGGGCAGGACGGCGATGTGGGCCTGTTCGCCGTCGAACAGGATCCCGCCGATGGCCTGGCCATCCGCCTCGAAGCCGATGCTCGGGCAGCCTTCGTAGAAATCGACGAAGGCGGCCCGGGTCACGACCTCGAGGCAGGGGCTTCCGGCCTCGTCGTAGCGGGCGGCGTCGGCGTCGTACATGACGCCGAGGTCGGCCGCTTCGGTGAGCCTGAGCATGGGTTGGCCCTTCGCTGCGGTCAGTGGACGGAGCCCGCCTCGGGCTCGATCTGCAGCAGCTGGCGCATGGCCAGGCGCACGTGCTCGTCCTCGCTCTCGAGCCCTTGCCGGGCATGCATGTGCCAGGTCGGGTCGCCGAGGATGTTCAGGCACAGGGCCTTGAGCTCGGGCGCGGCATCCTCTTCGAGGTTCTCGTTGAGGTACTGCAGGGCCTCCTTGATGTAGCCGCGCTGGATCGCGATCAGCACCGGGAAGATCAGGTACTCCTGCGTCTCGGGGCTGCGGGCGTTGAGCTCTTCCAGCAGGGTCTCGGCCTCGTCCAGCCGGTCGTCGCGGATCGCATCGACCAGGGCGGTCGCCAGGGCGGCGATCGGGTCCTCGGTCTCGGCGGCCGAGCTGTCCGCCGGCATCGGCATCGGGGGAATGGCGTAGGTCATGGCGGCCTCAGGCACGGATGTGGATGTGCAGGTTCACGTCGTTGCCGCCGCCCTGGCCGAGGTGGCCCTGGACGCCGCCGCCGGCGTGCAGCAGCTTGCCCAGCTCCTGCTCGAGGCCGGCAGCCAGCGCGCGGCCGGCCGTGTCGGCGACCGCCTGGACGGTGGCGCCGATGGCCTGCTTCGCGGCGCTCTCGATCGTCTTTTCCAGCGCGCCGCGCAGGCCGTCGTGCAGGGGGTTGCCCTGCTGGCCGATGCACTGCTGGCTGCCGGGCTGGCCGATCTGCTTCATGACCTGCTCGGTCACTTCCTGCATCACCGCCTGCACGGCCAGCTCGACGGCCATCTGCACGGCCGACTCGATGGCATTGCGCATGTCCTGCTTCAGGCCCTGCGCGATGTCGCGCATCGTGCCGCCGGAGCCGTTGGCGCCGTTGGGCCCACCCGCGCCACCCGCGCCGTTCGCCCCGTGGGCGCCACCGGCGCCGCCCATGCCGCGGCTGTCCATGCGGTTCTCGACCCGGCCGGTGGTCGCGCGGTTGGTCGCGTTCAGCAGCGCGTCCTCGGTGGCCATCAGCGCCAGGGCGGCGAAGGCCCCCTTCTGGTCATTCGGCAGCGACTGCATGGCCTTGTCGATGGCTGCCATGACGGCGGTCTGGATCGCGGCTTCGACGGCCTGCATCACGGCCATCTCCACGGCATCGCGCACGTCGGCGCGCAGGCTCTGGTGCGAAGCGTGCGTCTGGTCGACGCCGTTCGGCCCTTGCGGCTGGTTCGCGGGTCCTGGACCTTGAGGCGCCTGCGAGCGATCGTTGACGCGCTGGCGGCGGCGGTCGATCGCGTCGGACGCGGCGGTGTCCAGCAGGTTGGACAGGGAGTTGACGCCGTGGTCCACCGCGCTGGAGTTGCCGTTCGGGTCCAGCGTGCTCTGCAGCTTCGTCATCAGCTCGCCGACCGCCTGGTGGATCATGGTCTCGGCCATGTCCAGCGCGGCGTGCTCGACGGCGTCGCGGGCGCCGGCCTTGAAGCCGTTCGGCCCGCAGGCATCGAGTCCGTCGTCCATGCCGGGGCGCTTGCGCAGCGTGTCGACTTCGCCGTTGGCGAACTTGCCGGCGCGGCTGGCACCGGCACCGCCGGCGATGCCGGCGCCAATCAGGTCGACGGCCATGCCGCCGAGCTTGGAGGTGCCGTTCGGATCCAGCACCTTCGCGGCGGCGTTCATCGCCTGCTGCGAGGCCACGTCGATGGCCGCGTCCACGGCCATGCGGGCGACGTTCTTCGCGATGCCGCCGGGGCCGAAGTTGGAGGCGGTCTCCACCGCCCCGAGCGCCAGGTCCTTCAGGCCGCTCGCGACCTTGCTGAAGTCGCCCGTGGCCAGGCCCTTGACGGTGTTCTCCAGGCCGTTCTTGATGTTCGACAGGCCGCCTTCGACGTTGTCCACCATCGTGTCGGCGACCTTGTCGACCACGCTGGAGGCCTTTTTCAGCACCTTGTCGAGCGCTCCGTCGAGCAAGGTATTGGCCGCTAGCGCCGCCGGGGTGAGATTGATGACGCCGCGGGCGATGTCCGTGCCCGCATGCGCGATCTCCTTGAGCCCCTGGGCCGCGGCCTTGAGGTTCAGCGTGGCCATGCCCTTGGCGAACTGGGCCGCCCCGTGGACGGCCTTTTCTATGCCCTTGGCTATGGACTTAAAGGCATTCTTGATTGCACCCATTAGAGATGACTCCTCTTGCAACGTTGATGGAAAGTTGATGACGCGACCGACCGCGCCATCACCTTCTTATCGAGGCGCGCGTTGCGGTACGGTCGACTGTCCGCCGGCCCATGCGCGCGCCGATGCAGGGGTGCGACGTGACGCGCAGCGATGCGAAGTGGCGGGCGACGACGCGCCAGCACGAGGTGACACAAGGCCTTCGCATTCAGGGCGGTACATTCGCGCGCCTCGCATGCGGCCCGCCGGGCCCGCGCGTTCGACTGACCAAGCACCATGACCTTGAACCTGCAGCCCGTCGCCGAGACGGCATTCCCCGGCCGCGCGGCCCTGGCCGGACGCGCATCGCCGAGCGTCTTCCGCGGCCGTGCCGCCCACTGGCCGGCGGTTCGCGACTGGACCTTTGCCCGCCTGGCGCCCCGTGTTCCCGACGCGCCCGTGCGGGTGGTCGAAGGCAACCGCGAAGAAGGAGCGACCCGGTTCGCCACCAGCACGCTGCGCCACTACATCGCCGGCCTCGATGAGTCCAGTGGGGCCGTGGCGCAGGTGCCCTATCTGAAGGAGTTCGACCTGTTGCGCACCGCACCGGCCTTGCAGGCCGACCTGCACCACCGGGAACTGCTGCCGCGCGGCAGCCTGGCTTCGCTGCGCAGCTGGATAGGCCCGGCCGGCGGCAAGACCGGCCTGCACCACGACTACCTCGACAACATCGCCGTGCAGGTGCTGGGCCGAAAGCGCTGGCGCCTGGCGCGCCCGGGCACCGTCGAGCGCCTGCGCCTGGTGTCGACCAAGTACGACGCCTGGGCGGTGCTCTCGGCCTGCAGCGTTGAGCAGCTGGCGGGGCAGGGGGCACGGGCCGAGGATCTGTTCGAGGTCGAGACCGGGCCGGGCGACGTGCTGCATGTGCCGGCCGGCTGGTGGCATGAGGTGCAGAACCTGTCGCCCAGCCTGCTGTTCGGCGGCTTCCACGGGCCGGCGCCTGCGGTGCTCGCACGCTGGGCCTGGGTCGCCGCCCGCAATGCAAGGCATCGCTGGGGACGCCTGGGGCGCGGCGATTGCACCTGCCATCCAGCGTGAGCTGAACGATCGAGCAGTGCGCGACGTCCTTCCGACGTCATGGATCTTTCACGGCGTTGCAACATGGGCTGACGAGCATGCGGGCCTCGACGGAACTTCCGGTCCCATGCCCAGCACGCATTCCACCTTGCGCTCTCGCGCCGCCACGGCAACGCCGACGGCACGCCTTCTCACCACCGACGACATTCCCGCCCTGCTGCGCCTCGAGGCCCGCCAATGGAACGGCGAGCAGGCCGCCGACGCCAGCGCCCTGTGCCGGCGCATCAAGGCCTACCCCGAGCTCTGCCTCGGCGCCTTTTGCGCGCGCACCGGCGAGGCCCTGGCCTCGCTGTTCATGAAGCCCATCCACCCCGAGCAGGTGCTGCGGGCCGAATGCTGGTACGACTGTGCGGCCGATCTGCCGGGCCGGCGGCCGGCCGCCACCCGCAGCCTCTTCGGCATCAGCCTGACCAGCACCGACGGCACGGCCGTGTGGGAGCTGATCCGCTTCTTCTGGCCCCATGCGCTGAAGAACGGCTGGCGCGAGATCTATCTCGGCTCGCCCTTGCCCGGCCTGGCGAAGGCCCTGCGGGCCCAGCCGGCACTGTCGGCCGAGAGCTATGCGCGCATGAGCCACGGCGGCCTGCCGCTGGACCCGCAGCTGCGCTACTACCACCGCCGAGGGTTCAAGGACCTGGTGGCCGTGCGGCCAGACTACTTTCCTCATCCCGCGTCGCTCGACCATGGCGCGGTGCTGCGGGGAGTGATCCCGCTGTCCAACCTGTGGCCGCTGTGGCGGCGCATGCCGATGTCGACGCTGCAGGCCATGTCGGGCCTGATCGCTCAGCTGTTGGCCAGCCGCAGGGCCGCGTGATGCAGCCCCGGCGCTACTGGAACGGCAATGCACTCAGGACGCGCCTTTTCGATGGGCTGTCGCTGCTGCTGCCGGCCGGCGAGGAGTTCGTGATTCGGGCCGCACAGGACTGGCTGGACACTCATCCCGACGCCGATCCGCGCCTGCGCGCCGAGGCCGGGCGCTTCATCCGAGAGGAGCGTTCCCACCAGCGGGCGCATCGCCGCTACAACGCCGAACTGCACGACGCCATCCCGGTGGCCCGCGAAGCCGAGCAGGGCGTCACGGCCGCCGTGGGCGAACTGGATCGCCTCGGCCTGCGCATGCGGCTGGCCCTGGCGGCGGCCTTCGAGCACCTCACGGCCCTGCTGTCGGCCGAGGTCCTTCGGGGCGAGGCCTGGGTCGACGACACGCCGCGCCGCGAATGCCGGATGTGGCGCTGGCACTGCGCCGAGGAGCTGGCGCACCAGCACGTGGCGGGTGACCTCCTGCGAAGCATGGGGCCGTTGCCGGGCCAGCGCATCCTGGCGCTGGTGCTGGCGAGCGTTTACCTGGCCGGTGATGCCTTCAGCCTGACCTGGACGCTGTGCCGGCACGAGCTCCGCCAAGGCTTCGTCGGTCGGCGCGAGCTGCTGGCCCAGGCCGGGCGCTTCGCCTGGCGCGCCTTTCCGGGCCTGTGCCGCATCGCGCGGGGATGGGGCGGGCAGTGGCTGCCCGCCGCGCGCTGACGCCGCCTCGTCAGGCGACTGCGCCTTCGCGCCTGGCGGCCAGCTTGAACACGCCGACCACTTCCGTCAGGCGCCTGGCCTGGCGGCTGAGGCTGTCGGCGGCGGCGGCCGCTTCCTCGACCAGTGCGGCGTTCTGCTGCGTCACCTGATCCAGCTGGTTCACCGCATCGCCGATCTGGCCGATGCCGACGCTTTGCTGGCTGGAGGCGTTGCCGATCTCGCTGATCAACTGGGCGACACGCTGCACCTGCTGGACGATCTCTTCCATGGTCGTGCCGGCGCCGCCGACCAACCGGGTGCCCGCCTCGACGCGGCCGACGCTCTCGCCGATCAGCACCTTGATCTCCTTGGCCGCCGTGGCGGCACGTTGCGCCAGCGTGCGCACTTCACCGGCCACCACGGCAAAGCCGCGGCCCTGCTCGCCGGCCCGCGCCGCCTCGACGGCCGCGTTCAGCGCGAGGATGTTGGTCTGGAAGGCGATGCCGTCGATCACGCCGGTGATGTCGGCGATCTTGCGCGAGCTGGCGCTGATGTCGCCCATCGTCGAGACCACCTCGGCGACCACCGACTTCCCCTTGGTCGCCACGCTGGTGGCCGAGGCGGCCAGCTGCGACGCGGCGCGCGCCGAGTCGGCACTCTGCTTGACGGTGGCCGTGATTTCTTCCATCGACGCCGCCGTCTGCTGCAGGTTGGAGGCCTGCTCCTCGGTGCGCTGCGACAGGTCGGCATTGCCGGTGGCGATCTGGCTGGAGCCGGTCGCGATCGAGTCGCTGCTCAGGCGAACCTGATCCACGATCCGCACCAGGCTTTCGTTCATCGTCTTCAGCGCCGACAGCAGCTGCCCGGTCTCGTCGCGGCGGGTGACTTCGATCCGGGAGCCCAGATCGCCGGAGGCCACGGTCTGCGCCACGCGCACCGCCTCGGCGATGGGCACGGTGATGGAGCGCGTCAGCACGAAGGCGATGCCGACCGCCAGCAGCACCGCCACGGCCGACAGGGCGAGCAGCAGCACCTTGCCCTGGGCGGCCTCCTGCGCGGCCTGCTTGCCGAAGGCCTCCATGCCGTCGACCTGGGTCTTGCTGAACGCCTCGATGGCATGCAGGTAGTCGGTCTGCAGCGGCAGGATGACGCTCACCAGCTGCCCCCGCGCCTCCTCGACCTTGCCGGCCTGGATCAGCGAGACCGTGCTGGCCTCGCGATCCTTGAAGCGGGCGCGCGATTCGACCAGCTGCTGCAGCGCCGCCTTGCCGGCCTCGCTGTGCACCGTGGCCTGCAGGCGCTGGATCGCGTCCGCCACCACCGGGCCCGAGGCTTCGAGCTTTCCGAGCTCCTGCGCGGCGATCGCCGGATCCGAGGTGATCATCGCGGTACGCATGGCGCGCAGCTGCTTGTTCACCTCGTTCTCGATCGTCTGGGCCAGGCCCACCTTGACGTATCGATCGTGGAGGATCACCTCGGTGTCGTCATCGACGGCATCGATCTGGTGAAAGCCGGTGAACGCCGTGGCGATCAGCAGGGCGATCACGAGGGCAAAGCCGGCCGTCAGGCGCGTGCCGATCTTCAGGTTTTCGATGGCTATCAACTCAACCTCGCTGGGGCCCGGCGACGTCGCGTTCGGTCCCGGACCGCCCGGGACCCATCCGCGCCCCGGATGTGCTTGCAAGCTTCGGCGAGATCTGCGAAGACTTGAGTGAGATCAGCGTCCTTTTGGCAAGTTCTGATCACCCGGAAGCGATTTAAGGCCAGAAATGCCGGGGCCCAGGGGCCGGCCGCGCAGGCAGATCGCCAGTCTGCTCAGGCCGGCAGGGGCACCGGCGTGTAGCCGGCGTCCTCGATGACCCTGGCCAACTGGTCCGGGCTGGCGGCAGCGGATTCGACTTCCACGCGATGCGCAGCCAGGTCGATCCTGACCGTCGCGTCCTGGTCGGCCTCCTTCACCGCCCGGGTGATGGCGCCCACGCAGTGGCCACAGCTCATGTCATTGACTTCGAATGCAATCATGGGTTCTCCAATCGGTCGACGGGTTGTCGATGGGCGTACTGTGGGGATTTCCACCGTGGGAAGGTCAAGGCCCTCGACGTCAAGACCCTGCCTGTAGCAGGCCATCATGTCGCATCGGCTTGACCTTTCCACGGTGGGAACCTTGAAGATGCCAGCCAGTCCATCATCCGCCGGACCCCCATGAACGCCGCCACCACATTGTCGAACCAGGCCGCCACGACCGACACCACGCTGCTCGTCGAGGGGATGACCTGCGCCTCTTGCGTGATGCGGGTCGAGAAGGCTCTGAAGAAAGTGCCCGGCGTGGCCGCGGCGTCGGTCAACCTCGCGACCGAGAAGGCCACCGTGCAGGCCCTGCCGAATGTGCCGGCCTCGGCGCTCAAGGCGGCCATCGAGAAGGCGGGCTACAAGGCCACCGAGATTGACCAGGTTCGCCCGGCCGCCCCGAGGCGGCTGCCCGAGTGGTGGCCGGTGGCCGCGAGCGCGGCGCTGGCCGTCCCGCTGATGCTGCCGATGCTGCTCGAGCTGCTGGGCATCCACTGGATGCTCGATGGCTGGCTGCAGCTGGCCCTGGCGACACCCGTGCAGTTCTGGCTGGGCGCTCGCTTCTATCGCTCCGGCTGGAAGGCCGTGCTCGCGAAGAGCGGCAACATGGACCTGCTCGTCGCGCTAGGCACCACGGCGGCCTACGGGCTGTCGGTGTACCTGCTGTGGCGACACGCCGGGCATGGCATGCCGCACCTGTACTTCGAGGCCTCCGCCGCCGTCATCACGCTGGTGCTGCTGGGCAAGTGGCTGGAGGGCCGCGCCAAGCGCCAGACGGCTGACGCGATCCGCGCCCTGAATGCCCTGCGCCCGACGACCGCGAGAGTGCGTCGCGAAGGGGCCGAGCTCGAGGTGCCGGTGGAGCAGGTGCGCCTCGGCGACGTGGTGGTGGTCCGGCCCGGTGACCGTGTGGCCGTGGACGGGGAAGTGACCGAGGGCCGCAGCCACATCGACGAATCCCTCATCACGGGCGAGAGCCTGCCGGTGGCCAAGGGCGCGGGCGACAAGGTGACGGGCGGCTCCATCAACGCCGAAGGGGCGCTTCTGGTGCGCACCACCGCCATAGGCACCGAGACCACGCTGGCTCGCATCATCCGCATGGTCGAGTCCGCCCAGGCGGCGAAGGCGCCCATCCAGCGCATCGTGGACCAGGTCAGCGCCGTCTTCGTGCCCGTGGTGCTCGGCATCGCGTTGCTCACCTTCCTCGGCTGGGTGGGCGTGGCGGGCGACTGGGAGCAGGCCCTCATCAACGCGGTGGCGGTGCTGGTCATCGCCTGCCCGTGTGCGCTGGGCCTTGCCACGCCGACGGCCATCATGGCCGGCACCGGCGTGGCGGCGCGCCACGGCATCCTGATCAAGGACGCCGAGGCGCTGGAGCTGGCACATGCGGTGAACATCGTCGCCTTCGACAAGACCGGCACGCTCACCGAGGGCAAGCCTTCGCTCGTCGCCGTCGAGGCCGTGCCGGGCGTGGAGCGTGACGAGGTGCTGAGGCTCGCGGCAGCGCTGCAGAAGACCAGCAGCCACCCGCTGGCCGTGGCCGTGCTGGAGAAGGCGAACGCGGAAGACCTGCAGGTGCCGCCTGCGCAGGAGGCCAAGGCACTGCCCGGCCGCGGTGTGGAAGGCAGCGTCGAAGGCCGCTTGCTGGTGTTGGGCAGTTCGCGCCTGCTGGACGAACTGGAAGTGGAGGCAGGGCCGCTCGCGCCCGAGGCCGATCGCCTGGCAGCGCAGGGCAGGACGGTCTCCTGGCTGCTGCGCCGCGAAGGCCAACGCCATGAACTGCTGGGCCTTCTGGCCTTCGGCGACACGATCAAGCCTTCATCCCTGGCAGCGGTGTCCCGGCTGCACGAACTCGGCATCCGCACGGTCATGCTCACCGGCGACAACCGGGGCAGCGCGCAGGCGGTGGCGCGGCAACTGGGCATCCAGGATTTCCGCGCCGAAGTGCTGCCGGGCGACAAGGCGAGGATCGTGGAAGAGCTCAAGGCCGGCGGCCAGGTGGTCGCCTTCGTCGGCGACGGCCTGAACGACGGGCCGGCGCTGGCGGCGGCGTCGGTAGGCTTCGCCATGGCGGGCGGTGCCGATGTGGCCACCGAGACCGCCGGTGTCACCTTGATGCGCGGCGACCCGCGCCTGGTGGCCGACTCGCTGGACATCTCCCGCCGCACCTACTCGAAGATCAAGCAGGGGCTGTTCTGGGCCTTCGGCTACAACGTGCTGGGCATCCCGCTGGCGGCGCTCGGCATGCTGAGCCCGGTGATCGCCGGCGCGGCCATGGCCTTCAGCAGCGTGAGCGTCGTCACCAATGCCTTGACGCTGCGCCGCTGGCGCGGGTCCTGAAAGTCAAAGATGAGCATGAGCATGAACATCGGCCAGGCGGCCAAGGCCTCCGGCGTGTCGGCCAAGATGATCCGGCACTACGAAAGCGTCGGTCTGTTCCCCGAAGCCACCCGCACCGAATCGGGCTATCGCCAATACACCGACAGCGAGGTGAACACGCTGCGCTTCATCCGCCAGTCGCGCGACCTCGGCTTCTCGATCGAGCAGATCCGCGAGCTGCTGGGCCTTTGGCAGAACCGCCGGCGCTCCAGCCGGCAGGTGAGGGCCCTGGCCCAGGCCCACATCGAGGAGCTGGACGCCAAGCTCAAGGAACTCCAGGCCATGAAGGCCACGCTGGAGCACCTGGTGCACTGCTGCCATGGCGACGACCGGCCGGACTGCCCGATCATCGAGTCGCTGGAGTCGCGCCAGCCGGTGGTGGCCGAGGCCGCCGATCGCACGCTGGCCGGCCTGGCCGGCCTGAAACCGGGGGCGAACCGGCGCCGAGCCGCATGACCGGCCCCGTGGGGCAAGGGCCGACGCCTCAGCCCGCCCCGGCGTCTTGAGCCTTGCGACGCTGGAGTTGCACCTTCAAGCTGGCGCCGTGGGCCGACTTGTTGCTCCACATCCAGCAGTAGTCCTGCTCGACAGGGGCCTGCAAGGTTCCGGCGGAACCGGCGATGCCGTCCTGCCGGGCTGCAAAGCGCACCTCCTTGCCCTCGTGGAAGTGGATGTTGAAGTCCATGGGCGCGCCGGCTTCGAAGGTCCAGTCGACCCTGGTGCCGGCGGGCAGCTTGCCGCACGCCTCGGCGAACTTGTGGCCGGGCACGGTCAGTTCGTGCGCGAACCGGCCGTCCGCCGACCACTCGATGGAGACGAGTCCTGCCGCCTGCGCCGTGGGCAGGCCGCAGGCGAGGGCGCACAGAAGGGCAGTTGCAAGGGTCGATTTCATGGGGCGAACTCTAGGCCGACCCACGCGGCGCAACGCCCGGGACATGCCCGCTTGACCTTGCCACTGTGGCAAGGCCCACAGTGCGCTTCGTCTGCTAGTCTTGGCCCCCGTGAAAATCCTTCGTCTCTGGCTCCTGGTGGTGCTCGCCACGTTGCTCCCGGTCCGGGGGGCGATGGCGGCTGCCATGCTGTGCCCGCCTTCAGTGATCGGCGGCCAGGGCGAGATGCATGCGACGCACGACCACCAGGCGGCCGACATGCAAGGGCATTCAGCGCACCACCATGACGCCGCTGCGAGCCACGACGAGCTGCCGTCATCGGACCACGACAAGTGCAATCTTTGCTCGGCCTTCTGCTCCATCACCCCGCTGCCGAGCGACATGCCCGGCGTGCCGCCACCGCTCGACGCGCCGGCGGCGTCATTCCCTGACTTCTCCGCTCCCGCCGCGAGCTTTCTCTCGGATGGCCAGGAGCGACCTCCCCGAAGCATCTGACCCATCGAGGCCTCCGAGCGAGGCCTGAGGGGCTCGTGCGCGTGTCGCGCGAGCGTCGGCCGGGCGCCAAGGCCCGGCCTTCTGGATGACTTCGAACGATGAACAAGCTTTCACATCGCACGGCCGCTTGCTCGGCCGTGGCGCTCCTGTTGGCCGGCTGCGCCTCCTTCTCGCCCGACGGCGGGATGGAGGCGGTCGCCGGGCTGACGAAGGATCGCATCGGTCACACGGTGGCCGCGCAACGCTCGCCCCAAGACGCCGACACCGTCCGCACGCGTGTCCGCGAGATCCTGGGTCAGCCGCTGACGCCAGACACGGCGGTCGAGCTGGCGCTGCTGAACAACCGCGGCCTGCAGGCCAGCTTCAGCCAGCTCGGCATCGCCGAGGCCGACCTCGTGCAGGCGGGGCGCCTGCGCAACCCGCTGCTGAGCTTCGGCCGCCTGGCCGGCGGCGGCGTGGTCGAGATCGATCGCGCCATCGTGTTCGACGTGCTGGGGCTGCTGACCCTGCCGGCGGCCCGTGAGGTCGAGGCCCGCAGGTTCGAGCAGGCGCAGCTGAAGGCGGCGGACGATGCGGTGCGCATCGCGTCCGAGACCCGGCGCGCCTGGTTCGGTGCCGTCGCAGCCCAGGAGCTGGTGGGCTACTTCCAACAGGTCCAGGAGGCGGCCGATGCCTCGAGCGAACTGGCCAGGCGAATGGCCGAGGCGGGCAACTTCAGCCAGCTCGCCCGAATGCGCGAGCAGGCCTTTCGCGCCGATGCCGTCGCCGATCTCGCGCGGGCACGCCAGCAGGCCGTGGCCGAGCGAGAGCGCCTGACGCGGCTGCTGGGCCTGTCGGGCGAACAGCTGGACTTCAAGCTGCCGGAGCGGCTGCCGGAGTTGCCATCGCAACCCGTCGAGCCCCGTGCCGCCGAGCAGGCTGCGCTGGACAAGCGGCTGGACGTCCTGATGGCCAGGCGGGCCGCCGAAGCCACCGCGAAGTCGCTCGGCCTCACGAAGGCGACGCGCTTCGTCAACGCGCTGGAACTCGGCTACCAGAACAGGAGCGAGACCGGCAGCCCGACCGCCCGGGGCTACGAGATCTCGCTCGAGCTGCCTCTGTTCGACTTCGGCTCGGTGCGGACAGCGAGGGCCGAGGCGACCTACCTGCAGGCCGTCCACCACGCGGCCGACGTGGCGCTCATCGCCCAGTCGGAGGTGCGCGAGTCCTACGCCGCCTACCGCACCACGTACGACCTGGCGCGGCACTACCGCGACGAGGTCGTGCCCCTGCGCAAGAGCATCTCGGACGAGAACCTGCTTCGCTACAACGGCATGCTGGTCAGCGTGTTCGACCTGCTCGCCGACGCGCGTGAGCAGGTGCGCGCCGTGGCCGGCTCCGTGCAGGCGACCCGCGACTTCTGGATCGCGCAGACCAACCTGCAAACCGCACTGACCGGGCGCTCCCCAGGTGCCGCGGGCGAGGCCGCCGTGACCGCCACCCCCGAGTCCCGAAGCACCGACCACTGAAGGCCGAGCACACCATGTCGAACCGCAGAAGCTTCTTTCGAACCGCCGGTGCCGTGGCGCTGGGCGCAGCGGCCGTCAGCCGCGTCGGCGCCGCCTCCTTGCCCGAGGCGCCGGTCACTTCGTCACCCGCCACGCTGCCGCCACCCCCGCCTCCGGACGGCCGCCCATTCCAGCCCATGGTCACGCTCAACGGCTGGTCGCTGCCCTGGCGCACGAAGGGCGGCGTCAAGGAGTTCCACCTCGTCGCGGAGCCGGTGGTGCGTGAGATCGCACCCGGCATGACGGCCCGGCTGTGGGGCTACAACGGCTCCAGTCCCGGCCCGACCATCGAGGCGGTCGAGGGCGACAAGGTGCGCATCTTCGTGACCAACAAGCTGCCCGAGGTCACGAGCGTGCACTGGCACGGGCTGTTCGTGCCCTCCGGCATGGACGGCGTGACCGGCCTGACCCAGCCGCCCATCGGCGTGGGCAAGACCTTCGTCTACGAATTCGTGCTGCAGCGGCCGGGCACCTTCATGTACCACCCGCATGCCGACGAGATGGTGCAGATGGCGATGGGGATGATGGGCCTGTTCATCGTCCATCCGAAGGACCCGCTTGCACTCAAGGTCGACCGGGACTTCGGCTTCATCCTGAACGCCTACGACATCGAGCCCGGCAGTGCCACGCCCAGGGTGAACACCATGCTCGACTTCAACCTGTGGACCTGGAACAGCCGCGCCTTCCCGGGGATAGACCCGCTGGTGGCGCGCACGGGGGACCGGGTGCGCATCCGCATCGGCAACCTGACGATGACGAACCACCCGATCCACATGCACGGGCCGCACTTCGAGGTCACCGGCACCGATGGCGGCTGGGTGCCGAAGTCGGCGCGGTGGCCGGAGGTCACCACCGACATCGGCGTGGGGCAGATGCGGGCCATCGAGTTCGACGCTCTGGCCGGCGACTGGGCCATCCACTGCCACAAGAGCCACCACACGATGAACGCCATGGGCCACGGCGTGCCCACCATGATCGGCGTCGACCAGAAGGACCTCGTCAAGAAGATCACCGGCCTGGTGCCCGACTACATGGTGATGGGCGACCGCGGCATGCACGACATGGCCGAGATGGAGATGCCGCTGCCCGACAACACGCTGCCGATGATGACCGGCACCGGGCCGTTCGGGCCGGTGGGCATGGGCGGGATGTTCAGCGTGGTCAAGGTCCGCGACCAAGTCGCCCGCGGCGATTTCAGGGACCCGGGCCCCTACCGGCATCCCGCCGGGACGCAGGCCCGCGAGTACACCGGCGACCTGCCCGAGCCCGCGCGGGCCAGCGCCCCGGGGCCGGACGACCAGACGCTGCAGGTCCGCAAGCCTGCGGGCCACACCGGCCATTGAAGGAACCCCTGCGATGAAGACTCTCCCCACCCTGGCGCTGGCCGCAGCCGTGCTGGCGCCCTTCGTCTCTCACGCCCATGGCGACGAGAGCCATCCGCCCAAGCCGCATGCGTACGACCCCTCCCAGGTCGAGGAACACGCCTTCGGCCGCGAGGGCGATCCGCGGAAAGTGAGCCGCGTGATCCAGGTCGACATGAGCGATGCCTTCCGCTTCACGCCGTCCGACCTCAGGGTCCGGACCGGCGAGACGGTGAAGTTCGTCGTCAGCAACAGCGGCAAGCAGTTGCACGAGATGGTGCTGGGCACGGCCGAGGCGCTGAAGCAACACGCCGATCTGATGCGCAAGTTCCCGACCATGGAGCATGCGGACGCGAACATGGCCCACGTCCAGCCCGGCGCCCGGGGCGAGATCGTCTGGCAGTTCACCCAGCCCGGCGATTACCAGTTCGCCTGCCTCATCCCCGGCCACTTCGAGGCCGGGATGGTGGGACGCCTCGTCGTCAAGTGAAGCAAGGAAAGCCGTCATGAAATACCTCCAAGGCATCATCACCGCCGCCGCCCTGGCCCTGCTCGCGCCGGCCTTCGCCCAGCCGGCGCCACCGCTACCGGCCGCGTCCGCTGCCACGCCGGACGTCGACGGCGAAGTGCGCAAGATCGACAAGCAGCAGGGCAAGCTCACGCTCAGGCACGGGCCGATCCAGAACCTGGACATGCCCGGCATGACCATGGTCTTCAAGGTTGCCGATCCCACGATGCTCGACTCGCTCAAGGTGGGCGACAAGGTGAAGTTCGCCGCCGAGAACCGCAACGGCGCGTTGACCGTGACGGCGATCAAGCCAGCGCCGTAGCGCGGCGCCTACACTCTGGCGTCCGTCATGTCGCGCCATCGCCCGCTCCGCCTCGGCACCGCACTGTTCCTGGTGTGGTCGCTGCTGTTCGCGCAGATGGCGCTGGCGCAGTACGTCTGCCCGCGCCAGGGCGACGCCGAGGCGATGGCCCGCATGATGGCCGAAGGGCTGCCCTGCGAAGGCATGGACCCGCAGCAGCCGGTGTTGTGCCACCAGCATGCCGCCGAACCGGGCAAGACCTTCGAGGCGCTGAAGCTGCCGGTGGCCTCGCTGCCGGCCATCGTGCAGGTGCTCGAGCTGCCGCTGGTGCTGGCCACCGAAGCGGCGAGCGCCTTGGTGCCGATCGCGACCGCCGAGGAGCGGCCGCCACCCGATCCGCTGTTCCTCGCCACCCTCAGGCTGAGAGTCTGACCCCGCTCCGCTGACCGACCGGTGCTGGTGCCGCGCCCGCGCACGCCAGCAGCCTCCCGTGCGTCTTCGGAGCCTTTCATGTCACCACGATTCCTGCGCGCGACCCTCCTGGTCGCCGCCCTGGCGCCGGCCCTGTTGGCCGAGGCGGCGCCGTTGTCGCTCGACCAGGCCATGGAGCTCGCCGTGCAACGTTCCGAGTCCGCCCGGTCGGCTCGTGCGGGCGCGCAGGGCGCTGCCGAGATGGCGCGCGCTGCGGGGCAGCTGCCCGATCCAATGCTCGCCTTCGGCATCGACAACCTGCCGGCCACCGGCCGCGACCGATTCAACCCGGCGACAGAGGACATGACGATGAAGCGCATCGGCCTGTCGCAGGAGTGGGTGCCGGCCGAGAGGCGCTCCGCTCGCCAGGCTGCCGCGATGGCGCTCGCCGACCGGGAATCGACGATGGAGCAGATCGCCGCCGGCGAAGCGCGCCTGCAGGCGGCCATGGCCTACGTCGAGGCCTGGTATGCAGGCGAGGCCCTGCGGCTGGCGACGCGCGGCGAACACCATGCCCACGAGGCGCAAGAGGCCACGACGAGCCGCCTGGCCACCCCCTCCGGCAGCAGTGCCGAGGTGCTGATGGCGGCGAGCGAGCAGGGCGCCGCGGAGGACGAATCGGCGGAGCAGCAACAGCAGCAAGCCGCCGCGCTGTCGACGCTGCAGCGCTGGGTGGGCGTGATGGCCGATGAGCTGCTGCCGCCTCGACTGCCCACCACGCCGGCCGAGCCGTCGTACGTCGCTGCCCATCCCGCCGTGCTTTCGAAGGAGCGGGACGTCGCGCTCACCCGCCAGGAGGCCGAGCTGGCACGCCTGGCCCGCCGTCCCAGCTGGACGTACGAGCTTTCGTATGGCCAGCGGCAGGGGCGGCCGGACCTGGTCTCCTTCGGCGTCACCATCCCGCTGACGGTCGCCCCAGCGGCTCGGCAGGACCGGGAGACCGCGGCGAAGCTGGCGATGGTCGACAAGGCCGAAGCCGAGCTGGAGGAGGCGCGCCGGACCGCCCTGGGCGAATACGCCGCGCTGACCAGCGACGAGCGCCGCCTCGCGCAGCGCATCGAGCGATTCCGCGGCGCGGTGCTGACGCCGCTGCAGCAGCGCTCGGCCGCCATGCTGGCCGCCTACCGCTCCAACCAGGCGAGCCTCGCCATGCTGTTCGAGGCGCGCCATGCCGAGCTCGAATCCGAGCGAAAGCTGGTGTCGCTGCAGCGCGAGCTGGCCAGGACCCGCGTGCAGCTCGTCTACAAGCCCATTGCCACGGGAGTCGCGCCATGAACCGCATCACGTCCTTCGGGCTGCTGCTCGCCGTGGCAGCGGTGATCGGTGGCGGTTCGTTCTACCTCGGCCGCCACACCGCGCCCGCCGGCCAGGCCGCCGCGGTGGCCCCGTCAGCAGCAGCCTCCGCCGGCGAACGAAGGATCCTCTACTGGCACGACCCGATGGTGCCGGGCCAGAGGTTCGACAAGCCCGGCAAGTCGCCCTTCATGGACATGGAGCTGGAGCCTGTCTATGCCGACGAACAGGGCGGCGACACGGGCGTGAAGATCAGCCCGCAGGTTCAGCAGAACCTCGGCATCCGGACGGTCGCCGTCCGCCGCGCCGAGATGAGCAGCTCTTTCGACGCGGTGGGCGCGGTGCAGTTCGACGAGCGGCTGAATGTCGCCGTCCAGACGCGCGTGGCCGCCTATGTGGAGCGGCTGGCCGTCCGCGCGACGATGGAGCGGGTCGTCAAGGGCCAGGCCCTGGCCACGGTCTACGCGCCCGAGTGGCTGGGGCCGTTGAACGAACTCGTGGCGCTCAAGCGCTCAGGGGCGTCGCCCGAGCTGATCGCTGCTGCGCGGGATCGCACACGAACCCTGTCCATCCCGGCCGAGCTGGTGCGGCAGGCCGAGGACAGCGGCGTCGCCCAGGCGCGGTACACGCTCCCGGCACCCGTGAGCGGCGTGGTCGCCGAGCTCGGCGTTCGCGAAGGCATGGCCGTGTCTCCTGGCATGACGCTGTTCCGCATCGCCGGCCTGGAGAAGGTCTGGGCCGTGGCAGACGTGCCCGAGGCACAGGCCGTGCGACTGGTGCGAGGCCAGAAGGTGAGTGCGGTGCTGCAGGCCGATCCGGGGCAGACCTTCACCGGGACCTTGCAGGAGATCCTGCCGCAGGTGAGCGCTTCGACCCGCACGCTTCAGGCCCGCTTCGAGGTGGACAACCGCGGCGGCAGGCTGGTGCCCGGGATGCTGCTGCGCCTGCAGGTTTCGGGCCCTTCGTCCCTGCGCCTGGTCGTGCCTGCCGAGGCCGTCATCCGCACCGGCACCCGGGCCGTGGCCGTCGTGCGCGGGCCTGAGGGCCGCTTCGAGCCCCGCGAGATCAAGCTGGGGGCTGATCTCGGCGACACGCTGGAGGTGAGCCAGGGCTTGTCGGAAGGCGAGCAGGTCGTCGCGAGCGGCCAGTTCCTGGTCGACTCGGAAGCGCGGCTGCGCTCGGTGCTGGGCAGCCTGGAGGCGCGGCCATGATCGCGGCGCTGATTCGCTGGTCGGTGGCCAACCGAGTCCTCGTCCTCGCCGCGACGATCTTCCTCGTGGCCGCGGCTGTCTTCTCCACGGCCACCACGCCGGTCGACGCGCTGCCCGACCTCAGCGACACCCAGGTCATCGTGCGCACCAGCTACCCCGGCAAGCCGCCGCAAGTGGTCGAGGACCTGGTGACCTATCCACTGACGACGACGATGCTGAGCGTGCCGGGCGCGAAGACGGTGCGGGGCTATTCCTTCTTCGGCGACTCCTTCGTCTACATCCTGTTCGACGATCGGACCGACCCGTACTGGGCGCGTTCGCGGGTGGTCGAGGTCCTCAACCAGGTGCAGGCCCGGCTGCCCGCCGGTGCCACGGCCGCGCTCGGGCCGGATGCCACGGGGGTCGGCTGGATCTACGAGTACGCCCTCGTCGACCGGACGGGCCGCACGGACATCGGCCAGCTGCGTGCGCTCAACGACTGGTTCCTGAAGTTCGAGCTCAAGACGGTGCCCGACGTGGCCGAGGTCGCGAGCATCGGCGGCATGGTGCGCCAGTACCAGGTCGTGCTGGACCCCGATCGAATGCGGCAGCTCGGCATCACGCAGGCCGTGGTGGTGCAGGCGCTGCAGGAGGCCAACCAGTCCTCCGGCGGATCGGTGGTGGAGATGGCCGAGGCCGAGTACATGGTGCGGTCCATCGGCTTGCTCAAGTCGCTCGAAGACTTCCGCACCATCCCGCTGGCCGCCGTGGGCGCGACACCGGTGCTGCTGCGCGACGTCGCCGTGGTGCAGATCGGCCCGGAGATGCGACGCGGCATCGCCGAGCTGGACGGGCAGGGCGAGGTGGCCGGCGGCGTGGTGGTGATGCGCTCGGGCAAGAACGCCCGCAGCACCATCGAGGCCGTCAAGGCCAGGCTCGCGCAGCTGCAGCCCAGCCTGCCCCAGGGCGTGGAGGTGATCGAGACCTACGACCGCTCGCTCCTCATCGACCGGGCCATCGCCAACCTGCAGCTCAAGCTCGCCGAGGAGTTCATCGCCGTCGCGGTGGTCTGCGCCATCTTCCTGTTCCACCTGCGCTCGGCGTTGGTGGCGGTGATCTCGCTGCCGGTCGCGGTCGGCATCGCCTTCGTGGTGATGCGCTGGCAGGGATTGAACGCCAACATCCTGAGCCTGGCCGGCATCGCCCTGGCCTGCGGCGCGGCACTGGATGGCGTGGTGGTCCTGCTGGAGGCGGCGCACAAGCAGATCGAGGGTTTCGAGCATGCCAACGAACGCCAGCCGACACCCGAGGAGCGCTGGGCGCTGGTGACCGCGGCGTCGGTGGAGGTGGGGCCGGCACTGTTCTTTTCGCTGCTGGTCATCACGCTGTCGTTCCTGCCGGTCTTCACGCTGCAGGCGCAGGAGGGGCGGCTGTTCTCGCCCCTGGCCTTCACCAAGACCTACGTGATGGCGGCCGCCGCGGCGCTTTCGGTGACGCTGGTGCCGGTGCTGATGGGCTGGCTGGTGCGAGGCCGGATCCCGCACGAGGCCTCGAACCCCTTGAACCGCTGGCTGATGCGGGCGTACCGGCCGGCACTGGAGGCCGTGCTGCGATTCCCGAAAGCGACGCTGCTCGTCGCGGGCGCCGTGCTCGCCTTGACCGCAGTCCCCGTGCTTCGCCTGGGTGGCGAGTTCATGCCCCCGCTGGACGAAGGCGACCTGCTTTACATGCCCTCGGCGCTGCCGGGCCTGTCGGTCTCCAAGGCGACGGAGCTGCTGCAGCAGACCGACCGGCTGATCAAGACCGTGCCGGAGGTCGCGCGCGTCTTCGGCAAGGCCGGTCGCGCCGACACGGCGACCGATCCCGCGCCGCTGGAGATGTTCGAGACCACCATCCAGTTCAAGCCACGCGACCAGTGGCGGCCCGGCATGACGCCGGAGCAGCTCGTCGACGAGCTCGACCGCGCAGTGAAGGTGCCCGGCCTGTCCAACATCTGGGTGCCGCCCATCCGCAACCGCATCGACATGCTGGCCACGGGCATCAAGAGCCCCGTGGGCATCAAGGTGGCCGGGGCCGACCTGCCGACGATAGACCGCCTGGCAACGCAGATCGAACTCGCGGTGAAGAAGGTGCCCGGCGTGTCCTCCGCGCTCGCCGAGCGGCTCACCGGCGGGCGCTACATCGACGTGGACGTCGACCGCGCCGCGGCGGCGCGCTACGGCCTTTCGGTGGCCGACGTGCAGGCCATCGTCTCCACGGCCATTGGCGGCGAGAACGTGGGCGAGGTGGTCAGTGGCCGCGAGCGCTTCCCGATCAACGTCCGCTACCCGCGCGAGATCCGCGACTCGCTGGAGAGGCTGCGCACGCTGCCCTTCGTCACCGACCAAGGCGCGCAGCTGTTGCTGCAGGACGTGGCGCGCATCGGCATCGCGGAAGGACCGCCCATGCTGCGCAGCGAGAACGCCCGCCTGTCCGGCTGGGTGTATGTGGACGTCCGCGGCCGCGACCTGAGCTCGGTGGTGGGCGAGATGCAGGCCGTGGTGACCCGCGAGGTGGCGCTGCCGGCTGGCTACTCAGTGTCCTGGTCGGGCCAGTTCGAGTACCTGGAGCGCGCCACCGAGCGCATGAAGGTGGTGGTGCCCGCCACGCTGGCGCTGATCTTCATGCTGCTGTTCCTGCTGTTCCGCAACGCCACCGATGCATTGCTGGTGATGGCGGCGGTGCCGTTCTCGCTGGTCGGCGGCTTCTGGCTCGTCTGGGCCCTGGGCCACTCGGTTTCCGTCGCGACGGCCGTCGGCTTCATCGCCCTGGCCGGCGTGGCGGCCGAGTTCGGCGTGGTGATGCTGGTCTACCTGGAGAACGCGCTGAAGCAGCGGCTTGGAGGCGGTGCGCCGGACGACGAGGCGACCCTGCTCGCCGCCATCCGCGAAGGCGCGGTGCTGCGCGTGCGGCCCAAGGCGATGACGGTAGCCATCGTGCTGGCCGGCCTGATCCCGATGATGTGGGGCCACGGCACCGGCGCCGAGATCATGGCGCGCATCGCGGCGCCCATGGTGGGCGGGATGGTCACGGCGCCGTTGCTTTCGATGCTGGTGGTGCCGGCAGCGTGGCTCGTGCTGCAGCGGCGCAGGCTCCGCTCGCGGGCAAGCTCCACCAGCGCGGCAGCAGTTCACGGACCTGCGGCCGCCGAAAGCGCTCGTCGATGAGGTAGAGCGTGCCCGTGTCCTCGGGGCTGCGGATGACTCGCCCGGCGGCCTGGACCACCTTGCGCAGGCCGGGATAGAGGTAGGTGTATTCGAAACCGGCCCCCACCTGCCGGTCGAGCTGGCGGCGCATCTGCTCGTTGACCGGGTTCAACTGTGGCAGGCCCAGCGTGGCGATGAACGCGCCTATCAGCCGCGTGCCGGGCAGGTCGACCCCTTCAGCGAAAGACCCGCCCAGCACGGCCAGTGCCACGCCGGCGCTTGCGGGCGTGAAGCGCGCGAGGAAGGCTTCCCGGTCTGCCTCGGCCATGCTGCGGTGCTGCCTCCAGGTCGGGACGTCGGCAAATTCCTCGAGCCGTTGCGCCACCATTTCGAGGTAGTCGAAGCTGCTGAAGAAGGCGATGTAGTTGCCCGGCTTGCGGCGGAACTGCGAGGCGATGAGCTCGGCGATCGGAAGGGCGGAAGCACTTCGGTGGGTGAAGCGCGTAGGGACATCCGTCACCACATGGACGCTGAGCTGCTCGGGCACGAAGGGCGGGTCCACCTCCAGCCAGGCCGCGTCCTCGGGCAGCCCCAGCATGTCGGCATAGAAAGCCTGCGGCTGCAGCGTGGCGGAGAACAGGACGGCTGACGACATCGCGGCCAGCCGCGGCTTGAGGAAAGGCGCGGGAACCGCATTGCGGATGCCCACGACCGAGCGGCCGCGGCCGGGCAGCCGGGTGATGTCGAAGAACGAGTGAGCCCCGAACGACTCCGCCAGGCGCCTGAAGTGCAGCAGCTCGAAATGCAGGTCGAGCAGCTCCGGCGAGACGCCGGCGGCGTCTTCCGCGAGCAGGTCGCCCACTGCCGTGCACACGTCACCGGCCGCCGACAGCAAACGAGACGGCAGTTCATCGGCGGCCTGGTAGCCGGCTTCGGCCTCCGCGGCGATCACGGGCCAGGCGCGGCCGAGGCGCTGGAGCGGCTTGCGCAGCGAGGCAGGCGCCGCGCGGGCCGCCGTGCGCAAGTCGTCGCGAGACAGGCTCGCCGAGTACATCGCGCGGCCGCGGTCGACGAGGTTGTGCGCCTCGTCGACCAGCAGGGCCACGCGCCAGCTGTTGGCCAGCGTCAGGCCGTGGAGCAGGGCGGTGACATCGAAGAGATAGTTGTAGTCCGCCACGATGACGTCCGCCCATCTCGACATCTCCTGGGCGAGGTAGTAGGGGCAGATCGAATGCTCCCGGGCGATGCGCCGCAGGTCGGCCGCCTCGAGCTGCTTCGCCTCGGCGGCTTGCTTTCGCGCCTCGGGCAGCCTGTCGTAGAAGCCCAGTGCCAGCGGGCACGATTCGCCGTGGCAGGCCTTGTCCGGGTGCTCGCAGGCCTTGGCCCGGGCCGTGAGCTGCAGCACACGCAAGGGCAGTTCGCCGTGCGCCTCGGCGAGCTTCGCCATGGCCTGCAACGGCGGGGCGTGTCCGCTGCCCTTGGCCGTGAGGAAGAAGACCTTGTCGATGCGCTGCCCGGGCGCGGCCTTCAGCGTGGAGTACAGCGTCGCGAGCGTCTTGCCGATGCCCGTGCCCGCTTGCGCCATCAGCACCCTTTCGCGCCGGACGGCGAGGAAGGCCTGCTCCGCCAGCCGGCGCTGCCCGCAGCGGAACTCGGGATGGGCGAACTTCAGGGCCAGCAGCGCCTCGTCACGCGAGCTTCGGTGGGCGATCTCGCGGCGCGCCCAGGCCAGGAAGCGGCGGCATTGGAGCTCGAAGAACGCCCCCAGCTCAGCGGCGCTGCAGGTCTCGTCAAGGTGGGTTTCTTCGCCGCTGTCGATGTCGAGATAGACGAGCCGGACGGTCAGGGTCGCCAGTCCCAACTCCCGGCTCAGCATCGCCCCGTACATCTTCGCCTGGGCCCAATGCAGGGCGCGCTGGTTGCCGGGCATGTTGGACAGCTGGCCGCGAAAAGTCTTCACTTCCTCGACGAGCGCCTGCTGCTCATCGAAGCCATCCGCGCGGCCGCGTACCAGCAGCTCCTCGAACGCGCCCTGGACGGACACTTCGGCCCGATGGCCGGGGCCGCGGCGGGAGGCCACGAGCCTGTGGCCGGCAAGGCCCTCTTCGGAGGTGGGCGAGGGCGTGAAGCGGTGGTCCAGGTCGCCCGCCTTGGCGGTGAAGGAGCACAGCTCGCGAACGGCAACGGCGTAGCTCACGGTTTCAGACTTCGGATACTGGACAAGCATACAGCACGCCAGGCCGCTGGCCGACCCGGCGGGAGCGCTGTTTGCTGCGCCGCGTGAGGGGCGTCCCGCCCCGGGGGCACGAGTGCATCGCGACATCGCTTCTGAGCCCACGCCAGCCTTGGCCAGGCTGACTGAAGACGTCGCGCGCCTGACGCATTCATGCGAAGCCGTTCTGAGCTGCGGCACCCAGGTGATCGCCCGGTGGTCCGAGGGAACGTGTCCGCGCGAGGTTATCGCCACCCAGCCCTTCCTCGCCGGCGCGGAGACCTACGAGCTGAACCTCTACGGCGAGCACGCGAGGCCGCTGACCGAGCGCGAGTGCGGCGTGTTCCAGGCGATGACCGGGGCGTTGCGCCGGGCGCTCGAATCCGAACCCGCCATCGTCCGGCCCCACACCGGCGCGGACCAGGTCAAGGACCACATCAGCGCCGCCCTGGACTACGTGACCGACGCCTTCGTCCTGGTCCTCAAGGACTGGACGGTCGAACACGTCAACACGCAGTTCGAACGCACGGTGCGCCGGCGCCGGGCCGACATCCTCGGCCGCAGCCTGTGGGAGGTCTTTCCGCAGCTCGCGGGCACCCGGTTCGAGACCGAAGCGCGCGCCGCCATCGGAGGCACGGTGGCCCGCCTGTTCGAGGCATTCAGCGAGCCGCTGGCCCGGTGGTTCGAATGCCGGGCCTACCCGTGCAAGGAAGGGCTGGCGATCCTGGCCATCGACATCACCGAGCGCAAGAGCGAAGGCCTGGCACGCGCCGACATCGAGCAGAAGCTGCTGCAGGCCCAGCGCATGGAAAGCCTCGGGACCCTGGCCAGCGGCATCGCGCATGACTTCAACAACATCCTCGGGGCCATCCTGGGCAATGTCGGCCTGCTGCGCCACGAGGTGAGCCTGCAGGGGCTGGAATACCTGGAACAGGTGCAGATCGCCGGGCAGCGTGCGCGCGAGCTGGTGCAGCAGATCCTGACCCACAGCCGGGCGACGACGCGCGAATTCATGCGGCAGCCGCTTCGGCCCCTCGTAGAGGACAGCCTGCAGCTGTTGCGCTCGACGCTGCCGGCTGCCGTGCAGCTGCTGCACACGCTCAGCGACGAGCCGCTGGCAGCCACCTTCGATCCCTCCGAGGTGCATCAGGTCGTCATGAACCTGTGCACCAACGCCTGGCAGGCCCTTCCGCCGGAGGGCGGCACGATCCACGTCGCGCTGCAGCCGCACCAGGTCGAGTCGAGGATGACGGCCGACATCGGCCAACTGGACCCCGGCCTGTATGCGCGCCTGGTGGTGTCGGACAACGGCGCCGGCATGACGCCCGACACCCGTCGCAGGCTTTTCGAGCCCTTCTTCACCACCAAGCCTCGAGGCCAGGGCACCGGCCTGGGCCTGCACGTGCTCAGCGGCATCGTCACCGCGCATGGCGGCGCGGTCATCGTGCAGAGCCAACCGGGGCAGGGCAGCCGGTTCGAGGTCTACCTGCCGGCCACCCCGACTGCGGACGTCGAGGCGGCGCCTGCGCCCCAGGTCACGCCGACCCAGGCCGGCGGAGAGCGCGTGGCCTACGTCGACGATGACGAAGTGGTGCAGATGATGGTCCACCGCGTCCTGGAGCGCGCGGGCTTCCAGGTCACCTCGTTCCACGCACCGGACGAGTTGCTGGCCGCGGTACGCAACGACGCGAACTGCTTCGACCTGCTGGTCACCGATTTCAGCATGCCGGGCATGAACGGGCTGCAGGTGGCCCGGCAGGTGCGCGCGCTGTGCCCGGCGATCCCGATCATCATCGCCACCGGCTATGTCTCGGAGGATCTTCGCGAGGCGGCCGCCGAACTGGGACGCACCGAGATCCTGAACAAGGAGCGCACCTTCGAGGAGCTCGGCGAGCGCGCGACCCGGGCGATCGGCATCGGGCTGGACAGCGGGGATCGGGCCTGAGGGCGTTTTCCTACACCACGTCGGTCGGATCGCCGATTCCGCGCCCTGGCGTGGCGAGGCACAGTGGTCTCGTCATGAAGGAGACATCAATGATGTTCAAACGACTTTGCCTCATCGCCCTCACGGGCGCCGCGCTTTCGACTCTCAGCGCCTGCGTGGTCGCCCCCGCCCATCAACCGGGCTACACCCACGACCGAGACGCTGACGGCGTGCCGAACCGGTATGACCGTGACCGCGACAACGACGGCGTCCGCAACCGCTACGACAGGGCGCCGTACAACCCGTACCAGCGCTGAGCCAACGCTGATGGACGGAATGCAGGGCGGGCTTCGGCCCGCCCTGGTCATTTCGGGCGCTACTTCTCGTATCGCCTCATGCTCATCGTCGAGGCCTCGATCCTCGACATGAAAGACGCGGCCGCAGGAGCCTTCTCGAAGCTGGCCATGGAGGCCGCGGCATCGCCGGCCGACCGCCAGTGGACGATGACCAGCCACTGGCCGTCAGCGGCATGCGCGCTTTCGCGCGAGACGAAGCCGGGCTGCCTCGCCACGTGCTCGCGCTCGACCGCCTTGTCGACCTGAGCGAACTCAGCGTCGGTGACGCCAGGCTTGAGCTTGAAGGTGACGATCTCGATGACCCCGCCCTGCGGCGCGGCGAGCGCCGGTTGGACGGCGAAGGTCGCCCACAGGGCGCTGCCCAGCCAGAACTTCCAGGGATTCACTCGCGGCTCCCGTCAGAACTTGCCGTTGGAGTTCTTCCACTCCGCGCGGGGCGGGATGGGCTCTATCGTGTCCCAGTGCTCGGCGATCTTGCCGTCCTCGACCCTGAAAAGATCAAAGAACGCGCTCGGCTGGCCGGCGAATTCGCCCTCGCTGGCGACCAGCACGAAGCTGCCCTCGCCAAGGACGTGGTGGACCCGGTCGTACTTCATCGTCACGCCCGCCTGGGCCATGGCCTGGAGCGCAGCGCCCAGACCGGACAGGCCATCGGCGATCTGCGGGTTGTGCTGGTGGTAGCGGTCGCCGTCGTAGTAGCCCGCCAGCCGGTCCATGCGGCCGTTCACGAGGATGTCGTCGACGAACGCCGCCACCAGCTGCTTGTTGGCCGCGGTCCGGTCCAGATCGGTCGGCTCGGTGGGCCCGTCGATCATGGTGCGGCCGCTCGGGTTGGGCTGGGCCGGCGTCGGCTGCAGGTTGTCCCAGTGCTCGACGATCCGGCCGTCCTCGAAACGGAAGATATCGAAGCCGATCTTCGGGCCGAAGAAGTCGTAGTCGGTGTGGGCGAAGACGAAGTCGCCGTCCTGGAAGACGCGCACCGTATTGACCTTGGCCGAGCCCTTCGGCAGGGCTTGCAACGCCGCCCCGAAGCCCGCCAGGCCGTCACCGACGGCCAGGTTGTGCTGGATGTACTTGGCGGGGTTCACGACGGCGACGGGGGCCGCCTCGCCGGTCTCTATGGACTTCAGCAGCGCGACGACCTGCGCCTTGGGATCGGAGGACATGGGCTTCCTTTCGGGGAGAGATCGGTTCGGTAGGTTTCTCAGCGCGCACTTTGCCGGCATCGGGCCCGGCGTCCGAGGTCTTGCTCGGGCGATGGATGGTAGAAATCGCGCACCCCGCCGTCGGCGGGTGAAAAGGATTGCTCGTGCCCGCACCCGGCAAGGTCTTGCGCCAGACACGCTTCGCCAACGCGCGACTGAATTCCATCGGTGTGGAGCTGATGACCCTGGCGGAGCTCCACGCCAGGGTGTCCGCGAGGCTGCTGCTGCAGACGGAGCGCGTCGGGTTCTACATGGTGCTGGTGGCCACCGCGGGGCATGGCGAGCATGTGGTCGACTTCGAGCGCTTCGCGTTGCAGGCCGGCCACGTCGTCTTCGTCAGGCCCGGGCAGGTGCAGCAATGGCAGCCGGCGAATGGCCTGCAAGCCGATCTGCTGCTGATCGATCCGGCCGTCATGCGGCCGGCGGCATCGTCATCCGGGCCTGGCCCGATGGCGCTGCTGCACCCCGAGGACTGGGCGGTCCGCTTCAGCATGGACGCCGATGGACTGGCCGCCTGGCACGCGCTGGCGGCCATGCTCCGCCAGGAACTGGACAGGCCGGTGCTGGATCAACTGTCCGCCGCCATGGCGCGCGAACTGCTCGTGTGCCTGTTGCTCGGCCTCAGCCGATCGGCGACCGACCACTCGGCCGCCTCGACGGTGCAAGCCGCCTTGGTGCGGCGCTTCCGCAGCGAGCTGGAAGGCCGTGTCCACACCCGTCCTTCCGTGGCCCAGCTCGCCCGCAAGCTGCGCGTCTCGACGAGCACCTTGACGCGCGCCTGCAAGGAGGTGCTCGGGCATTCGGCCAAGGACGAGGTCGACAGGCGCGTCGCCCTGGAAGCGCAGCGCCTGCTCGTGCACAGCAGCTCGACGTCGGTGGCCATCGGCGAGCTGCTGGGCTTCAGCGAGCCGACGAACTTCGTCAAGTTCTTCCGCCGCCGCGTGGGGACGACGCCGGAGGCGTTCCGGCAGGCGCATCGCCTGGACCGGCATCGAACCCGGGATGACACGGCGCGAGGCGAACCGCTCTCGGCATGAAGGGCTCGCAAGCCCGTCTGCGGGCCTCACAATCGGCGGCATGAAACGTCTTCTTCTCCTGGCCCTGATGGCCTGCGCCCCTGCCGTCCACGCCGAGCGCGTGGGCGAAGTCGACACCGTCTTCAAGCTCATCGGCCCCGACCACAAGATCGTCGTCGATGCCTATGACGACCCTGAAGTCAAGGGCGTCACCTGCTACGTCTCGCGTGCCAAGACCGGCGGCATCAAGGGCGGACTCGGGCTGGCGGAAGACAAGGCCGAGGCATCCATCGCCTGCCGGCAGACCGGGCCGATCTCCTTTGCCAAACCGCTCAGGCAGCAGGACGAGATGTTCAACGAGCGGATCTCGCTGGTCTTCAAGCGCCTGCGCGTCGTGCGGATGGTGGACGCGGCACGCAACACGCTCGTCTACCTCACCTACTCGGACCGGGTGATCGAAGGCTCGCCGCAGAACAGCGTCACGGCCGTGCCGGTGGATCGCGGCACACCCATTCCCGTGCGCTGAGGCGACCCGACCACGGCTGGGCGCCGTCACTTCGCGGCCGCCGGCTCCTCGATCAGCGACGTGTCCCATCCGCCGCCCAGGGCCTGGATCAGGGCCACCGAGGCGAGCTGCCGGCTGCTCGCCACCTGCAGCAGCGTGCGACGCGCGGACAGGGCCGTCGCCTGGGCGGTCACCACCTCGGTGTAGCTCACCTGGGCCGCGCGGTAGCGGTTCATCACCTGCTGCTCGGTCTGGTCGGCCGCTTCCGAGGCGGTGCGGCGAAGGCCCTGCTGAACCTCCAGTTCGCGCGCGGCCACCAGCTGGTCCTCGACATCCTGGAAGGCCGTGAGCACGGCCTGCCGGTAGCTCGCGACGCTCTGCTCCCAGGCCGCCCGGGCCTCGTCGACGCGGGCCGTGCGCGCGCCGGCATCGAACAGGGTCTGCGCCAGCGCCAACCCGATCGACCACGTCGTCGCCGGCAGGCTGAAGAGATCGGACACGCGTGTGCCCGCCTGCGAGGCGCCTGCGCTGAGCGTGAGGGCAGGGAAGTAGGCTGCGCGTTCGACGCCGACCTGGTCGTTGGCCGCCGCGACCGCTCGCTCGGCCGAGGCGATGTCCGGCCGGCGCTGCAGCAGGGTCGACGGCACGCTGACGGGGACTCGTGGCACGACCGTGGAATGCCAATCCCCCGTCGGCAGGCTGAACTGGGCCGGCGCCTCGCCGACGAGCACGGCCATGGCGTGCTCCAGTTGCGCACGCTGGCGAACGAGTGCAGACCGGTCGGCCTGAGCGCTGGCCAGCTGGGTCTGCGCCTGCAGCACGTCGCTCTTGGGCGCGACCCCGGCGTCGTAGCGGTTCTGCGCAATCTGCAGCGAGCGGGCGTAGCCATCGATCGTCGAGCTCACCAGCGCGATCTCGGCATCGGTCTCGCGCAGCGAGAGGTAGTCGGTGACGAACTCGGCCTGGGCGGACAGCGTCGCGGCGGCGAGATCGGCCGCGCTCGCCTGCGCACGTGCGCCGGCGGCCGAGACCGTGTTGCCTATGCGGCCCCACAGGTCCGCCTCCCAGCCGGCGTTCAGGCCCAGCTGGTAGCCGGTGCTGCTGCCCGGCGAGGGCGTGGCGCTGCCCGCATGGCTGCGGGTGGCGGCCGCGCTGAGCGAAAGTGACGGAAAGAGCGCCGCGCGCTGCTCGCGCACCAGCGCCCTGGCCTGCGCGTAGGCTGCGGCAGCCGCAGCGACGTTCTGGTTCGACACCTGCACCCGCGGCACCAGCGAGTCCAGCGCAGGGTCGCCGAACAGCGTCCACCAGGGCCCGCGCGCCAGTTGGTCGGACGGCGTCGCCGTGACCCAGCCCGGCGGGATCTCCTTGAACTGCGCCGGCACCGGCGCCGCCGGCGGCTCGGGAGGTGGCGTGTGGGCGCAGGCGGCAAGCAACACCGCCACGAAAAGCGAAGGCAGCAGGGGCGTGCGGCGCAGTCTCATGAGATCTCCGGATCCGCGGCCTGGCGCGCCAGCAGCCGTTCGTTTGCGCCGCGCCGCCGCAGCTTGTCCATCAGCAGGTACACCACCGGCGTGGTGAGCAGGGTGAGCAGCTGGCTCGCGATGAGCCCGCCGACGATCGCGATGCCGAGCGGCCGCCTCAGCTCGGCCCCTTCTCCGAAACCGATGGCCAGCGGCAGCGCCCCGAGCGCCGCGGCCAGCGTGGTCATGAGGATGGGCCGGAAGCGCAGCAGGCAGGCTTCGCGCACCGCTTCCAGGGCCGACAGCCCGCGGGAGCGCTCGGCGTCGAGCGCGAAGTCGATGATGAGGATGGCGTTCTTCTTCACGATGCCGATGAGCAGGAACACGCCGATGAGCGCGATCAACGAGAACTCCATCTTGAACATGAGCAGCGCGAGCACCGCGCCCACGCCGGCCGAGGGCAGGGTGGACAGCACCGTGACCGGGTGAACCAGGCTCTCGTACAGGATCCCCAGCACGATGTAGATCACCACCAGCGCCGCCGCGATGAGCAGGGGCTGCTGGCTCTGCGTCTGCTGGAAGGCCGCGGCCGTGCCCTGCAGGCTGCCGCGCACGTTGACCGGCATGCCTATCGATGCGCTCGCCTGGGCGATCGCATCGCGCGCCTCGCTCAGCGTGGCCCCTTCGGCCAGGTTGAAGGACACGGTCGTCGCCAGTTCGCCGTCCTGGTGGTTGACGTTGCCGCGGGTCGATTGCTCGGAGAAGCGGGCGATGGACGGCAGCGGCACCATCGTCCTGGCCGACGTGTTCACGGGCGAGCCGGTCGAGGAGTCCTTGAGCCCGGGGTTCGCGCTCACCGCCGCCGAGGCCGGCGCACTCGCCACGGCCGCCGCACCGGCGGGCACCTGCACGTCGTTCAGCGCCAAGGGGCTGCGGGTGAAGCGGGGCATCGCCTGCATCACCACGTGGTACTGGTTCAGCTCGTCGTAGATCGTCGCCACCTGGCGCTGGCCGAAGGCGTCGTAGAGCGCGTTGTCGACGTCCTTGTTCGACAGGCCCAGCCGCGCCGCGCTGTCGCGGTCTATGGTGACGTAGCTCTCGACGCCGTTCTCCTGCTGGTCGGTGTCGACGTCGGTCAGGTCCGGTTGCTGCTTCATCGCATCGGCCAGGCGCGTCGCCCAGCGGCGCAGGTCGGCGGCGTTGTCGCTCTTGAGCGTGTACTGATAGGTGGAGTTGCTCTGCCGGCCGCCCATCCGCAGGTCCTGCACCGGATTGAGGAACAGGCTCACGCCGGTGACCTTGGCGAGCTGCGGCCGCAGCCGGGCAATCACGGCTTGGCCGCTCGCGTCGCGCTGGTCGCGCGGCTTGAGGTTGACGAACACGAAGCCGCCCCCGGCGCGCGCGCCGCCGGTGAAGCCCACCACCGTGTCGACCGCCGGGTCGCTGCGCAGGACGTCCACCAGCTCCCGCAGCTTGCCCTGCATGGCCTGGAAGGAGATGCTCTGGTCCGCGCGCAGCCCCCCGTTGAGCTGCCCCGAATCCTGCTGCGGGAAGAAGCCCTTGGGCGCAGCGATGTAGAGGTAGACATTGAGCCCGACCACCGCGACCAGGATCAGCAGCACCAGCCAGCGGTCGTGCAAGGCCCAGTCGAGAGCGTGCTCGTAGACCTTCAGCACGCGCTCGTAGCCTTTCTCGGCCCAGCGTGCGAAGCGGTTCGGCGGCTTGCGCGGCCGATGGGGATCGTGGCGCGGCAACAGCCACGCGCACATCATCGGCGTGGTGGTGAGCGAAACCACCAGCGAGATCATCACCGCCGCCGACAGCGTGACCGCGAACTCGCGGAACAGCCGGCCCGGCTGGCCGCCCATGAACAGCAGCGGAATGAACACCGCCACCAGCGACAGGCTGATCGACAGCACGGTGAAGCCCACCTCGCGGGCGCCCTGCAGCGCGGCTTCGAAGCGGTCCATCCCCTGCTCGATGTGGCGGCTGGTGTTCTCGAGCACGACGATGGCATCGTCGACCACGAAGCCGGTGGCCACGGTGAGGGCCATCAGGCTCAGGTTGTCCAGGCTGTAGCCCAGCAGTGCCATCACGCCGAAGGTGCCGAGCAGCGAGACGACCGTGGCCACCGCCGGCACGATGGTGGCGCGCAGGCTGCGCAGGAAGGCGCTCACCACCAGCACCACGAGCACGATGGAGATGATCAGCGTCAGCTCGACCTCGTGCAGGGAGGAGCGGATGGAACGCGTGCTGTCGGAGGCGACCTGCACCTCGATGTCGCCCGGCAGCTGCGAACGCAGTTGCGACAGCAGGGCGCGCACGCCGTCCACCGTCTCGATGATGTTGGCGCCCGGCTCGCGCGTGATCAGCACGATCACGGCAGGTTTGCCGTTGAACAGGCCGAGGGTGCGCACATCCTCCGGGCCGTCGCTGACCTCGGCGACATCGCTCAGGCGAACCGGTGCGTTGTTGCGCCAGGCGACGACGAGGTCCCGGTAGTCCGATGCCCGGCGGCCCGGCGTGTTGGTGTAGATCTGCAGGCGGCGGTCGTTGCCCTCGATTGCGCCCTTGGGCCGGTTCGCGTTGGACGCCTGGATCGCGGCGCGCACGTCCTCCAGCGGCACGCCGTAGTTGCCCAGTGCGAGCATGTTGATGTCGACGCGAACCGCCGGCAGCGAGCCGCCGCCGATCTCGACGTCGCCCACGCCTTCGACCTGCGCCACCTTCTGCTGGACGATGTTGGACACCGCTTCGTAGATCTGCCCCGGCGTGCGGGTGGGCGAGGTGAGGGCGAGGATGATGACCGGCGCGTCCGACGGGTTCATCTTGCGGTACGTCGGGTTGCTGCGCAGCGTGGCCGGCAGGTCGGCGCGCGAGGCGTTGATGGCCGCCTGCACCTCGCGCGCGGCGCCGTCGATGTCGCGGTTCAGGTCGAACTGCAGCGTGACGCGGGCCGAGCCGTTGCCGCTGGACGAGGTCATCTCGTTCACGCCGGCGATGACCCCCAGCCGCCGCTCCAGCGGCGTGGCCACGCTGCTGGCCATGGTCTCCGGGCTCGCGCCGGGGATGCTGGCCGACACCGAGATGACCGGAAAGTCCACCTGCGGCAGCGGGGACACCGGCAGCACGAAGAAGGCCGCGATGCCGGCCAGTGCCACGCCTATCGTGAGGAGCACGGTGGCGATGGGCCGCCTGACGAAGGGCGAGCTCAGGTTCACGTCGGCGCCCCTCCTGTGGCCCGCTCGCGCTCGCCGCGCAGCCGCCGCCCCATCCGGTCGAACGCGAGGTAGATCACCGGCGTGGTGAAGAGGGTGAGCACCTGGCTGACGATCAATCCGCCGAAGATCGCCAGGCCCAGCGGCCGGCGCAGCTCGGCGCCTTCGCCCCAGCCGAACATCAGCGGCAGCGCCGCGCCGAGCGCCGCCATGGTCGTCATCAGGATGGGCCTGAAGCGCAGCAGCGCCGCCTGGTGGATCGCCTCGCGCGGCGGCTTGCCCTGCACCCGCTCGGCGTCGATGGCGAAGTCGATCATCATGATCGCGTTCTTCTTCACGATGCCTATCAGCAGGATGATGCCGATGATGCCGATGACGCCCAGGTCATGGCCGCCCAGCATCAGCGCGAGCAGGGCGCCCACGCCGGCCGAGGGCAGCGTCGACAGGATGGTGAGCGGGTGCACGTAGCTCTCGTACAGCACGCCGAGCACGATGTAGACGCAGACGATGGCCGCGAGAATGAGCCAGAGCTCGTTGGCCAGCGACTTCTCGTAGGCGCCTGCCGCACCGAGCAGGGTCAGGGTCACGCTGTCGGGCAGGGCGATCTCCTTGGCCGCAGCACGAATCGCATCCACCGCGGTGCCGAGCGAAACCCCGTCGGCCGTGTCGAAGCCTATCGTCGCCGCGGGGTACTGCGCCACCCGCGTGATCTGCAGCGGCGCCGGCACTTCACGGATCGCCGCGAAGGCCGAAAGCGGGGTCGCCTGGCCGCTGCCCGTGGCCACGTGCAGCGCGGCGAGCGACTGCGGGCTGGTCGCGAGGTCCGGCCGCGCCTCCAGGATCACGCGGTACTGGTTGGTCTGGGTGAAGATGGTCGAGACGATGCGCTGGCCGAAGGCGCTGTACAGCGCATCGTCGACGGCCGACGCGCTGATGCCGAGGCGCGAGGCGGTGTCGCGGTCGATGTCGACTTGCACCGCCAGCCCGGTGGCGCCCACGTCCGAGACTGCGTTGCGTACCTCCTTCACGTCCTGCAGCTTCTGCGTGAGCGCGGTGGCCCAGCGCTGAACCGTCGCCTCGTCGGCACCCTCTATCGAGACGCGGTACTGCGTCGGGCCGGTCTCGGCGTCTATGGTCAGGTCTTGGGTGGGCTGCAGGTAGAGGGTGACGCCGGGGATGGCGGCCACGCGCGAGCGCAGCCGCTCCATCAGTTGCTCCTGCGTTCCGCTGCGGCCCGGCTTCAGCTCGATGAGCATGCTGCCGGTGTGCAGCATGGTGTTGTTCACCGCGTCCACGCCGACGAGCGAGGCGACGTGCAGCACGTCCGGGTCGGCCAGGATGGTTTTCACGGCCTGCTGCTGGAGCTCGGCCATGCGGGCGTAGCTCACCGTCTGCGAAGCCTGCAGGCGCGCTTGCAGTTGCCCCGTGTCCTGCGTCGGGAACAGGCCCTTGGGGACGGCCACGTAGAGGAACACCGTGAGCGCCAGCGTGGCCAGTGCCACCCACAGCGTGGCCGCCTGGCGGTCCAGCACCCATTGCAGGGCCCGGTCGTAGCGCACCACGATCGCATCGAAGCCGCGCTGGATACGCGCGCCGATGCCGTGCGGCTGCTCGCCGCCGCGCAGCATCCGGCCCGACATCATCGGCACCAGGGTCAGCGACACGACGGCGGAGATCAGGATGGTGATCGCCAGCGTGACTGCGAACTCGCGGAACAGGCGCCCCACCACGTCGCCCATGAACAGCAGCGGGATCAGCACCGCGATCAGCGAGACGGTGAGGCTGATGATGGTGAAGCCGATCTGCGTCGCGCCCTTCAGCGCCGCCTGCATCGGCGTCAGCGCATTTTGGCTCCGGCCGGGCGCCTGAGCGCCCTTAACGCCGGTTTCACCGGCATTAGCCTCTGCCGAAACATCACTCGCCATCTCGAGATGGCGAGTGATGTTTTCGATCATCACGATCGCATCGTCGACGACGAAGCCGGTCGCGATGGTCAGCGCCATCAAGCTGAGGTTGTTGAGGCTGTAGCCCAGCAGGTACATCAGGCCGCAGGTGCCGATGAGCGAGATGGGCACCGCCAAGCTGGCGATGACCGTGGCGCGAACGCTGTGGAGGAAGAAGAAGATCACCAGCACGACCATCGCCACGGCCAGCAGCAGCTCGATCTCGACGTGCTCCACCGAGGCGCGGATGCCATTGGTGCGGTCCGACAGCACCTCGACGTGGATGTTGGCGGGCAGCGAGGCGGTGAGCTCGGGCAGCCGCGCCTTGATCGCATCCACCGTCTGGATCACGTTGGCGCCCGGCTGGCGCTGCACGTTGACGATGACCGCGGCGGTCCCGTCGGCCCAGGCGCCGAGCTTGACGTTCTCGGCGCTGTACACGACCGTGGCCACATCGGACAGGCGCACTGGCGCGCCGTTGCGCCAGGCGACGATCAGGCCCTTGTAATCTTCGACGGTCAGCAGCTGGTCGTTGGCATTGATGGTGTACGAGCGCGTCGGCCCGTCGAAACTGCCTTTCGCGCTGTTGGCATTGGCATTGGTGATGGCCGTTCGGATGGCCGTCATGTCGATGCCCTGCGAGGCCAGCGACTGGGTGTCGGCCTGGATGCGCACGGCAGGACGCTGGCCGCCGGCCAGGGTCACCAAGCCCACGCCGTTGACCTGGCTGATCTTCTGCGCCAGGCGCGTGTTGACCAGGTTCTGCACCTCGGGCAGCGTGAGCGTCTCGGAGCTGGCGGCCAGCGTGAGCACTGGCGCATCGGCCGGGTTCACCTTGGCATAGACCGGCGGGGCAGGGAGGTCCTGCGGCAGCGTCGAGTTGGCCGCGTTGATGGCTGCCTGCACCTCCTGCTCGGCCACGTCCAGTGCCACCCCGAGGCTGAACTGCAGCGTGACCATCGAGACCCCGGCCGCGCTGGTGGAGGCGATGCGCTGCAGGCCGGACATCTGGCCGAACTGCTTCTCGAGCGGGGCCGTCACCGTCCGGCCCATGACCTCGGGGCTGGCGCCGGGGTACAGCGTCTGCACCTGGATCGTGGGGTAGTCCACCTGGGGCAGGGCCGACAGCGGCAGGAACCTGAAGGCGACGAGGCCCGCCAGCACGATGGCCACCATCAGCAGCGCCGTGGCGACCGGGCGCAGGATGAAGGGACGTGACGGGCTCATTCGTCGACCCTGGCGCATGAGGCCTGTCCCGCCAGGCGGGAATGGGCCCCTGCGAGCGGCTGGGAGGGGCTCATGAGCCTGCGGCTTCGCTGGCCCGATGGCGGCGCGGGCGGCTGGCGCCGTCTGCGGCGCCCGAAGCGCCACGCTCCCATCCCCCGCGCCCACCGGACGCCCGGCCGCCCGGGGCCGAAGCCGCATCGCCCGGCAGCGTGACGCGGGCGCCATCCTTCAGCCGGTCGCCGCCTTCGGTGATCACGCGTTCGCCCGGTTGGAGGCCCTTGGTGATCGAGACCTTCTCGGCCGTCGAAGGCCCCGCCGTCACCCGGCGCAACGACACCGTCCGGTCATCCTGCAGCACGTAGACAAAGTCACCCTCGGGCCCGTGGCGCAAGGCTGTCAGCGGCACCACGATCGCGCCCTGGACGGTGTCCAGCAGCACCCGCACGTTGACGAACTGGCTGGGGAACAGCGTGCCGGCCTTGTTGTCGAAGCGCGCCTTGGCGCGCACCGTGCCTGTCTGCGTGTCGACCTGGTTGTTGAGCGACCAGAAGCGGCCCTTGTCCAGCTCGGTGACGCGCGTACGGTCCAGCGCGGTGACGGGCAGGGTGGCGCCCTCGGCCGCGCGGCGCTGCAGGTCGGGCAGGCGATCCTGCGGCACCGAGAACTCGACGTCGGCCGGCGCGAGCGTCGTGATCACGGCGATGCCGCCGGTGTCGCTCGACGACACGAGATTGCCGGCGTCAACCACGCGCAGGCCCAGTCTCCCGGCCACCGGCGCCGTGATGCGCGTGTAGGCGAGGTTCAGGCGTGCCGTCCCCTCGGCGGCCTTGTCGGTGATGACCGTGCCTTCGAGCTGCTTGACCAGTGCGGCCTGGGTGTCGACGTCCTGCCGGGCGATCGAATCCTGGCCGAGCAGCGTCTGGTAGCGCTGCAGGGTGACCTTGGCGGCTTCGAGCTGAGCCTCGTCGCGCACGCGCTGGCCGTTCGCTTGCATCAGCGCCATCTCGAAGGGGCGCGGATCGACCACCGCCAGCAACTGGCCCTGGCGGACCATCTGGCCTTCCTTGAACAGGACCTCCTTGAGCACGCCGCTGACCTGGGCGCGCACGGTCACGGTGGCCGAGGGCGTGACGGTGCCCAGCGCATCCAGCCACAGCGGAATATCGGCCTTCACCGCGGCGGCGACACCGACCGTCGTCGGCGGTGCTCCACGACCGCCACGGCCGCCCGGCCCGCCCGGCCCGCCCGGCCCGCCCGGCCCTGGCGGCCCGGACGCGGCGGCCGCCGTCTTGGCCGGATGCGTGAGATACCACGCCAGCCCGCCGAGTCCGGCCATGCAGGCCAGCGCCAGGGTGATGGCGAGCCAGCGGTGGCGAGGGGGACGGCGGGCAGGGGGCTGGGCGGCCGGTTCGCCCACCGCGGGCCCCGGGTCTTTGTCCATGGCGTTCCTTGATTGTTTTCGCGGCCAGGACCCTCCCCGAGAGGCACGACATCCCGCTGCACGCCCGACAGCTTGCATGGATTTCGAACCCGCCGCGAGCCCGATTGCCTGGGGTGAAAGTTCTTTACATCGAGCAAGCTCCTGCCGCCGTCCGGACAGACTCCGGAGCTCACGCCTCGTCACCCTCCTCACTTCTTCCTGGCGATCACAAACCTGGGCCGGTCGCCTTGGCTGCATGCGGCTCACCGCACAGTGCTTCGCCCGCATCCCGTCCGACAGGGGCCAGCTCATCCAGGCTTGGCGCCTCGCTCCTGCTCCTGCCAACACCCGCTGCCATGGGCTGCACCATCTCGAAGAACGGGCCTGTGGGTCCCTCCACCTCTGCGCGGGCGGAAGTGGCAGCGGCTTCGTCCGCGCCTGCACAGTCCCCCGCGTCCAGTCCATCGCACTCGGCAGACTTCCTGTCCGCGCGCAGCAGGTCGCCAGCGACGTCCGAGTCCGGCAGTTCCTCGCCCCCGAGGGCCGCGGTGCTGCATTGGCCCGACGGCGCGAAATCGATGGGATTGCTGCTGGGAGCGTCTTCGCGAGGCGCAGTATTCTTCGCAGACGAGACCGATGGCCCACTCGCGCGGCGATGCCTGAAACCGGCGCGCATGGCGCGAAGCGAGGCTGAGCCAGGGCCCATTGAAGTCGCGTTGGTGCCTGGAAGCGATGCCGAACCCTTGACACACGTCGCTCCGCGGCTGCTCGAGGCCGTGCCGGGCCTCTACCCGAACATGCTGGAGGACCTTGCCGAAACGGCCGGCGGAGAGCCTGGCGGCCTGCGCCATGACGACCTCGCCACGCTGTCGCGCGTCATGCAGGTCGTCTTGCACCACATCGAGGATGACGCCACCGATCCGGGCGCCGTGCGTCGCGCCAGGGAAGCCCTCGAAAGACCTTTCGTCCACGTGACCCTGGAGGCGGAACCAGGCTCTGCCGGGCCGCGTGTCTACCGTTGCGACACCCTCGATGCCGACGGCATCCCGATCAGCCCCGACCTGCGCTCGATGTTGCAGGGGCTGGAGGTGGGCGGGCACCTGCTGTTGCACGTGGCGCAAGCATGCGACGACGCAGTCCACTGGCTGGCCATCTGCGCGACCCGCATATCCGACCGGCAGGTCCAGGTGAACTTGTTCAACCCGAATGGATGGGGCGCCCTGGCGGGCCGGAACGGCTTCGACAGGATTCCGGCCATCGGGAAGTCGCTGTCCATCGAGGAAGCCGCTGAGGCTTTGTCAGATTTGAACGGCGGGGTGATCGACTTCCCGGCGGCCGTCCGCTCGTCACGAGCGCGCGAGCAGTGGCACAACGTCGGTGGCGGGTCACCGCTGTCCGCCTGGTTGCGCGCCGCTGGTCCCGCGACGTTGCAGCTGGCCCCTCATCGCATGACTCCGCAGAAGAGTGAGGATTGCGGCGTCGAGGTGGAGTTCGCCTGGCTCGCCAGCGTCCTGCCGGAGCAGGACTACAAGCTGGCGAAGGCTCATGGCCTCAACGTGCTCCTTCAGGCGGCCGAGGCCAACGACCTGGACGAATCCGTGACCCAGCGCCTGCGCGAGCGGATCACTTCGAGCCTGAGCGGACATTCGATGGCGACGGGCGGGTGAGGGCGGCGAGCCGAACCCCTGGAATGTCCGAACGCCTTCGCGAGTGCCCCGGACTCTCACGCCGCCCGGGCCGCGTTTTGCCACGGCAGCGTGGCGTGGCGTGATGGCGGTGCTAGAGCCAGCCCCAAATCCTGAGCAGCCAGGAAGGGGCGAGACGGCGGCTCGGTCGGTAGCCTTGGCGGACGTGACTCACGGCTGACTCCTTTGGTGCTTCGGGAATCGGTTTGCACGCACTACGCGTGATGTGGAACTGTATGTCCATACAGTATACTCCAGGCATCCCCGTCCAGGCAGTCATCGCCGCTCACGCGGGCCGCCAGGTCGTGAGGGCCACGCCCAGCACGCCCCGCCAGCAGGCGACCGGAAGCTTCATTGCCGGGTGTCGACGAGCAGGGCAACCGTTCGGCGCGCGAGCGGTGCGACGACCAGCACCACCGGGAAGGCCACGAGCCAGGCGGTCAGCCAGGCGCTCGTCCACAGGCCTGCATAGCTGTCACCGAAGCCGACCGCCCGGTACGTGGAGATGCCGGAAACCAGCAGGGACATCAGCCCCGACAGAATCAGGCCGAAGAGAGCAGGCGCCAATTTCTTGGGAAGCATGAGAGTTCTCCTCAGAGGCGTTCGCTCACGCGGTGACCATCACGCGGTTCAGGCTCTCGGCGACGTGACGGCCGAACATCTTGGCGGTCTTGACATCGCCCGGCACGAAAGAGTCTGCCGGTGCAGAGTGCCCCGCCTGCGCCATGAGGCCCGACCACGAACCGAGTCGATTCGCGGCCTCGTCATACGGCACGCCGCTGTGCTGCTCGGGCAGGATGGGGTTGCCCACCCACAGCATCCCGTGCTGCATGGAGAAGACGAACATCGACAACAGCGTTGATTGCTTGTCGCCGGCCGGAAGCGACGACACCGTGAATCCCGCGGCGAGCTTGCCCTTGAGCTGCTGCGTGCGCCACAGGCGGCCGGTGGAGTCCATGAAGGATTTGAACTGGCCAGAGACTCCGCCGAGGTAGGTCGGCGAGCCGAAGATGAAGCCGTCGTACTCGATGAGATCGTCCGGTGTGCGGGCGATGTCTTCCGCCTTGACCAGCTCGGCCTCGATGTCTTCGACGGCCCGGGCGCCGACCAGCACCTGGCGCGCGATGAACTCGGTGTGCCCGTGGGCGCTGTGATAGACGATGGCTAGTTTGCTCATGGGATGAACTCCAGAGGGATGGCAGGACTTCTTGAGGTTGTTCGCCTTCATCGCGAAATCCGAGCGATGAGGCTGCGATTCGGTCGAGGCCGCTTCGCGGTGGCGTCTCCAGGAGGGGCAGGTGCAGCTGAACGCCTCGTCGGCCAACGGCGTGGGCCCGAGCCTTGGCTTGGCGTTGCCAGGTCGCACGTCAGTCGCGGCTTGCCGACGGGTTGGCTGCTCACGCGGTGGCCCACGCGAGCGCTGCGGCAGCCAGGTACATGCCTGCGCCGAACACCCCGTGATTGGCCAGGTTGCGCAGGCAGTTCTTCAGAGGCGTCGGCGTCTTCGATGCCAGGAAGCCCGAACCCATGGCAGGTTGCATCACGAACCAGGGAGCGACCACCGTCACCACCCCGACGGCCAGGGCAGGCAGGAATGTCGGGTGCTCGAGCCAGGCGGCGCCTTGGACGGCGACCAGGAGCGCTGCGTAAACGATGCCAATGAGGTAGTGGGTCAGCCAGCCCAGGCTGAGCTCGAACGGGACTGGCGCCGCTTTCGAAATGACCGTGTGGGCGAACTGACCACGCGGAAAGTGCCCCACCCAGCGACCCACCATGGCGAAGCTGGTGGTAGGTACGCCAAGGCGCGATAGAAGCAACAGCCAGATGTCCATCAACGCCGTGGCGCCGATTCCGACGAGGGCAGTGTGGCCGATGACGTGGGTGGAAAGCATCTGACGACTCCTTCAATCCGTTGACTTGTCCCCGTGTTGAAGCCATGATAGAAGTTGAAGTCAACTTCAAGTCAAGCGGATTTTGATGGACATCTCGGAAGTCGCCAGGAAGTCCGGCGTCGCCGCCTCGGCGCTTCGGTATTACGAACGCAAGGGCCTCATCCAATCGCTGGAGAGCGGTGGCGCGCGACGCCAGTTTTCGCCGGCCGTGCTGGACCAGCTCGCGCTCATCGCGCTGGGGCAGGCGGCCGGGTTCTCGCTGGACGAGATTCGGGTGATGTTCACGCCCGGTGGCCAGCCCAACATCGACCGAGCCATGCTGGCGTCCAAGGCCGACGAGCTCGAGCGCATGGTCAAGCGGCTGAAAGCCATGGTCGAGGGTTTGCGTCACGCGGTGGCGTGTCCCGCGCCGAGCCATGCGGCGTGCCCATCATTCCAGCGGCTGCTGAAGGCGGCCGCTGCAGGCGCGCTCGAAACGCGCCAGGGGCGACTAGCCCCTCGGAGAGCCGGGCAGCCGAGGCTCTAGAGGTCCTGAAGCGCCGACGAGCTCAGCGCCAAGGCAAGGGGAGGCCGGGATGGGTACGAGCCTCACTTCGACGAACCGTCCTTCACTGCCGACTGCCGTTGCTTTGCGTGGGGTATGTGGCGGCTATAGCCACCAGGTGCTGTCACACAGGCTCTGTGCCACGCGGTCGAACAGCGGCAGATGCTCGGTCGGCACCTGAGCGAGGGTCTGTGGCCGGATGCGGATCGCCGGCTGAGGGCGGAAGTTCATCATGTCCACGAACCATTGCCGGGTATAGAGCAGGTACAGGATGGGCCGATGGCGGTCCGACGAATTGCCAGTCCCGTGGTGCGACAGCCGGTAGTCCATCACGCAGCAGCCGCCCATGCGCGGGTACGGCAGTTCGATGTCGTGCCCAGTGAGGTCGGTGGCCACAGGCACGAGGTGCGAGCCTGGCAGCATGGCGGTGGTACCGGTGGCAGGGCTGAGGTCGATCAGAGGGATCGACACCTGCACCGCAAAGCAATCGCGGTCCGCATGTTCCTTGGAGAACAGGGCCGGATGGTCGCGGTGGCGGCGTTGGTCTGGCGCGCCAGCGTAGGCGCACACGCAGTTGAAGCTGTCGAGCTTGAACTCCGGCCCCAGCACCCGCGCCATGAAGCGCAGCAGGAATGGGTTGGCATACAGCGTCGGCGTGCTGAAGGGCGGCTTCATCTCAAGGCAGGACAGGAAGCGACTCGGACCCACTTCCTTCAAGCGAGCGTCCTGCACCATCTCTTCGTTGGTACGGCCGCCCTGATCGGCCAGGAACGCGCGCTGCATGTCAAGCACGAACGACGGGTCGAACACGTCCGGGATCTCGAGATAGCCGGAGGTGCGGAATTTCGCGACTGCACTGTCGATCGCCGCCTCACTGGGGGTCGAGCCATCGGGTTCAAAGGCCGGCAGGCAGAGTGTGGAATGCATGGGTCAGGCTTCAAGGGAGAGTGGGTGCATGGACGGCCACCACGACCGCATGACAGGCAAGACTCTGTCCGTCCGCCGCGGCCGGCGCGTCAGGCGGTGCGACGAGACGTCAGCGCATGCGAAGCAGAGGCCCGGGACGCATCTCCGTTGCCGGCTCCGTGAGCATCTCAAAGCTTCTGCCTACCCAAGGATATTTGTGCTAAAGCAGACCGGGCTGCGGCATATCCGGCTTCAGCGGCGTTTGCGTATTCACCCTTCTTTGCGAGCCCCGGAGATGCCACTCTTGGCCGAATCACCACGTCGGCTTCCGCCATTTCGGACCGCGCAATTTGACAGCTTTGGGTGCGCATGACTCGGTAGACCACGGTAACGGCGCTGAGACCCTGAACAGCGGCCTCATCACAGTAGATGTCGACTGCGATGATGAACTCCGCGCCCATGGCCTTGGCAAACCGAACCGGTACGAGGCTGGTGCTTCCACCATCAACAAGGTGCCCCCCTTCAAAGCTCACTGGAACATTGATTCCCGGCACTGCGGCCGAGGCCTGCACTGCTTGCCCGGATGAGCCGACCATCAGCGCTACTGGCCGCTCGTTCTCAAGGTCTGTGGCAATCGCGGCAAATCGGATGGGGAACTGCTCAATGGGTATGTGACGCGTGACCGTATCCACCCAGGCGGCGATGTTTGCCCCGCGCATCAGGCCGCTCTTGCTCAACGTGAAATCAATCAGGGAAGCTGGCTCTATGGTCTGCGCCACGCGCTCGACCTCGTCAGCCGATAGCCCGCTCGCATAGGCCGCGCCGACCACTGCTCCGGCAGACGTACCGACGACCAAATCCGGCTTGATGCCAACATCCTCCAGCGCGCGCAGGACGCCCACGTGCGCGAAGCCCCTCAAACCTCCACCACCTAGCACCAAGGCGACTCGAGGCCGTTCTTTGCTGGTGCGGGCTTCGGAGTCATCCTCGACTTCCGACAGCGACCGTGGGACCAACTGCGTCTTGACCTCGGCGGCCGTGGTCGTGCAGCCAGCGAACGTCGTGCAGAACAGGGCTCCTGCTACGGATGCCAGGTAGAGGGCACTTCGCATCTTCATGGTCGTCCTCGCGATGGGTCGTGGCGTCTTTCGCTTAGCGGCCTTGGGCCAAGGCAACTGCGTCCGGACCGGCGGGAAAGCAGAGTCTGTCAGAGGTGTCGTTTGCGGCTTGCCACACCACCCGCGCGACGTCGGAGGGCTTGGTCGTTATGGAGGCTCCGGCAAACTCGGCAAACACGCGTTGAGCGTAGGCCGCGTAGGGTGCCGTGATGAGGCCTTGCATGCGTTCGTGGCCGTTGGCTGCGAAGGCCGTATTCGGACCGTACCCCGGCTGGACCAACTTCACGCGCACATCGAACTGCTGGAGTTCCAGGCCGAGTGACGCCGTGAAGCCCTCGACTGCAGTCTTGCTCGCCGTGTAGGCGGCGACAAGCGGAAAGGGCGCCATGGTGGAGCTGGACGTGACGTTGACGATGACGCCGGACCGACGTTGACGGAAGTGCGGCAGCAACTCCTGAGTCACTGCCATGAGGCCGAAGGTGTTGGTCTCGAAGAGCTCGCGCACCGTCTGCATCGGAGTGGCCTCGAAAGCGCCGAGCGCACCGATGCCCGCGTTGTTGACCAGTACGTCGACCGGGCCGGCGGCATCGACCGCGGCCGCGATGCTCTTCGGGTCGGTGACGTCCAGCGCGAGCACGCGCAGGCGTTCGCAACGCGGCAGTACTTCGCTGCGCGGCGCCCGCATCGTTGCAATCACGTTCCAGCCCTGGTCGAGGAAGTAGCGGGCGGTTTCTTGCCCGTAGCCGGAGGTGCAGCCAGTAATCAAGACGGTTTTCATTGGCGGGTCCTTGGTGCGGAGGGATGGCCGGAACGATAGACTGCCAAAACTGGACTGACTACAATTCAGAGTCCGAACTCTTTTATCAAGAGTCCTGTCATGGTCGACCCACTCACTCAGGTCATCTCGCTGCTGCGGCCGGGGGCCGTGTTCTCCAAGGGCATTAGCGGTGCGGGCCGCTGGGGCGTTCGCTATTCGGAGTTCGGTCAACCGAGCTTCTGCGCAGTTCTAGAAGGCTCCTGCCGGCTCGAGGTCGATGGACACGACCCACTGACCCTGGAGGCAGATGACTTCGTTCTGATGCCAGCCACGCCCGGCTTCACGATGTCGGGTTTCGAGCCCGTGACGCCGAAGGCGATGGACCCGCACGCTGCAGCGTCGACGACAGAAGAGCTCCGCCACGGCAGGCAAAGCGGGCCTCCGGACGTCCGCCTGCTCGGCGGCTACTTCGTATTCGACTCCCCCGACTCGGCATTGCTTGTCGCCTTGCTGCCGCAGTTGGTGCATGTGCGCGGCGAGGAGCGGCTGGCGACGCTCGTCAAGCTGGTGAATGGCGAGTCACGTGAGCACAGGGCAGGCCGCGACCTCGTCCTGATGCGTCTCGTCGAGGTCCTCCTCGTCGAGGCACTGCGCTCCACGACAGGAGCAGCCGCGTCGCCTGGACTTGTGCGAGGCCTTGCCGATGCTCGGGTGTCGTTGGCCATCAGGCAAATGCATGAAAGCCCCGAAAGTTCTTGGACGGTTGAGCAACTGGCGAAGGTGGCCGCGTTGTCCCGCTCGGCATTCTTCGAGCGTTTCAGCAGGGCTGTCGGCATTCCTCCCATGGAGTATCTGCTCGCGTGGCGCATGGCCATTGCCAAGCATCTGCTACGTCGAAGCAAGTGTGCGATAGCGGAAATTGCAGAGCGGGTTGGCTATGGCTCAGTCAGCGCATTCAGCACCGCCTTCAGCCGGCATGTGGGACAGCCACCCGCGCGCTTCGCAAGAGCGGTCTAAACAAGACTTCACCGAACGCTCAGATAGTCTGTTCGAAGCAATTCTCCCGACACGAGATCCCCACGCGCAAGCAGCGGTATTGGATCTTAAGAATCAACAACTTGCGATGCTGACAGAGGGATCTGCTGTCGCTCCTCTGCGACGTCACATTCCGTCAGAGTAGTGAGAGCGACACCAAACCCCGTCGAAAGTGGGAAAGCGGTTCGGAACGAAGACTCTCCCGTGCGGACGGAGCCCCGACGCTGCATCTGACTTCTGCGCGAGCCGAGCGACTCCGGATGCGCTACCGACGTAACGATCCGATTGATGCCACAGACTCACCTGTACGTCTGCGCGAGTCACCTGTCGGGCCATGTCGGGCTAATCAAAATGAATCGCTGGGCGGGATCTCGCCGCGGTTGAGTGGGCCTCAGAATCGACCTATAGCCCACTCCTGCAGAGTGGTCATTGCACTGTGACGCCAGTCCCTTGCTGCGAAGCCCAGGCGACGGTCGCGAATGCAAAATCGAGAAGCGATTTACGAGGCGAAACTCAGGTTCGCAGCGGACGCGGCAATCGATATTCAGATCGCTTTGAATATCGATAATACGCGATTCACAGGAGCAATATACGCGCACGCGAATGCGTGTCCTATTCCGCAGCTCTTGCCGAATCGCTCAAAGAAAACTAAGAATCACGACCTCGACAACTGCAAGAGGATCGAGGCTCACCACACCAAGCAAGCAGACAAAGTGCGAAAGCCCGGCCAGAGCCGGGCATCCGCTGCGGTGCGCGCCGCTACCAACAGTGCGCACCAAATGTAGCGTGGTCTAACGCTGGGTTCGGACAGTACGCCCGCTCGGGCTGCCTGTCAAGCCCCGCGCGGGCGGGCTCGCACCTTCGATTCTTGCCGGTCGCGACAGGCGACCCGGCCGTGGTTTGCCGACACCTCCCCTCTGAAGGAGTTGTGATGGCAAAGAAGCGACCCAGCCGCTCAACCCTCGGCGTCCAGATGCGCGGGGCACTGGCGGAGCAATATGGTCAGCGCGGCAAGGGCAAGTCGCACCTCTGGTATTTCTACAGTGACAAGGGCCGCACGGATTTTGTTGTGCCGAGCGATGTGCAGTTTGGCCACGTGCTCTTGCTCGAAAGCGAACCGCGCATACAGAGCGTGAGCTTTCGCCCCCCGCTGCGCCTGGCTCCGACAACAGAGAATCTCGCCGGAACCATCTTCGATGCCGAAGCGACTTGCTCCGATGGTTCCATTGAACTCCACGAGGCGAAGCCATCGTCTTCCCTGGGCCAGAGCCCAGACGCGCACGCCGCGCGGCAATTGGCAATACAGCGGGAAATCGAGGCGTTCGAGCGTTCTCGCGGAAAGGAAGTTCGCCACGTTCTCCTGACAGAGAACGAGATCTTCGCCAATCCCGTTCGCATACGAAACTGGTTTGTGGCACTGCCATGGCTTGCCCAGGCACGCAATCACAGCTTGCTTCAGCCGGGCAACGAAGTTGCGGCCCTCATACACGCTGAAGAGCGTGTTTCGCTCGGTCAGCTCTTGGACTCGGGCGGACCGCTGTATGTGGCGGCGGTCTTGCGCTTCGTCGCCCACGGCCGGTTTGCCAGCGACCTCGACACCGTTCCGTTCACGCGCCGCACCGTCTTTTTGGACAGGCGCAGACAACGTTGATCTCGCCGAGATCGACGCGCAGAGCTTGCCTCCCTCAAGCCTCGCGGCATTGCCTGAGAGACGGTCGCGCGTCGTCGCCGAGAGACCAATTCATTGGCTCCAACAGGAGGTATCCATGACCCATCGCACTCATGCCACTCTGCCCGTCGACGCGTCATACGACATGAACTCCCTTCCGGAGGAGATGGTCTCCATTGACAACTGGCCACCCTTTGAGACTTCAGTTCTGTCAGACACGGTCAAAGAGCGCTTCGAGAGATTCGAGAAAGCGATACGCGGTTTCTTCGCTCATCGCAATGCGGGGAAGGCGGCCAAGGAGGCAGGCGTTCATCGGAACACCTTTCTGGACGTCGTCAAGCGCTGCTTGCGACTCGACGACCAGGGCGGAATCGTCGGGTGGCTTGGCCTGGTCAAGAACCTGCAGCTGAAACGTCGTCGTGGCCAGTTGGGCACGTTCTTCGCGGAGCATCCCCAGATCCAAGAGGATCTCAACGAGTTCATCCTTCCTCGCAATCAGGACGGCGCCCCTCGCGCCACCCGGCGGCAAAAGAGTCGTGTTTTCGCGAAGTTCAAGGAGCTCTGCACGGCCGAAGGCATCAAGAATGGCCAGTACCCGTTTACCTCGAAGAGTTGTGGTCGGCGCTCCATCGAGCGCTACGTTGACGACCACTTGGCCGAGAACGCCAACCAGGCCGTTCGCCACTGGTTCGGCCACGCTGCAGCGAAGCGCATGGGTCTACAGACAGGGCTCAAGTCGTTTGACTTTGCCCTGACGCCGCTTGCCTTTGCAATGATCGATGCTCACAAGCAGGATTGCATAGGGACGATTGATATACCCGGGCCCGCAGGCTTGCAGCCGGTGGCGATCGAGCGCCTGTGGCTGGTCCCTGATTTTGACGCGAACTCGCGCGCGGTGTTTGGCTATTCGGTCGGCATCCGCTCCGAGGTGAGCGCGAGCGAGATCGAGGAGGCGATCCGCTTTTCCACCAAGCCCTGGACGCCCAGGACATTGACCATCCCCGGACTGGCCTACGACGAGCAAGCTGGCTTCCCGTGCAGCGTGATCGAAGGGTTGACCGAGCGGCGGCCGGCCGCCTACATGCTCGACAACGCAGCGGCGCACTATGCCGAGCGAATCATCGAAGGCGTGCGTCGCGCCACGGGTGCGGCCGTCACGTTCGGTGCGATCGGCGAGTGGTGGTTCAACGCCGTCATAGAACGGTTCTTCAAAACGGTGGAGAACTTCGGGTTCCAATTGCTGACCAGCAGCGTGGGCAACCAGCCGAAGGATCCACTTAAGCCCAAGGACAGCGTCGGAAACGCGATTCGCCATCGCGTGACGGTCGATCATCTCCTCGAAATTGCCGACGTCCTATTTGCCAACTACAACGCCACTCCGACGGCTGCGCTGGGCCACCGCTCCCCGCTCCAAGCCTTGAAAGACTCGATCGCGTGCGGCGACGTAGTGCCCAGGGTCGCACTGCCTCCGACCGCACTGACGCCGGCGCTGGGAATTGCCAGGGAGTCCAAGCCCGTACGCGGCAATCTTGACAAGGGGCGCCGTCCCTACGTTCAGATCGACAAGGAGCGGTACTCCTCTCCCGAGTTCAGCAGTCGTTTTGACCTCGTCGGCGTTCGGATCGTCGTTCACATCGACGAGGAGGACATGCGCGCCGTAGAGGCCTTCGATCCTCAAGGCCTGCCACTCGGGCAACTGGTCGCGCTCGGTCAGTACCGGCATACCAAGCATTCGCGAGCGATGCGCAAGATCATCAACGGCCTCTACAAGGCTGGTGTCGTCCACTGCGACTTCGGCGGTGACCTCGTCGATGCGTATCACAACCACTTGATTCAGCGCTCTGTCGAGCAGGCAGAGAAGGCTCCCAACAAGATCAACCGTCCTGCGACGAAATTAGCTCATTCGGCACAGAAGACCGGATTGCCGACGACTGGGACACAAGCCGTTCAACGGGTGGCTGCAGCCCCCGCTAAGGCGGCAGACAAACCCCGAGAGGTGGAGGTGAACTGGAGTGGCGTTCTCTGATGCACGCCAGTCGTTCGCCATCGAACGGGTTGTCGATGATGCGATCCGATCTGATCGGGCAGCGTTGTCGATCTGCGAGTCTCGAACCATACGGTCGGAGATAGAGCCTGTGGAAACGATCCCTCTAGGAACTGAACCAAAGCGGGCAACCATGAAGGAACTCAAAATCGTCCAAGGCCCCTCCCACAACGGTTCTGGCGCCTGCATTCAGATAGACAAGAAGCGGTACTCATCCCAAGAGTTCAGCCCGCGTTTCGACCTAATCGGAACTCGGGTCGTCGTTCACATCGACCCAGAAGACGCGCGCGCCGTGCAAGCCTTTGATTCCAACGGACTTCCCCTGGGAGAACTGGTCGCACACGGCCACTCCCGGCATGCCAAGCGCTATCGCGCGATGCTCGGGACACTCAATCGCCTTCCCGAGCCCGGCGTCATCCGCGACTTCGGCAGCGACGTCGTCGATGTGTGCCGGAACCAGTTGCTTCGGCATGCTGGCGAACAGGCCGAGAAGTCGACCCAAGAGGACCAACCATGTCGGTTGACAGGTGGGGGGACTAGAGAGCGGATCACGAGCCACGAGGCGGTGAACCGGAGAGACATTCGTTGACGGATCCAACTGGTTCGCCGCCCAACGTGACATCGATGTGCAACCCGATCGAGGGGCCAGCGTTGCTGGGCTGAACTTCGCAAACCACGAGTATGGAGACAGCGTATGTCGAACCCTTCGTCCCAAGGAACCGAAACAAGCCATCGCGGCCCCGCGTTCGACGAGGCGGTGCTCAAAGAAGGCCCCGCGCGAGAAGCAGTTCGAATACTGCACCCCCTGAGTGCCGACACCATTCAGATCGCCACGCCAGCGGTGCGTACTGTGTCCACCATCGTTCACAAGGTGATCTCGCACCGATTGCCGGGGACCAACTTCGCGGGCGAGCCCCGTATCGGAAAGACGACCGCGCTGGAGATCGTCAAGAAGTTGTTGAGGTCTAGATACGCCGACATCCCGGTCGGGAGTGTGCTGGCGACCAGCAACACGCGTGGTTCAGAAGCACACTACTGGTCAGACTTTTGCGAGAGCTTCAAACTCCCAGTCCTGTCGGCACGCGAGCCGAAGAAGGCCAGACACAAGATCACCAACGCCATAAGGACCCAATGTGGCGCCACACGGTCAAACGTCTTCGTCTTGCTCGGAGACGAGGTCCAGCTCTGGGACGAGACAGAGTGGTCACTCTTGAAGGATCTGGGCAACCTGTTGTTGAAGAACGGGATTCGACTTGTCCATATTGGATTCGCTCAGCAGAGTCTCCACACGGTCAAGGAGATGCTGAGGGCAGCAGGTCGCCTCGACCTGATTCGACGATTCCTCAACAGGATTCACGCAATCCAGGGCGTCATGGACGTCGACGAACTTCGGATTGTCCTACAGCAGTTGGATGACCCGAAGTTCGAGTATCCGCCTCAATCCGGCATCTGCTGTGCGGAGTTCTTCATGCCGGCGGCCTATGCGGGCGGCTGGCGTCTCGAGGGTGAGGCGGCCAACTTCTGGGCTGCGTTCAACGTCATGTCTCGACGCGTTGCGAAGAGACCCGCCGTGAGCGTCGGCATGGGCTCGGTCATGTTGGCACTGAAGGAGTTCCTGGACCTTTGTCGTTCCGACGACGGATCACGTTTCAAGGGGACGAGGAGTCAATGGCTGCAGGCCGTCGAGATGTCCAACTTCGATGAGGAGCTGTGCTGATGCTCGGCCTTTCTGTCAACAGCGATTCTGTCGTTCGGGATGGGGTCATCTGGCAGTCGGAATGGACCACAGCGGAGGAGGGGCCGTACACCCGCCTCGCGAAGATCGTCATCGCCAATGCCGAGGACCATCGCTTCGCATGTCGCTTCGTCTTGGCGGTTTCGCCGAACACGTCGCAGGTGACCGGAGAGTTTCATCCGAGAACGCTCTTGTTCGGCAATTGGATTGGACACTGTCGCTCGGAAGCTCACGCCTTCGCGCCCTCGCTTCGACAGCGAGCGCTCGATCGGATCGTCGGCCCGTGGTGGAGGTGGCTGGCCTGCGACGATCGCCTTCGCTACTGCCGCAGTTGCTTGTCCCACGGGCATCAATCTGCCCTTGCGCAGATCTCCGCCATTCAGCGATGCCCGGTACACGGCGAGCTGCTGCGAGACACTTGCTCCGGATGCGGCGCCCCTGCGCCTCGTTACGCCGTTGACGGATCCTTCGATGCCCCGCTCGTCTGCAGCCACTGCGGCGATCCGATTGCGGGCGGCGGTCATTCGATCGACTTCGCAGGCGATTGGGAGGCAGGCGCCGCATTCGATCAAGGCCACGCGGCGCTTGCTCAGCACCTGAGTCCTTTGCTGACGAGCAACTTGGTGTGGGAGGACGTTGGGCGATGGTGGCCTTCGGCCGCGCGAGGCACTGCAAAGCACAAGTGTGCAGTCTTCAATGTCTTGCGCGCTGTCTTGGGCCTGAGGATCCCGCAGGACTTGCTCGCACCCCGGACGGTGACATGCGTGCAGGTGAAGGCCATCGAGCGCGCGCCGATCGGCGGCGTCAGCGAGAAGGGCCGTTTGGCCATCACGAAGGCGATTCGGCGTCATCTGCTGCGCGCGCTGCCGCGCAGAACCACCAACCGAACGGCTCTGCTGTCGTCGGCATTCCAGGTCGACGGCATCGCCAGACAGGTCATCGCCATGGCACCCTGTTCACCGCGGCTTCATGCGTCGCTCATCTGGATGCTGCGATTCGGCGCTTGGCCGTTCGACGAGCACTTCAGATGGCAAAGGTACGCGCGGATTGAGCTTCCGAACGACTTGTTGATGTGGCCGGGACAGATGCAAGTCACCGACGCTTCGTGGGGTGCATTCGCGTGGTCCTGCCTGTTGGCAGATGAAGCGGCGGCGATCAGATGGCATAACGGTCTGCGTGCGCATCAAACGAAACCCCCTACGACGTGTCAATGGATGCAGCTCAGCAACGAACTGCGGGCGCAAACGAGTGCGTTGACCGTTCCGACTCCATTGGGAGTTGCCATGCTGTTCAGAATGAGGTCGACCGGATCGGGGCTGGACGTGTGGCTGGCAAGGGAGTGCCTTGACGTTTCGTCTCCCGCAGAAGCTGAACGAGGCCTGGGATGATGTCGGTCGCGATAGAAAAGTCGTCAGCCGACGTCGTTGCCCCGGTTCGCCCCAAGGTTTGGGATCGACTCAGTGCTCCGGCTTCTCTGAGCGGCAGCAACGGCAAGTACCGCCTTCCGCGTGCGGTACTGCTGTTGCCTCTGGGGGACGATCTGAAAGCGATCAAAGTCTGGCTCGAAACCTCGACGAGCCAACAGACAAGTCGGCGAATCTACCGTGGCGTCATGGAGAAATTCCTCAATTGGACCTGGCTCGTGCGGGGGAAGGCGGTCTCGTCATTGGACGCGAGCGACTTCGAGGCCTACGCCACGTTCCTTGGTGACCCGCAGCCGGCCGACATCTGGCAGACCGGTCGGAAGGTCGTCCGTGACTGTGAGGCGTGGGCGCCATTCGTTGCAGGGCTGAAGCGCGAAGCAGTCGTCTTCAACTTGACGGTGCTCAAGTCGTTGATCACGTGGATGGCCGATGTCGGTTATGCGCGTCTGCCGTTCGTTGCCGGGACACGCCTGGTTCGCGAAACGACCGTGCGCACCGGGAGCATGCCGCGCCTGGCGCCGAGGCAGACCGCGCAAGTGGTGCTCGACCAGCGCGACGTGCACCTGGTTTGGTCGGCGCTGGACTTGGCCAAGGAGTCGGTCCGCACGAGGACGCAGCTGCAGTTCCTGCTCCAGTATCACTGCGGCTTGAAATCCGCCGAGGTTCCGCGCATTTCCATGGGCGACCTGCGCATGCCGGACGAAGGACCGTGGATGCTTCTTGTGCCCCACCGGCCACCAGACCTGCGCGCCATTGCGCTCCTGCCGACCGTGATGTCGACCCTCAAGGAGTACCTGCGCGATCGTTCAGTCCGGAAGTGGAGACCCCTGCTTAACATGACCGACTCGGACGTGGAGAAGGCAAACCGACGCTTCTTTGACCTGGCCGCCGACTTGTGCGACGGGTCGCAGGAAGATGCTGCGCTTGCGAGGCAGCGCCTGAATGCCCTAAAAGGCAGGACCGTGCAGTACGCGTTCGCCGAGCACGCGTCATTGCACGGCGTCGCGCTGCAAGCGTGGCAACTGATCGGTGCGCGAAGGCAATCGCTGCCTGGGGGTCTTCGAGCACCCGACCTGCCGGCCAGGGTGCCGCTCGCCGCGGACACCTACGCACGCCAAGTCCGAATGCTTGAGCCCGTTCTGTCGCTGCTGCACGGCCCGCCGGTGTAGCTCCGTGGACCTGCGGACTGCGCGCGTGTCGGCGGCGTACGGACCATGCGGGGCATCGGGTTCCGTTCTAGGTGCGCGGAAGATTGGTTGGATCGTCCCGCGCATAGATCTACGAAACTGACATGGCGGAGGGTGGCGAAAACGTGCGGGAGGTCGTCACTTTGGGCGACTGGCAGGAAACGTTGCGCGCTTGACAGCCTGGCGTGAGAACGCTGTGTAGTAGTGTCGCTGTGGCTTGTACGTTCGAGCCTATGGTGATGTTCTGGGGATCGAAGCGACCGATTGCTGATGCGGCGGCACCGCATGCATGAGGCCGTTGCGCTTGGCGCTGCGAAACACCGATCTGCCATGCTGCGGACCCGTGCTGCCTGGGGCAGCATACTTCTTGGCTCACCGCGTTGACGGCGGCTGGCGCTCTTGCTTGATGAAAGTCCAATCGCGTGTCGGTATGTGCTTGATCTCGCCGACGCGACCCACCTGGATGTCGAAAACGAAGACAAGTGCAATCTGTTCCGGCGGCTGAGGGAGGCCGGCGACACTGCACGTGCCGCGGTCGCTGCACGGGCCGCGCGCCAAGTGCTGGACGGGTTCAATGGCCCGAGGGTGTTTCGGCCGCCGAGAGATCGAGCGCGACCGCCTGGATCGGACGATCGATCCTGTCGCCCGTGAGAGCACGCAGTTTGACACAGGGGCTAAACTCCGCTTTGTACGGCTCGTTCGGACGCCCCTCCCGGCGTCCAGCCCGAATCTGGCCAATGACCTTCACCCGCGCTCTGAGCAAGCAGATCTGCCGCATGCTGATCGGCGTGCTGCTGTTCGCGCAGTTCGCAGTGGCCAGCTATGCATGTCCGAGTCTGCTGGGGATGCAGGCGATGGGTTCGGGCGTCCCGATGTCGGCCATCGCACTCGGAAACGCCACGGCGGTTGACGATGCGCCGGAGTCGGCGGCAATGCCCCCGGGCTGCGACCAGATCGATCAGGACGCAGCCAACCTCTGCGCCGAGCATTGCCGCTACGGGCAGCAGAGCGCCGATACGGCACCTGTACCCGCTGTCGCCGCACCTGCGCCGGCGCTCCTGTACTTGCTTCCCGTCGAGACGGAACCGATTCTGGGTTCCGCACGGGCGCTCCCCGCGTCCGATCCGGTGCTTGTAGTGCGACCTCCATCGCACGCGATCCTGCACTGCGTCTATCGCATTTGATCTCCCGACGACGCGCGCGCTGAGCGCCTGATGGCGCTTCGGCTCGTGTACTCGAGCTCGACCGCCTCGGCCTTATGCCGAGGCAGCGCGCCGAACTTCGTCCCATCGTTCGTCTGGAGATCCCATCGTGATTCACCCCTGGGGCCTGCGCATCGCCGCGGCCATACTGCTCGGGCTCATCGCGCTGCACGCGCCGTCTGCAACATGGGCTGCTCCGTTGTCGCTGGATGACGCCCTGCGCCTAGCGCAGGAGCGATCGCGCCAACTGAGCGCGCAGGATGCGTCGGCCGCCGCTGCGCGTGAAATGGCCATCGCCGCCGGCCAGCGGCCCGATCCCACCCTCAAGGCCGGCATCAACAACCTGCCGATCAACGGCGAGGAACGCTTCAGCCTGTCGCGGGACTTCATGACCATGCGCTCGGTCGGCGTGATGCAGGAGCTGACGCGCAGCAGCAAGCTCAAGGCCCGAAGCGCTCGCTACGAGCGCGACGCCGAGGTCGCCGAGGCCGGCCATACGCTAGCGCTGGCGAACCTGCAGCGCGACACCGCGGTGGCCTGGCTCGATCGCTTCTATCAGGAGCGCATGCGCGACGTGCTGGTCCGTCAGCGCGATGAGGCACGCCTGCAGATCGAGGCGGCTGATGCGGGCTATCGCGGCGGGCGCGGATCCCAGGCCGATGTCTTCGCCGCGCGATCCGCCGTCGCGCAGATCGACGACCGCATCGCCCAGGTGGACCGGCAGGTCACGACCGCGCGAACCCAGCTGGGCCGCTGGGTTGGTGCGCCGGCCGCCGAGCCCCTCGGGTCTGCGCCAGCGCTCGACGTGGTCCGCCTGCGCGCGGAAGACCTCGAGGCGCAGATCGCTCACCACCCGCAGATCGCCGTGCTGCTGAAACAGGAGGCCGCGGCACAGGCGGACGTCGAGGTCGCGAGAGCCAACAAGCACTCGGACTGGAGCGTCGAAGTGATGCTCAGCCAACGCGGCCCGGCGTATTCGAACATGGTCTCGGTCGGCGTCTCGGTGCCACTGCAGTGGGACCAGACAAACCGCCAGGACCGCGAGGTCGCGGCCAAGCTGGCGATGGTCGAGCAAGTGCGCGCCCAGCGCGAAGAAGAAACCCGCATGCATGTCGCCGACGCGCTGGCGATGCTGCTGGAGTGGCAAAGCAACCGCGAGCGGCTGCAACGCTATGACGCCTCGCTGCTGCCGCTGGCCGGCGAGCGCACGCATGCCGCCGTTGCCGCTTATCGCGGCGGCACGGGTCCGCTGAACGTCGTGCTCGAGGCGCGCCGCGCCGAGATCGACACCCGCATGGAGCGACTGCGCCTCGAGATGGAGACAGCCCGGCTGTGGGCGCAGCTGAACTACCTCGTCCCCGCCGGTCACGGCCGCCCCCAGAACTCCAAGGAGAACCCGCAATGAAGCGCACCGTTGTCGTGATTGGCGTGCTGGCGGCGGCCGCCCTGGCCGCCGGCGGCTACAGCCTGTACTCGCTCGGCATGAAGCGGGGCATGACGACGGCGCAGGCAGGCCATGCCTCGGCGTCCGCCAGTTCGCCGGCTGCGGCTGGTGCCGCACCGCAAGGCGCCGCAGAAGGCGAGGAGGCGACGCGTCGCCATATCCAAGCCGGCCTCAAGGCCGGTGACATCGATCCGGCTACCGGCAAGAAGATCCTCTACTACCACGACCCGATGGTGCCGGGGAACAAGTTCGACAAGCCGGCCAAGTCCCCGTTCATGGACATGATGCTGGTGCCAGTCTATGCCGGTGCCGACGGCGACGAGGGGAAGGTCACCGTCAGCCCTCGCGTCCAGCAGAACCTGGGCGTGCGCACCGCGCAGGTCGAGGAGGGGACACTGTCGCCGCAGGTGCGCGCCGTCGGCAGCATCGCGTTCAACGAGCGTGACCAGGTCGTCGTGCAGGCACGCGCCACGGTCTACGTCGAGCGCTTGCACGTGCGCGCGACCCTGGATCGTGTGGCTAAGGGACAGCCGCTCGCCGAGCTGTACGTGCCGGATTGGATCGCGGCGCAGGAGGAGTTCCTCTCGGTGCGGCGCATGCAGGGCACCGATCTCGCGGTGCTCGTCGACGGCGCGCGCCAGCGCATGCGCCAGGTGGGCATGAGCGACGCGCAGATCCGTCTCGTGGAGTCCAGCGGCAAGACGCAGTCACGCATCACGCTGGCTGCGCCGATCAACGGCGTCATCACCGAGCTGATGGCGCGCGAAGGGATGACCGTGATGTCGGGCGCGACGCTGTTCCGCATCAACGGGCTGTCCACCGTGTGGGCCAACGCCGAGGTCCCGGAGAGCCAGGCCGCGCTGCTGCGGCCGGGCGCCAAGGTGCAGGCCAGGAGCCCCGCAGTGCCGGGCGCCAACTTCGACGGCAAAGTGCAGGCGCTGCTGCCCGAAGTGAACCCTGGAACCCGCACGTTGAAAGCTCGCATGGAGCTCGCTAACCCCGGCAGTCGCCTCGTGCCGGGCATGTTCGTCTCCATGAACTTCATGGACATGCGTCCCGAGAAGGCGCTGCTCGTGCCCACCGAGGCGGTGATTCAGACCGGCAAGCGCACGGTGGTGATGCTGGCCGAGGACAACGGGCGCTTCCGTCCGGTCGACGTCGAGCCCGGCATCGAGAGCGGCGGGCAGACAGAGATCAAGCGGGGGCTGCAGCCGGGCCAACGGGTGGTCGTGTCTTCGCAGTTCCTGATCGACTCGGAAGCCACTCTGCGCGGCGTCGAGGCGCGGCTTAACGATGTGCCGAAGCTCTCGGCGGCCAACACGGCGCCGCGCCACGAAGGAGAGGGCAAGGTTGAGGCAGTCGGCCGCGACGCGCTCACCCTGTCGCACGGGCCCATCGCATCGCTGCAGTGGGGACCGATGACGATGGACTTCAAGCTGCCGCCGGGCGGGCTGCCGCGTGGCCTGGAGGCCGGCGACCGCGTGAACTTCGAGTTCTACATGGCCAGCGACGGCACGCCGCAACTGACCAGCGTGCATCTGGCGTCACCGGAGCCAGAAGCGGCCTCCGGCGCAGGCGCAGGGAGCAGGCGATGATCGCCCGGCTGATCCACTGGTCGATCGCAAACCGGTTCCTGGTGTTGCTGGTCACGCTGATGGTCAGCGCCTGGGGCGTGTACTCGGTGACGAAGACGCCACTCGATGCGCTGCCCGACCTCTCGGACGTGCAGGTGATCATCCGCACGACCTACCCCGGCCAGGCGCCTCGCATCGTCGAGAACCAGATCACCTATCCGCTGACGACGACGATGCTCTCGGTGCCGGGCGCGAAAACGGTGCGCGGCTACTCGTTTTTTGGCGACTCGTTCGTATATGTCCTGTTCGAGGACGGCACCGATCTCTACTGGGCCCGCTCGCGGGTGCTCGAGTATCTGAACCAGGTGCAGTCGCGGCTGCCACCGACCGCCAAGGCGTCGCTGGGGCCAGACGCGACCGGCGTCGGCTGGATCTACCAATACTCGCTCGTCGATCGCAGCAACACGCAGGATACGTCGCAACTGCGCGCGTTGCAGGACTGGTTCCTGAAATTCGAGCTGAAGACGGTACCCAACGTCGCCGAGGTCGCAAGCATCGGCGGCATGGTGCGCCAGTACCAGGTTGTGCTCGACCCCGACAAACTCGCCGCCTACGGCATTGCGCACACGAGGGTCATCGAGGCGATCGGCAAGGCCAATCAGGAGACCGGCGGCTCCGTGCTCGAGCTCGGCGAGGCCGAGTACATGGTGCGCGCGTCGGGCTACCTGCAGTCGCTGGATGACTTCCGAGCGATCCCACTGACGACGACCAACGCCGGTGTCTCGGTGAAGCTGGGCGACGTTGCGCGCATCCAGCTCGGGCCTGAGATGCGCCGCGGCATAGGCGAGCTCGACGGCGAGGGCGAAGCCGTCGGCGGTATCGTCGTGATGCGCTCTGGCAAGAACGCCCTGGAGACGATCTCCGCCATCAAGGAGAAGCTCAAGAGCCTTCAGGCCAGCCTGCCGCGCGGCGTCGAGATCGTGCCGGTCTACGACCGTTCGGGCTTGATCGAGCGGGCTGTCGAGAACCTGACGCACAAGCTGATCGAGGAGTTCATCGTCGTTGCGGTGGTGTGCTTCATCTTCCTGTTCCACCTGCGCTCGGCGTTCGTCGCGATCGTGTCGCTGCCGCTGGGCATCCTTGCGGCTTTCATCGTGATGCGGTATCAGGGCGTCAACGCCAACATCATGTCGCTCGGCGGCATCGCGATCGCGATCGGCGCGATGGTCGATGCCGCCGTGGTGATGATCGAGAACGCGCACAAGCATCTGGAGCAGTGGAACCACGAGCATCCGGGCGAGGATCTGCAAGGTACAGCGCGCTGGCGCGTGATCGGCGATTCAGCCGCCGAAGTCGGGCCGGCGCTGTTCTTCTCGCTGCTGATCATCACGCTGAGCTTCATCCCGGTGTTCACGCTGGAGGCGCAGGAGGGGCGTCTGTTCTCGCCGCTCGCCTTCACGAAGACCTATGCGATGGCCGCGGCCGCCGGGCTTTCGGTGACGCTGATCCCGGTGCTCATGGGCTATCTGATTCGCGGCCGCATCCCAGACGAGAAGACCAACCCGCTGAACCGCCTTCTGATCGCTATCTACCGACCGCTGTTGGACGCAGTGTTGCGTGTGCCGAAGCTGACGCTTCTCGTCGCCGGCATCGTGCTCGCCGTCAGCCTGTGGCCGCTGCAGCACATCGGCGGCGAGTTCATGCCCCGGCTCGACGAAGGCGATTTGCTCTACATGCCATCGGCGTTGCCCGGACTGTCCGCAGGCAAGGCGGGCGAACTGCTGCAGCAGACCGATCGGCTGATCCGGACCGTGCCTGAAGTGGCGAGTGTCTACGGCAAGGCGGGGCGCGCCGAGACCGCCACCGACCCGGCGCCACTCGAGATGTTCGAGACGACGATCCAGTTCAAGCCTCGCGAGCAGTGGCGAGCCGGCATGACGCAGGACAAGCTCGTCGAAGAGCTCGACCGCATTGTCAAGGTCCCCGGGTTGGCCAACATCTGGGTCCCGCCGATCCGCAACCGCATCGACATGCTGGCCACCGGCATCAAGAGCCCGGTCGGCGTCAAGGTTGCCGGCACCGACCTTGCGACGATCGACCGCCTGACCGGCGAGATCGAGCGCGCGTTGAAGGACGTGCCTGGTGTCAGCAGCGCGCTCGCCGAGCGCCTCACCGGTGGACGCTACGTCGACGTCAATATCAGGCGCGAGGCCGCGGCGCGCTACGGGATGAACATCGCCGACGTGCAGTCGGTGATTTCGTCGGCCGTGGGTGGCGAGAACATCGGCGAGACGGTCGAGGGGCTGCAACGCTTCCCAATCAACGTGCGCTACCCGCGGGAGATTCGCGACTCGCTGGAGAAGCTGCGGACGCTGCCCATCATCACCGAGCGAGGCCAGCGCCTCGTGCTGTCGGACGTCGCCGACGTGCGCATCACGGATGGCCCGCCGATGCTCCGCAGCGAGAACGCGCGGCTGTCCGGCTGGGTCTACGTCGACATCCGCGGACGCGACCTGCGCGGCGCGGTGCAGGACATGCAGCGCGTGGTGAGCGAGAAGGTGAAGCTGCCGCCGGGCTACTCGATCTCGTGGTCTGGTCAGTTCGAGTTCCTCGAGCGTGCGACTGCCAAGCTGAAGGTGGTCGTGCCCTTCACGCTGCTGATCATCTTTGTGCTGCTGTACCTGACGTTCGCACGATTCAGCGAGGCCCTGCTGATCATGGCTGCGCTGCCGTTCGCGCTGGTCGGTGGCATCTGGCTGCTGTACCTGCTGGGCTACAACCTGTCGGTCGCGGGGGCGGTCGGCTTCATTGCGCTCGCGGGTGTATCGGCCGAGTTCGGCGTGATCATGCTGCTGTATCTCAAGAACGCGTGGTCCGAGCGCATCGACCAGGGCAAGACCAGCGAAGCCGACCTTCTCGATGCGATCCGCGAGGGCGCGGTGCTGCGCGTGCGCCCGAAGGCGATGACGGTCGCCGTGATTCTGGCCGGCCTGTTCCCGATCATGTGGGGCAGCGGCACCGGCTCGGAGGTGATGCAGCGCATCGCCGCGCCGATGGTCGGCGGCATGATCACCGCGCCGCTGCTGTCCATGTTCGTGATTCCGGCGGCGTATCTGCTGATGCGGCGGCCGCGCGAGCGAGCGACGGCCGGGCTCGCGTTCTGGAGGAAGCGCCGTGCGACTGCGTGAGCATCTCCGCATGTGGCCCGCGCTGGCTACCGCCGCGGCATGGCTGTGCCTGGCGCTGCTGACGGAACCGGCCGCCGCCTCGCAGGCAGTCGTGCACGAAGCGCGTGCGGCACCGGCCGTCATTGAAGCGCCGATGCCCTCCATGCCGATGGCGTCGGACTGCATGCCATGCGCGATCTGCTGCCTGGCGCCGACCCCGACGACGCAAGGGTTCAGCGGCGAGTGCAGGGAGACCGAGGCTCCGGGATGGCAACTTCTCGCGCAGCCCGCGCCCGAGGTGGCAGAAGCGTTCGACAGCGGGAGAGGCCATCCACGATTGCCTGTATGCATCGTGTACTGCCGGTGGCGGGATTGATCAGCGGCACGCATTCATTGCAACCCTGTTCAATTCCGCTGAGGAGATGCTCATGAACAAGCTGCTCGTTTCACTGATCGGCGTCCCGACGCTGGGCGCCGCACTGCTGGGCTGTACCGGGTCAAGCGTTCAGACCAGCGAACGCCGTGGCGACCTGTATGAAGCGGCGGGGCCGACCGCTGCCGGGCTGAAGTGCCCGGCCGAAGCGCCGACCCTCCTGCTGGATCGCGGCCCACGAGCCCAGACAACGCCCTATGAAAACCGGCTGCGTCGGGAGCGCTACGAGTCGCAACTGAAGGCCTGCAAGGAGAAGGCGCAATGAAGACGCACCGGCGACGACTGATGCTGTCGCTGGTGCTCGCCGCGGTCGCGCCAATGGCGCGGGCCGCGGCGGGCAAGCCTGCGGTCGAGGTTTGGACCGGCCCGTCCTGCGACTGTTGCCGCGACTGGATCAGGCATCTACAGGTCAACGGCTTCCAGATCACGGCAGTCCACGACGGCGGCAACAGCGACGCGCGAGGACGCTTGGGTATGCCGCTGCAATACGGTGGCTGCCACACTGCGCAGGTCGGCGGCTATGCGATCGAAGGCCATGTACCCGCTCGCGAGATCCATCGGCTGCTCAAGGAGCGACCGGCGGCGGTCGGGCTGTCGGTGCCCGCGATGCCGCGTGGCGCGCCGGGCATGGACGGTCCGCAGTACGGCGGCCAGCGTGATCCTTACGACGTGTTGCTCGTGCAGCGCGACGGCAGTCACCGCGTGTACCAGTCCTACCGTTGAATACCCAGCGTCTTTCCCGACCCTCAACTCAATCCAAGAGGATTCACATGAAGAAGATCGTTCTCTCCACCCTCGTCATCGTGGCCGCCAGCGCACCGTTCACTGTCGCGGTCGCACAGCAGAAGGTGAACGACATGAAGGGCATGGACATGCCCAAGAAGCCCGCCCCTCAGGCCGGCGCGACGCACATGGCCAAAGGCGAGGTCAAGAAGCTGGATGCCAAGGCGGGCACCGTGACGATCGCGCACGGACCGGTACAGAGCTTGAAGTGGCCGGCGATGACCATGGGCTTTGACGTCAAGGACAAGATGCTGCTGGACAAGCTTGCGGTGGGCAAGACCGTCGACTTCGAGTTCGTGCAGGACGGTAGCAAGTACGTCGTCACGGCGGTGAAGTAGCCGTGGTTGGCGAGCCCTCTGCTGCCTGCATCCGGAGGCTCGTGTTCGGGAACTGACGACGACTTCAGTGGCGCTGTTTGGCGCCCTTCGGCCGGCTACTGCCCGAACTTCCTCGAGCGTCACCGGTTCGAGGGCCAGGAGTGTCATTGGGCGTCGGCCACGAGCCGCAGCTTGGCCGCTCGTTCGTGCGACCCGACCGGCCCGCCGGGCCCCATCCGGTACCGGCTTCCCCATGCCCAGGTGCTGCCAATCAGCTCCACGAAGACGACATCGCCAGCCGACCCGGACACGTCCAGGCTTACCGAGCCGTCTGCCCAGGTTGCCGTGAGACGGTGCGCGCCAGGGGCGAGTCTCAGGCGAGCGAACGAGTTGGGGACCGTGTCCACTGCAGGCCCATCGCTGGTGCTGACGCGAACAAGATTCTTGGCGTCGGCCCAACGCTTGCGGACTACGTAGACGGTCACGGCACCCTGGCTTGCGGCGAAGCGTTTGGCCTCCGCCTCGATCTGCTCAGAGGGGATCGGCGATGGCGTGCATGTGACCGTGCGGCGATTCGTCTTGCCGATGCGGAAGCAGTAGGTTCCATCGGCGTTCGTGCGCGGCACCGGCTCAGTGGCGCAGCCCGCTGTCAGCAATGCCGAGCCGAACAGGCCCAGCAGCAGGGTACGGCGCCTTGGTGAGCTCATGAACATCTCCGGCCATGCCGCAGTGGCACGGCGTGTTTGGCACAGGTCGACGTCATGCTCATTGCGCTTCAGTGCCGATTGACGTGTTCGGGAACATGTCCTTCGACCTCGCTCGCACTCATGCGCGGATCAACGAAGTTGCAGCCATCCGCCGCGTGCCTGCACGCCGGCCGCTCGACCTGCAACGTGGAGTGGTAAACGCGGAAGCGATCGGCCAGGAGTTCCTTCAGCCGGTCGATCAGTTCCGAAGGGCCAGCGCCTTCGGCATGCACGACATGGGCGGTCAAGCTGTTCTTGCCGCTCGTCAACGCCCAGACGTGAAGGTCGTGCACGTCTTCGACGCCATCGATCGAGCGCATCGCCCGCTTGACTTCATCCACGTCGATCCCTTGCGGCGTGCCCTCCAGAAGGATGTTCAGGCTCTCCTTCAGGAGGATCCAGGTGCGGGGCAGAACCCACAGCCCGATCGCTACGGCGACCAGCGCGTCGACCCAGTTCCAGCCGGTGATCCGGATGACGATCGCCCCGACGATGACGCCGAGCGAGCCGAGCATGTCGGACCACACCTCGAGGTACGCCCCCTTCACGTTGAGGCTATCGGCGCTGCTGCCGCGCAGCAGCCGCATGCTGATCAGGTTCACAGCAAGCCCGAACACCGCGACCGCCAGCATCGCGGTCGACTGAACTTCCGACGGCGCGCGAAAACGCTGCCACGCCTCGATCAGGATGTAGCCCGCCACCCCGAACAGCATCAGTGCATTGAACGCTGCCGCGAGGATTTCGAAGCGGTGGTAGCCGAAGGTCCGCTTCGAATCCGCGGGGTGTCGGCCGACACGTACCGCTGCCACGGCGATGGCCAGCGCCGCGGCGTCCGTGAACATGTGCGCGGCATCGGCGACGAGCGCCAGGCTGCCAAACCAGAGTCCGGCAGCCAGTTCGGCGACCAGGAAGGTTGACGTCAGAAGGAGCGCCGCCCACAAGGCGCGTTCGTTGCCCGTCGAAGGCAGTGCGTGGTTGTGAGCGGCGCTCATGGTGCGTGGACGGCTACTTCAGCGTGAATCGCGACGCCACGGCGGGCTTGCCATTGAGCGCCACCTCGGCGAGCACCTTCGTTCCGGCGGCCACCTTGAAGCTGCCCTTGGCCTCGAGCTTGTCGCCAACCAGCGCCAGCGGCGCCTCGGTCTTTTCGTTGCCGTTGAACACGGTCACCTTGCCGGTGGCGCTGGTCAGCTTCATCGGCTTGCCGTGGTCGCTGACGTGAATGACGATCGAGTCAGGCCTGGCGACCAGTTCCATGTCACCCGCCTTGGTTTCGATGACGATGCCACCGTGCTTGGGCGCGTGGTCATCCGCGGCCAAGGCCGGCGAAGAGACGGCGACAGCCAGAAGAAGAGCGGACAGGACGTGTTTCATGGTGCTTCCTTTGGTGTGATGGGAAACCGACGACTTCAGTGGATCGGCACGGCGCGTACCAAGTCGGAGACCGTGACCCAGCCGGCAACCGCCTGACCCGTGTGTGCAGCGGCCAGCAATGCTTCGACCAGGGCGTCGACCTCGTCGTCCTCGCACAGCAGCTCGAGCTTGTATTCATTGACCACCTCTTCGCCGAGGTCCATCGAGTAATGCCGCTCGTCGCTGTCGAGCGCCACCAGCGATCCCTTGACGACGTAGGCGGCCAGGTTGTGGCGGCGGTTGCCGCGCTCGCCACCCCAGGCCGGGCTGTCCTTCAATGCGGCAATCACGTCGGCGATGCGACTCCTGTGCACGTAGGCCTTGATTTCCTTCATGGCGTTTCCTCTCGCGGTTGCAATGGGGCAGGGGAGTCGTTGGCGTTCTCGGCAGCCACGCGCTTCGCTTCGGCGCGCGACTCCGACCACTCGTAGATCAGCGGCAGCAACAACAGGGTGAGCAGCGTCGAGGTAATCAGCCCGCCGACCACCACGGTCGCCAGCGGTCGCTGCGTCTCGGCGCCCACGCCGGTGGAGATCAGCATCGGCACCAGGCCGAGGATGGCCACCGAGGCGGTCATCAGCACGGGCCGCAGGCGCAGCGCGGCACCCTGGCGGACGGCGTCCCGTATCGGGAGACCGTGTCGTCGCTGGTCGTTCAGGAAGCTGACGAGCACGATGCCGTTGAGCATCGCGACCCCGAAGACAGCAATGAAGCCGATCGCCGAGGGCACCGAGAGGTACTGCCCGGTGATGAACAGCCCGACGATGCCCCCGATGATGGCAAAGGGCACGTTGGCGATGATCAGGGTCGCATGCCGCACCGAGTTGAAAGCGGTGTAGAGCAGGATGAAGATCAGCCCAATCGTCAGCGGGACGATGACCGCGAGACGGGCCATCGCGCGCTGCTGGTTCTCGAAGGCGCCACCCCACTCGACCCAGTAGCCCGCGGGCAACTTCACCTTCGAGGCGATGGCGGCATTGGCATCGTTCACGAAGCTGTCCACGTCGCGCCCCTGCACGTCCATCTGCAGGACCGCATAGCGCTGCAGCGATTCGCGGCGCACGAAGGTGTAGCCCTCGTCGAGCTCGATCTTGGCCACCGCTGAGAACGGCACCAGTGCTCCTTCGGCCGTGCGGATCGGTATGGCGGCGATCGCCGATGGGCTGTTGCGGTACTCCTCCGCGAGGCGCACCGCGATGTCGAAGCGGCGCGTGCCTTCGATCAGCGTGGACACCGTCTCCCCGCCGATGCCGGCCTGGACGACGCTCAGGATGTCATCGGCGTTGAGCCCGTACCGCGCCGCCGCCTGCCGGTCGACCTTGATGACCATCTGCGGCTTGCCCTTGTTGGCCTCGGCGGACAGGTCGGCGACGCCGGGCACGGCGCCGACCACGCCCTTGAGCTGTGCGGACAGATCCTCCAGCTTGTCCAGGTCCTCGCCGTAGACCTTGAGCGCCAGCGTCGCTCGCACGCCGGAGATCAGTTCCTCGACTCGCATCTGGATCGGCTGCGTCGCGCCGAACACCGCGGTCTGCACCTCGCCCTCGAGGTACTCCTGCATCTCCTTGCCGAGCGTGGAGAACGACTGCTTCTCGGGCCATTCGTCCTGCGGCTTCAGGTCGAGCAGCACCTCCATGTAGTTCACGTCGGCCGTCTCGCCCTTTTCGGCGCGGCCGATCGTGGCGAGCACGGAACGCACCTGCGGGTACTTCTTGCGCAGACTCGCATCCATCGCGTTGGCCACGCGGATCGACTCATCCAGCGAGGTGGATGGGATCCCGACGACGCGGAACATGATCGAGCCTTCCTGCAGTTGCGGCATGAACTCCTTGCCGAGCAGCGGGAAGAGCGCGAGTGCGGCAACCAGCAGCGCCACCGCCGTGCCGATCACCACCGTCTTGCGCTCGAGAGCCCAGTCGAGCAGCGGCAGATAAACCTTCTTCGCGCCGCGCACCAGCCAGGTGTCCTTCTCCTCCTTGGGCTTGAGGATCAGCGCGGCCAGCACTGGCACGAGTGTCAGCGACAGCAGGAGCGAGCCGGCCATCGCGAACGTGATCGTCAGCGCCATCGGCTTGAACAGTTTGCCCTCCAGGCCGCTCAAGGAGAACAGCGGCAGGAAGACGACGATGATGATCAGGATGGCGAAGGCAATCGGATTGGCGACCTCGCGCGCCGCCTCGAGGACGATGTGCGTTCGGTTGATCGGGCGACCCGACGTGCGCGCGTGCGACAGCAACCGAAAGGCGTTCTCGACCATCACGACCGCGCCGTCGACCATCATTCCGATGCCGATCGCCAGTCCCGCCAGCGACATCAGGTTCGCAGACAGCCCGAAGTGGTTCATCAGGATGAACGCGAACAGCATCGCCAGCGGCAGCGTGACGATGACCACGATCGCCGAACGCAACTCGCCGAGGAACAGGAAGAGGACGATCGCCACGAGGATCGAGCCTTCGAGCAGCGCACTCTCCGCGGTCTTGAGCGCCTTCTGGACGATCTCGGTGCGGTCGTAGACCGCCTTCAGCTCGACGCCCTTGGGCAGCGCTGCCTGCGCGGTGGCGAGCTTGGCCTTGACCGCAGTGACCACGTTGGCGGCGTTCTCGTTGATGCGCGCCAAGGCGATGCCGAGCACCGTCTCACGTCCGTCCCGGGTCACCGCGCCGAAGCGCACCGCCGGTGCTTCCTTGACGTCGGCCACGTCGCGCACGTAGACCGGTGCGCCGTTGCGCTCGGCGACAACGATCGAGGCGATGTCGGCTGCATTGCTCACGAGCCCCAGGCCGCGGACGAGGTACTGCTCGGCGCCGATGTTCAGGTACTGGCCGCCCACCTGCTTGTTGTTGGCGGCCAGGCGCTCCATCACTTCCTTGAACGACAGGCCGTACTTGACCAGCCGGCGCGGGTCGATCTGAACCTGGTACTGCTTCTCGTGGCCGCCCCAGGTCGTCACGTCATCGACACCAGGGGCGGTGCGCAGGATGAGCCGCACGGTCCAGTCGTGCAGCGTGCGCAGGTCCATCGCGCTGAGCTTCTTGTCGGCGTCCTCGATCGTGTACCAGAACACCTGGCCGAGGCCGGAGCTGTTCGGACCGAGCACCGGCTCGCCGTAGCCCTGCGGCAGACGCTCCTTGACCTCCTGGAGCTTCTCGCCGACGAGGCGGCGCGCGAAGTAGATGTCGACGTCGTCCTTGAAGTAGACGCCGACGTAGGACAGCCCGAACAGCGAGACCGAGCGCACGACCTCGACGTTGGCCAAGCCCGCCATCGCGCCTTCGATCGGCACCGTCAGCAGCCGCTCGATGTCCTCTGCCGCGACGCCGGGCGACTCGGTGTAGATGTTGACCTGGGCCGGCGTGACGTCGGGGAAGGCGTCGACCGGCACTTGGCGGAAGGCCATGGCGCCGAACCCGACGAGCACGGCGAAGGCCACCAGCACCAGCACCTTGTAGCGCAGTGCGGCATCAACGATTGCATTGAGCATGGTGTGGTGTCCTTCTCAATGCCCGTGGCCGAGCTGCGACTTGAGCTTGCGGGCCTTCAGCGCATAGGTGCCCGCCGTCACCACCTGCTCTCCGGCCTTGAGGCCTGCCTTGACGACGGTGCGGCCGCCGCTGCGCTCGCCCGGTTCGATGGCGCGCATCTCATAGGCGCCTTGCTCGTACACGAACACCGTGGGCTGCCCCTGCATCAGGACGATCGCGGCATCCGGCAGCGACAGGACTTCGCGCCGTTCGCCGCCGGCCGGTCCGGCCGATTCGATCGAGGCCGTTGCGAACATCTCCGGCTTCAACCGTCCGTCGGCGTTGGGCACGACGATGCGAGCCGCCACCGTGCGCGACTCCTTGTCGAGCGCGGCGCCGATGTGGTCGACGCGTCCGGCAAAGGTCTCGCCGGGATAGGCCGGTACGGTGACCTTGGCCGCGGCGCCGATGCGGACCTTGGCCAGCGCGGCCTCGGGGAGGTCGGCCTGGATCCACACGCGGCTCAGATCGGCGACTGTGAACATCGGCTCTCCGGGGCTGCCCAGCTCGCCGAGCGTCGCCTTCTTCTCCATCACGGTACCGGCAAAGGGTGCGGTGACCGCGAAACCGGACACGTTGCCGCCGGCCGCGGTCGGATTGCCGCCGAGCAGCCGCAACTTGTCGGCCGCGGCGCGCAGCGCGGCGACGGCCTTGTCACGGTCCGACTGTGCGCGCAGAAAATCCTTGCGCGGAATGATCTCGTCGGCGTTGAGCTGCTCGGCGCGCTTGAAGTCGGCCTCGGCGATGCGCAGCTCGGACTGGGCGTGCACCCAGGCCGCATGGGCTTCGCCGACGTCCACGCTGTCCAGCGTCGCCAGGGTCTGACCCGCGCGCACGCGGTCGCCCAGCTTGGCGGGCGCGGATGTGATGCGCCCCTCGATGCGCGGCGCGACCCGAGCCAGCTTGTCCGCGTCGGGTCGAATCGTCGCGGTGACGACGACGTCGTCGCGCAAGGCCTGGGCCCTGAGCTCCTCAACCTTCACGCCGGCGCGTTCGGCCTCTTCGCTGGAGAGCGTCAGCTCCGATTCCTCGCTGTGCCCGCCTTCCTTCTTTTCGCCCCCTGCGTGCTCGGCGTGCTTGTCGCCCTCGGCAGCGTGTGCATCCTTCTCGCCGGCCTTGCCGCAGGCGGCCAGCGAGAACGCCGCAGCCAACGCGAGGGCCAGTGCCGCCAGGGGGCGACGGGTGTCGTCGTGGGCCGTGATCATGGGGCAAGTCCTTCCTGCGGCCAGCCGGCCGCTTGTTCGAGTTCGATTCGGGTGGCGTGGTACTCGGCCAGTGCTTCGGTGAGTTCGCGCTCGGCGTCCAGCGCCTGGCGATTCACGAGCAATTGGTCGAGCACGCCGATCTGTCCGGCCTGCCTTGACTTGGCGGCGAGCTGCTGGTTGTCAGCAGAGGCGGAGACCATCGCGCGCTGCAGACGCAGAACCCGCTCCCGCTGGCTGTCCACGCGGCTCCACAGCCGCCGCACCTGGGCCGGCACGTCGCGAGCCGAGGTCGTGCGCTCGAGTTCCGCTTGGCGGGCCTCACTCATCGCCTGACCGACGGCCGCATCGTTGCGTTTGAACAGCGGCAGTGGCACGGACACGGTCAGGGTGGTGACTCGCTCGCGCGCATCGCCAGGACCCTCGCGGCCGACGTTGACACCAACCGTCACGTCCGGGTAGCGGTTCGCATGCTCGAGCCCCAGCCGCGCCCGCGCGGCGGTCTCGCGCGCGGCGAGAGCACGCTGCTTGGGCAGGCTCTGCGAAGCGGCGACGAGTTGGTCCACCTGGTAGGGCAGCGCATCGGCCGGAGGCATGGCAAGTTCCCCGGCGACCTCAGGCAGTGCGGAGGGCGGCAATTGCAGAACGGTACCCAGTTCGCTGCGCGCGTCGAGCAGACGCTCCCGCGCGGAGGCCAATGCATTGCGCGCACGTTCGGCTTCGATCAGCGCGACGTTGGCGTCCAATCGAGTGTCTTCACCGGCGGCACGGCGCTTGGCGACCGCTTGCGCCGATCCTTCGAACAGCTCGAGTGATCGCTGCTCGAGCTGCACCCGGCGCTGCGCGGCGAGCACGGCGTGAAAGCGCAGTGCCGCTTCGGTGCGCGCTTGCCGACGCGCATCGTCGATCTCGGCCCGCAGCGCATCAAGGCCGGCCGCCGCTGCTTCCCGCCGGCGAGTCTGCTGGCCGCCGGTCTCGATCGGCTGGGCGACCCCGATGGTCCATTCCTTGGCGCGGCCGTCGGGTGTGTCGGCACGCCGCTGCGTGCGCTCGGCACTGAGCTCGGGATTGTTGAAGAGCACCGAGGCCGCCTCACGACGCGCGCCTTCAGCAGCGTCGAGTTGGGCTTCGCGAGCCCGTACGGCCGGGTGCGCGGTCTCGGCGAGGCGCATGGCCTTGGCCAACGTCAGGGGCGAGGTGCCTTGATTGTTCTGGGCGGTCGCCGAATTGACCGCGGTCGCCAGCACGCAAGCCAGCGCCAGGAGGGGAAATCGCATCGAATCATCCTTCTTGTCTCACGACAGAAGCGACTCGAGGGCGACGTGGAGGTCGTCAGGCGGGAGGTTGACCGAACACGACGCCGCCGTCGAATCGCGCGGCAGCAGCGTCGCGGGTTCGATCCGGGCGTTCCGGTCCGGCGGGTACGTACGAGCGGAAACCGGCCGATGGCGGTCCGAGGACAGGTGAAGACGGCGTCATTGCCGCCAGGACCGCAACCATCGGCACGGGAACCGACACACCGAGGTGGCAGGTGCCGCAGTCCGGATCCCCGCCAAGCGTCTGATCCGGGCCGTCGCCGGCATTCGCCTGCTGGTCCGCTTGGTGATGGTGCTCGTGGTGACCGTAGTGCTTCTTGGCGGTCGGGCTCGACTCGTGGGCGCAGTACGGCGCAGCCGCTGCCCAGACGAACTGGGTCGGCAGGACCAGCAGCAGGAAGACGAGCAACCAACGGCGCATTGGCAGAGATTCTAATGGGCCGAACTTGCGGAACTGGTCTGGGCTGACGGGGGCCGTGCGCGCACATTGACCAGGAACGCGACCACGACCACCGCCAAGGTGAGGGCCTGCGCAAGCAGGGGCTGCCACGACGGGTAGATGCCCAGCACGTCGATGCGCGGGATCGGGATCGGGCTGGTGGAGAGCAAGCCGGCCTCCTGGAGTCCGGCGATGCCCTTGCCGGCAAGGACCACGGCGAGCACGGCCACGAGCAAGGAGCTGGCGGCGAAGAACTGGCCGATTGGCAGCCGGGTGCTGGTGCGCACCAGCAGGACGGCCAGCACACCGAGCAGCGCGGCCCCGCTGGCCAAGCCCGCCAACAGCGGCCAGCCGTTGCCCTCGGTCCAGAGCGCGGCGTAGAACAACACGGTCTCGAACACCTCGCGGTATACCGCGATGAAGGCCAGCGAGAAGAGGAACCAGGCGGCTCGCTTGTTGAGCGCGGCCGACAGCTTCTCCTTCAGGTATACCTGCCAGCGACCGGCCACGCTCTTCTGGTGCATCCACATGCCCACGCCCAGCAGCACGACCGCCGCGAAGAGTGAGGAGAAGCCCTCAGTCAGTTCGCGACTCGCGCCGCTCACATCGACCAGGTAGGTGGCGATTGCCCAGGTTGCACCGCCGGCGGCCAGCGCGGCGATCCAGCCGGCATGCACGTAGACGAGAACATCCTTGCGTTCGGCCTTCTTGAGGAAGGCGATCATCGCCACGACGACGAGCAGTGCTTCGAGGCCTTCGCGCAGCAAGATCGTCAACGAGCCGACGAATGCCGCCGCCGCGTCGTTCGCGGAGGGCGCCAGGGCCTTGTCGGCTTGGTCGAGCAAGTGCTGCAGCCCCTGCTCCGCCACCTGCACCTCATCGAGACTTCCTTTGGTCATCGTCGCACGGTAGGCAGCCATGCTTGACTCGATCTTCTCGAACAGCGCGCGGTCGCGCGTCGCGAGCGCGGGCTCGATCGGCTCGAAGCCGTCGAGGTAGGCCGACAGCGCAAGCTTGGAGGCGCCTGGTCGGTCGCCTGCACGCAGCGCCGCCACGCTCTGTGCGAGCTTGCTCTTGGCGAGTGCTGCGCCGCCGGCCTTGGCCGCGCCCAGGACTTGGGGGTTGCTGCGCAGATATGCCGTCAGGCTCTTCGCCGACCCGGGATCCAGGCGGTCAGCCAGCGCGTGCTCGGAGGTCTGCGTCAACGCCTCCAAGCCTGTTATGGACTGCGGCGCGGCCGCATTGCCTTGCCACTGTTTGGCCCCGGCCGCCTTGTCGGCGTCCGAGTAGGGCAGGGTGCCGACGAAGAAGGCGAGCGCCCAGCGGTCCTCGTCCGGCAGCGCCGCGAAGCTGGCCATGGCCGTACCCTTGACTCCGTTGCTGATGACCTGGTGCAGCGCGAACAGGCTGCGTTCGCGCGCGCGCTCCGGCTCTGACAGCGCCGTAGGCTTGGGGTCAAGCGCGGACGCCAGGGGGCCATCACCGTGCCCCTGCGCGCCGTGGCACGCCGAGCACTGAGCCTGGAACAGCTGTGCCCCACGCCGTAGGTCGGGGGTGACGGTGGGTGCGACCGGGAAGGGATAGGCCTTCTGCAGGTCGGTGGCCAGAGCGTGCGCCAGCTGCGCGACCTGAGTGGCATCGGCTTTGTTCGCGACTGCGGTTCGAAGGGCCGTGGCCTGCTTGAGCAGCGCATCGCGGCCGGGATGAGGCGGCAGCTCGCCGAGTTGCTGCTCGGCCGCGCCCGTGAACTCCTGCATTTCGGCGTACTCGGAGGCGTCCAGCACAGCGCCGCCGGCCACCGCGCCGCCGTAGTCGACGGCCACGTAGTCGAGCAACTGCCATACCTGCTTGGCCTTTTCCTCCGCGGGCAGCTGCGCGGCACGGCTGCTGAGTGCGACGGCCATCCATGCGATGAAGAGAGCCGTCATCCATGCGCGAATGAAGCGCGGCCGGGAGTTCATGGTGCTGCCGTATATGGATCTCAATTGAGAATAATTCTAGTTTGCGTTTCTGAGGCCGGGAAGTTCTGGACCGGCCTCCCGGTGGAGGAGCCCGACGAGACAGGCAGTGGCGCTATCGACGCAGCAGACGAAGTCCGTTGCCCACCACCAGCAGGCTCGCGCCCATGTCGGCAAACACGGCCATCCACATCGTGGCGCTGCCGAACACGGCAAGCACCAGGAACACCGCCTTGATGCCCAGCGCCAGCGCGATGTTCTGCCACAGCACGGCGTGCGTCTGGCGCGACAAGCGGATGGTCGAGGCAACGCGGCGCAGATCGTCCGTCATGATGACCACGTCGGCCGCCTCCATCGCGACGTCGGTGCCGGCTCCGCCCATCGCGAAGCCGATGTCGGCCTGCGCCAGCGACGGCGCGTCGTTGATGCCATCGCCGACCATTGCAGTGGCGCCATGCTTGCGCTGGAGGTCGCCGACGACCTGCTGCTTGTCTTGCGGAAGCAACTCGCCGCGGACGTCGTCGATGCCGGCTTGCGCGGCAATGGCCCTGGCCGTGCTGCTGTTGTCGCCGGTGAGCATGACCGGCGTGACGCCCAGGCTCTTCAGGTCGGCGATCGCATCGGCCGACGACGCCTTCAACGTGTCAGCCACCGCAAAGAGGGCCACGACATGGCGTTCCGAGGCAAGCAGCGTGACCGTGCGTCCTTCCTTCTCGTGCTCGGCCAGCTTGGCCTCGAGTTCCGGGCCGCACATCCCCTGCTCGTGGATCATGCGGTGGTTCGCCAGCACATAGGTCGCGCCGTCGATGCGCCCCTGGACGCCGCGGCCCGACATGGCCTGGAAGTCGCGGACCTCCAGGCGCTCGCCGGGCAGTCCCTGCGCGATGGCGACCGACACCGGGTGGTCGGAGCGGGCCGCCAAGCTGGCTCCCACGGCCACCGGATCGGAGTTGGACAGCGCCTCCCAGTGCACGAGCCGCGGCTTGCCTTCGGTCACCGTGCCGGTCTTGTCGAGCGCGACCGCCCGCAGGCGCCGGGCCTGCTCCAGGTGCACGCCACCCTTGATCAGGATGCCATTGCGCGCCGCGGCCGCCAGCCCGCTCACCACGGTGACCGGCGTGGAGATCACGAGCGCGCAGGGGCAGGCGATGACGAGGAGTACCAGGGCCTTGTAGACAGCGTCCAGCCAGGGCAGGCCGGTGAGCAGCGGCATCAGCCCCGCAACGGCGAGCGCGATGACGAACACCGCAGGCGTGTAGATCATCGCGAAGCGGTCGACGAAGCGCTGCGTCGGCGCGCGTGTTCCCTGCGCCTGCTCGACGGCGTGGATGATGCGGGCCAGCGTCGAGTCGTCCGCTGGCGCCGTGACGCGCATCTCCAATGCGCCGGTCTGGTTGATCGTGCCGGCAAACAGTGCATCGCCTTCGCTCTTGTCGACCGGAATGCTTTCGCCGGTGACGGGGGCCTGGTCGACCGCGCTCTGGCCCGAGACGACTGTGCCGTCGAGCGGCACGCGCTCACCGGGCTTGATCCGAACCGTGGCGCCGACGGCGATCTGCGCGGTCGGCATGCTGAGCCAGTTCCCGTCGGGCTGCCGGGTTTCGGCGGTCGCTGGGGCCAGCGCCATCAGGCCCTTCACAGCATTGCGCGCCCGATCGACCGCGCGCGCCTCGATCATCTCGGCGATCGCATACAGCGCCATCACCATCGCGGCTTCCGGCCACTGGCCGATCACAAAGGCGCCGGTGACCGCCACACTCATCAGTGCGGTGATGTTCAGACGACCGCGCAGGAGCGAAGCGAAGCCCTTCTGATAAACGTCCAGCCCCGCCAGTCCGATCGCCACCGCTGCGACGGCCATCCCGGCGATCTTCCAGGCGAGCCCAGGCGGAGCAAAGTAGGAGACTGCCTCGGCGAGGATCGCCAGTCCCAGCGCCGCGCCCAGCCGGCCGAATCCGACGGCGACGCCATGGTCGTGATCGTCAGCGTGGCCGTGGTCTTCGCCGTGCTCGTCGTGACCACGAGGGTCGCTCTTGCGCGCAGCGGCCAGAGGCTGCGGATCAAAGCCGGCTTTGCGAATCGCGGCCAGAGCCGGCGCCAGGTGCTCTTCATCCGCATCGATGGCCAGCGTTCGCGCACCGAGCTGGAAACTCAGGCCGCGGATGCCGGACAGGGGCTCCAGCGCACGGCGAATCTCCCCCTCTTCTGACGCGCAGTCCATCGTGGCGATGCGAAAGACCGTGCCGCCCTTGGGCGAAGCGGTCTTGGCGACCGGTTCGTCATGGCCGCAGCATGCGGAGCCGCCGCAACTGCCGCCGCTGGCCGTGGCTTGTCCAATCTTGTCCATGCGCAGAATTTGAAACCCTGTACCCACTCCAGAGTCAAGGCCCTACACTGCGCACGATCGCTACAGGGTCCGGCACGTCCGCTGGAAGGCAACATGAAGATCGGAGAACTCGCCGAAGTCACGGGAACGCCAATCGAGACCATCCGCTACTACGAACGCGAGGGACTGGTGCCCGAGCCCGCGCGCAGCAGCGGCAACTACCGGATCTACGATCCAGCGCATGCTGACCGGCTGGCGTTCATCCGCCACTGCCGCGCCCTCGACATGAACTTGGCCGAAATCCGCGTGCTGTTGCGCTTCAGGGATGCACCCGGCGAGAACTGCGGCGAGGTCAATGACCTGCTCGATGAGCACATCGGCCATGTGACCCAACGAATGCGCGAGCTGCGCAGCTTGGACAAGGAACTGCGTGCTCTGCGGGAGCTGTGCGTGGTTGCGCGCGACGCAGGCCACTGCGGAATCCTGAACGAGTTGTCCAGCCCGTCGCGCTCAGCGGCGCGGCGACGCGGTTCTCACGTGGGCCAGGTGCACCGCAAGTCAGACAAGCGGCGGGGCACGTCGTCTGACGGCGGCACCATCTAGCTGATGCGTTGGCGCGCGCCTGATCGATCGCGCGCTTCGTGCAGATCCGGTCCTCATCGGAGATGGGTATCTTTTTCCATCAAGAGGTTGCGCGCGGTTCTTGATTTTAGACTTCAACTACCATTCACTACCCATTCGGCAGCGAGGGTGCCTCGATGATGCCTTCACCGGAACCGCAAGAGGAACTGCCGTGTTTCGTGCCCGACGACTTCGACACCAGTGACTTCGAGCTGCCGATGTACATCTGCCGGTGCGGCAAATGGACGGACGCAGACGATGCGGAGCACTCTCAGGCGCTCTCGCCAGACCCCAGCGCGGCGGAAGCCCCGGCGCGCCACGAGCCGCCTTAGAGCTTGCTCAGTCGAGACGATCGCGCAGTTGAGTCCCGGCTTCAACGAAATTCGCCGTCGCCAGAATCGCACAGAGCCTATCCCGGCGGGGCCTTCAGCGCTTCGGTTATCAGGCTGATTTTGATGAACTGCGCCAAACGCCCACCACCCGACACCAGCATCCCGGCAAGCGCGTAGTTGCTGCCTTCGTCGTTGCGAAATCCAACGATGACGGGCGAGCCGCTGAAACCGCTCAAGTCGCCAGGCCAGTCGACTTCGGTCAACATGTAGCGATCGGGCCCCGTTCCCCTCGCCAAGTAACCCGAGAACCGGGCTGCCTGTGTGACGATCTCGACGGGCTCGTCCTCCGGGTATTCAATCTGCGACGCTGTGCCTTCGCGCGGATAGCCCATCACCGTGAAGCGAATGCCCTTGCCCGACTCAAGGTCTTCCTTGGCAGATGGATGGTTCACGAACTGATCCAGCCATTGTCCGTTGTATGGCAGCTTGACCGCGCGCTCGAGCAGTTCGTTGTACAACGCTGCGCCGGTTGGTCTGCGGACGGTCAGCACGAGTACATCGATGAAGCGGCCCGGGACGTCGTCGGACTCATGCTTCAGGGAGAGTACATCCTCGAATTGAACGTAGTCGTCGGTCGATTCCGTCCTCGCCGCGAGCGAGTAGGGAATGTGGAGCCGTGCCGCCAAAGCCGCGACATCTGCGTCCTGATCCATAGTAAGACAGTGACGCGCCGTGATGTAGAACACCGTGTCACCGCGCCTTGCAAAGAACCCTGTCCCGCTGAAGCCAGGATATTCGTCGACGCCTTCGGCAGTCATCAGGTTGGGCGAAATGCATGAGGTGGGATAGGCCGGGTGAACGAACGAGATTTGAAGACGTTTCGCGTCGAGATTCTGTGCCGTCATACTTCTCAGCGAGTGATCGAGATCACCGAGTCATTGGAACGAAAGCACCTGCTGGTCCGGCAGCTTGATCACGTGGTCAGGCTTCAATGCCGTCCTCACGTTTCGCGGACTGCCGTCTGGACCGACAACCTGCACTTGACGGTCACGCACCAACTGCAAAACAGCGTGCTCCACCATGGCCTCCGTCGCCGGTGTCGTGTTTACCCGCTCGACAAAGAACTGCTTGAACGGGATGCCCGCGCGATGCTGAGACAACACCTGAGGAATCTGGATCAGCATCTCGTCTTGGCTCGCGGTTGACGCGACATCATCGAACTCGAAGGCGGCCTGCGGCTTCTCGTCGTCATCGATGCGAGCAGCGTAGCCGGTGCTCAGCATGTCGAAACCAGCACGCCCGTAGTGCACAAAGTGGTTGTGGTGCTTCCAGTGCGCGCCGGCCATCACGTCGCGCGCCTTCCAGTGCTGTGAGAGATGCAGTAGCCAAAAGTCGCCGTGTCCGCGCTCGGGGCGCACAAAGAAGGGCGTGAAGTAGCCGGCCCCCGATCCCTGCGTGATCTTCTGGTACAGCCCGGCCTGCACGCGTAGTCGCCAGGCAGGCCCACGCAATGCCTTGTCCATATCGGCAGCTGTGATCGCGCCCAAAACGCCGGTCTTGCGCTCGAAGTCCCGGACGTTCTTGTCGCTCAGGAAGTTGATCAACGAGTCGACGTTGAAGGTCAGGATCACTTCGGCGTGTTTCAGGACACCGAAGATCTGCTTCATCACCGGCATTGGGACCTTGTCGTACCCATACTGGTCCAACACGAAGATGGCACGGCCCGCTATGGGTGACCGGCGATGCGCCTCCGCGATGACCGCTTCGGCTTTGCCGGCAAACTCGCCGACCAGCGTCACGATCGCGCCGGAGCGGAGTTGATCGCCGTAGCCTTGGTCCTCGAGGACATGGCGCAGATGCTCGACGGCCGACGGGTCGGCGTCGATGCACACGAGCTTGATGTCGAACTCGATCGGCTTACGCCGCTGCTGCTCGTGCAGCACGCGCGCCTTCGCTTCTTTGAGCGCTTCGAGGATCACGATGGGCGACCCCGGAACGGCGGCGCCGGCGCCGTTGCGATACCGACCGCCACCGCAGAACCCATCGACCACGGTGAGCTGGATGCGATCCTGGCGCGGTGACGACACCAGCGTCAGGAAGTATTCCACCAGGTAGTCACGCAACAGCGCATGCTTCACCTCACTGTGGCGGAGCAGCTCAGGAAGGGTCCCTCCCCAGGACCAGTCGTAGTGGTTGATCGCCATCTGCCGGCATCGCGACCTCCCCGATCGCAGGTTGTCTTGCTTGGCTCAACTGTGCCTCAGCCGCGTCGAGTAGCGCAACTCGCACATTGCAGGCTTCAAGGCGCAGGAATCCGTTCCGAGACGCCGGAAGGCATCTCATCCCAGGTACGCCCCTCCAGCAGCCGACCGTTGGCGCTCTTCGCGCGCCGCTTTCCATCGGCGCCCCAGCCGCCCCATTGCTTGAAGAAGAACGCGACCTCTTGCTCCTCACACTGGTGTTGAACGGACAAGGCCCAGGCCTTTTGCATCGGACGGGCTTTGGGCCCCGATTCGCCACCGACGATCACCCAGTGGATGTCCGTCAGATCGAGCGGACCGACGTCTTCCAGCAGAGGTTCGACCGAGAGGAAGCGGATCGACGCTCGCAGCTTGCGCAGGTGATCGATCCGCGGCACGCCGTACTTGCGATCCTCGACCGACACACCCATCCACGCGTTGCGCGGCACCTGGCGGTTGCGGAAGAACCGCGCCATGCGTGCGGCGCGCTTCGTCAGGATCTGGTAGGTGTGCTGCGGCGTCTTGCGGACGACGTCGAAGACACGCTCGATGTACTCGTCGGGCACCTTCTCATGGAAGAGGTCCGACATGGAGTTCACGAAGTAGACCGTGGGCTTCTTACGCTTGATCGGATCCTCGAGGCGCTCCGGCAGCAGCGTCAACGCGAACCCGTTCTCGTAGCCAGGCGTGCCCATGGCCTGCAGACGCCGGGACATCGCCTCGGCATAGCAGTGCTTGCAGCCGGGCGAGATCTTGGTGCAACCAACAGTCGGGTTCCACGTTTGCTCCGTCCACTCGATGCGGCTGATCGTTGTCATCTCTTCTCTCCTCGTGCCCCTGCAGCGCGACCGTATCGACGAACGATGCCCGTCACGACGCCCAGGATGCTGAATTCTCTCGTCGGATAGATCGGCCGGTAGCGCTTGTTGTGCGGCATCAGCACAGGTTGGCTTCGCTCGAAGCGGAGTTCCTTCACCAGCAGTTCGCCGTCCACCAGAGCCGCCACGAAGTCGCCCGTAGAGGCGCTGTCGGTACGCCGGACAACGGCGATGTCGCCATCCAGCACGCCAGCCGCACACATCGAATCTCCCCGGATGGGCACCAAGATTGTCTGCGATGGCTCATCGACCACCAGACGGTCGATCTCATGGCGATCGATGCCGCCGGAAGGACCAGCGGCATTGCCGAAGCCCGCCGAGAGCTTGTCCGCGACGTGCGGCCGCTCAAAGAACCGCTTGCCCGGTACCAGGCGACCGCCAGGCCCGGCTTCCAGGTGACCGGAGTCCCTCAGGCGGCCGGCAAGCTTGACGGCTGCGTTCTTGGTTCGGAAGCCGAGAGCCTGGCTGAGGCCCGCATAGGACGGCAGCGCCCGGTTGTGCGCGTAGTAGTCGCGCAGTCGCCCCAGGTGGTCAAGATCGTTGTTCGGCCGGCCTATGGCGTTAGTGTACGAACGTACACCGAGCGGCGCCAGCGCGAGGGACAACGAGCGGCGCGCGGATTCGCCAGCTTCAGTCGAAAAGCGAACGCGTCGGGTTGCGCGCGATGTCGACCCAGATTCGGTCGGGAAAGGCGTGCCGGCTGAAGAACACCAAGCGGTACAGCGCGCGACCCTGACCGTCCTGCACCAGCGGCATCTCGTGGCTCACGCTGAAGCCGAGCTTGGAGATCTGGGCGCGCCAGTCGTCGAAGAACCACGCGGGCAGACTCCCCTTGGCTGCTTTTGCGGGCACGCGATCGCGCCACCCTGGATTGGCGCCGCTGAATCGATCCCTTTCAGGGTCGAGCTCCATGTCCACGTTGCGCGTCAAATCCATCAGGCTGAAGTGCACGGCGAAGTCGACGTGCGGCAGCTGCGCGAGTCGTTCGATGATGGAGAACGACAGGTACTCCAGGTTGTACGGGTCGATGTAGGCCAGACACAGGGCACCACGCGGCACGGCATCGGCCATCCTCAACGCCGTCTCGGCCGCCGGTCCGTGGAAGCGCTGCACGGGTGCGCCTGCGGCAAGCAGCCGCGCTTCACAAGCCGCTGATCGTTCGAGGTCCAGGTCCCCCACCATCACGCTGGTGAACGGGCACTGCGATGCCACAGACTGGTGCCACGCGACCATGGCGCCGCCGTCGCGGGTGAACGTTTCCCCTCGCACCTGAATTCGCCCCGGGCCGCAGAAGGGATCAATCAGCACGCGCTTGGGGAACTTCACCTGGGCTTTGCGCGTGCCGCCGATGTACTTCGCCAGATGCGTATGCTTGACCTGCGGCACCCACCACCCGACGCCCTCATTCGACGGGCCTCGTTCGATCACAAGATGTGGACATGGATCCGGATGAACCGGCAGGACGAAGATCGGGCGCTTGGTCATGCACTACCTATGGGGCGTCAGGCAGCGAGTATCGCTGCCGATCTGCGTCGGCCGAGGCCGCGGCAAAGTTTCACGGCACAGGTCTGGCCACGCGGCTCTGCCGGGTGGCAGGCTCGTCGCGTCCCGCGGTAGAGTGCCCAGTCCTTCATCACTTTGCGCGAGGCGGGCGGCACTCTGCAGGAGGTGCGGCTCGCCCATGCGCACCTTTGCCCATGTTCGAAACCACCCCGTTCGATCGCGCCTGATGGACAAGGCCACAGTCGTCTTCTCGCGCAAGGGCCTGCTGCGGGAGTCGATCGAGGCGCGCCATGTGCGAAGCCGCGAGCATGCGCGCAAGCTCTGGCCCTTCGTTGATCCGCAGGCCAAAGACGAACTGGTGACGTGGGTCAGCCCGACATTCGAAGCTGGACGCTTGAAGAGGCGATCTCACTTCAGGCGCCTTCCGGATTCGACGGGGATCGACCTGAAGCGCCGGTTTGATGACGAGGAAACGCAACGTCAGCGGCAAGTGTCGGAGAGCGCAGAGCATGCGCTCGCGAAGCAGCTGATCGTCGCCGAGCTTGCGCGCAGGCTGGACGCCGGCCGAGGGTTGCCGTGGTCGTTCAAGGACGACAGCGTGTCCGACTTTCCCCTCGTAGGCAACCTGCTGCTTGGGGCTGCGACCGTCGCGACTGAGCATCCCCTGCGGACGCCGTTCGGCAGCAGCTACCGGCTCGACATCGCGGTGCTCGGAGCGCCGATCAGCAAGCTTCCCATGCTGGTTGGTGGGATCGAGGTCGAGCGTTGGCATCACTTCGACGGGCGCAAGGCGCTGATCGGCCGGTCGATGGGCTTTCCACTCATCACCGTCGACATCACCGACATGGAGCTCAGTGACCTGACGGAAGAGTGGGCGGCCCGAGCGCTTTCGGAGACGACACGCGACGACCCACTGGGTCGTCGCTTGAGCTACGTCTACCTGCACGATTTGCTCTATCCGCAGTACGTCCTGATTCCCAAAGACGTCGAAGACGATCCCAAGCACCAATACCTGGTGTTCGCAGACGATGGCACCATCGATCGCCTGGTGAGCTGGTTCAATCGGCTCGGTGCTGCTCTTGAGTACCCCCCGGGTCAGGTGGCGCTGCAGAAGCTGAACGCCAAGAGCCCGAGCGCCCGCGCCGCGCTGGAAACGGCCGGCGGTATCGTCGGCGCGGGCTGGGAAGCGTTCAACAACCAGCGCTGTCTGCGCGTATCCGTGCCGCGTCCTACTGGCCGTCACGACGAGCGTGCTCACAAGCTGCACGCAACACTGGCCAGGCTGCTGTTGACGCAGGACTGTCTGGTCGGCTACCAGTACGCCCCGTCGGTTTCCAACAACGACAAAGAGGAAGACGTGTGGCTACGCTACAGGTGGCGTCGCGAGCACGGAATGCACGAGATCTTCCGTCTGCTTCCGAAGCGACTTGCCGAGCCGATCGGCAGGCTGGTGAGCTTCCTCAACACCATTGGATCGAAAGTCTCAGACGCGGCCGAATAGGTCCATTTCGACGAACGGCAGTCGACGTCGAGATCACCAGCGGTTTCTGTGGTCCCCGCGTTGCCTGGTCTAGGCAGATGCAAGTCTCTCGACCATCGCCCCGATCTCTCGGTAGCCAAATCTCACGACGTCGTGCGGAAAAGATCTGGAACAGCAGGGCGAAGACCCAGGCGATGGCGCCCAGAATGGCCCCGATGAAGCCGCCTTGCATGATGCCCTTGAAGAAGCCGTCGCTCATGCCAACGAGGGCCATGACGACGGCGCCGATGGCCGCGCAGGATCTAACGCAAGAACAGCTCGCTCTCGAGGCGGACATGCCGCGTGCTTACGCGAGCCGGGTTGAACGGGGCACGATCAACATCAGCATGGACAACGCGGACATCCTGACCAAGGCAGGGCGGTTCCTCTACGGGGCCTGGTAGACCCGACCAAGTTTCACGGCCTCGACGAGTTTGTATGAAGGGCCGGGGAGCCGGGCCTCGAGCGTCAGCGCGCTGATAGACTCGCGCCCCGAAGCGCGGCCCATGGTCGTGCTTCCCTGCTTTTCCTCCCTGAGCAGGAGCTTCCCTCGTGATGACAGCAGGGAAGCTTTGAGGCCCCGGCTGCGCGCCGGGGCTCTTTCTCCAGGCCGCGACCAGCGGCAAAGGCAGCCCGTCAGCCCATGGGCGTGGAGTCTCTGCCTGGCTGGTCAGGAGATTCTCAAAGGCGGCGTGACCTCCGCGATGCCCTGTGTGAACGAGGCGCCTTACTCGTCGAGCAGCCGTGCGGCACGCGATTGGGCGATGTCTTCCCGGAAGTAGCCCACCAGCGATGCCGTCGAACGGTGCCCGGTCAGCGCCATCGTCTCGCCCAGAGGGATCCGCTGGCGCGCCGCCTCCGTCACGAACCCGGACCGCAGCGAGTGCGCCGAGTACGGGGGCTCCAGGCCTGCGAGCAGGCAGCGCTTCTGCACGATGTCGCGCACCGCCGCCGCCGACAGGGGTTCGCCAACGACGCCGCCGCGCCGCACGCGCCGGAAGATCGATCCCGACTTGATCCGGGCGGCCGCCAGCCAGGCCGCCAGCGCATGCGCCGCCCGTCCGACGATCGGCTTGGCGTTCTCCGCCCGCTCCGTGCCGGCCTGGTTGGACTTCGAGTGGCTCAGCGTGAACACGAAGCCGTCACCGTCGCGCGGCGTGTTCTCGACGGTGGCCGCCGTCACTTCGGAGCGCCTCCGGCCGCCGCTGGCAAAGGCGAACAGCAGCAGTGCGCGGTCGCGCAGGCCGGCCAACGACGCGTCGCAGGTGTCGAGCAGAGCCTCCAGCGGTTCGCGCGTCAACGCCGGCTTCTTGCGGGGCAGGGCACCGCGCTTGGCGTGGCCGCGCCGCGTCTTGGACAGCAGCTCGCGCACGCGCACCTGCGCGCAGGGGCTGGCCAGACCCGCCACCTGGTGCGCCTTGGACAGCACCGCCACGCGGTGAACGAGCGTGGTCAGCGCCAGACTGCCCGGCTTGCCCTTGTAGCCCCCGGCCACCAGCGCCTGGTCGACGGCCGGCGGCAGTTCGCTCGCCAGCCGACCGTCGGGCTCGACGCGCTGCGCGTGGTCGACGATGAACTGGACGACGGCGGCTTCGGGGACGGGCAGGGCGATGGGCTGGCGGTAGCGCAGCGCAAACCAGGCCGCCCAGTAGCGCAGCGCCGAGCGGTAGCTGCGCAGCGTGTTTTCGCTCTCGCCTTGACGTAGCAGGGCGGCTTCGGCGGCCTGCGCCATATCCCCGAGGTGCGCCGGATCCAGCGGCGGCAGCTCAGCCAACGCGGGCTGGGCGGTCGAGGTCGGGAGGGCGTTGTCTGATGAAAGCATACATCCACTGTAAGATGTCTAACGCACAAATTCAAATAGTCGCGATAAGCATCACTTATCGTTAGTAATGTAGAGCCGGGGTAGGGCGCATATCAAGGAGTACAGAGATGCCTCGCGGAATCCAGGAACAGGACGTCTGGCAGGCGGCCGACGCGCTGTTGCTCGAGGGCGCGCGGCCGACGATCGAGCGCGTGCGCCAGAAGATCGGCCGCGGCTCGCCCAACACCGTCAGCCCGCACCTGGAGACGTGGTTCAAGCACCTGGGGCGTCGCATCAAGGACCCGGGCGCGTTTTCGGCGCCGTCGGGCGTGCCGGATCCCGTGCTGCAGGCGGCCCAGCACTTCTGGGAGACGGCGCTGGCCCAGACTCGAGCCGACTTCGACGAGCGGCTGCAGGACGGACTGGCCTCGGCAGTGGCCAACGTCGAGGCCGAGAAGGAGAAGGCCGCGCAGGCGAACGCCGCTGCCTTCGAGGCGGCCGCCAGGGCGACGAAACTGCAGGCCGAGTTCGCCCAACAGGGCGACCAGCTCAACCAGGTGCAGCAGGATCTCGCCTCGGAGCGGGCACGGCTCGAAGAGACTCGGGCCGCACTGGTCGCCGCGAACGAGCGCATGCGCCGACAGCACGAGCAGTCTGCCGCAGCGCTGGCAGACGTCAGGCAGCAGCTTGCGGCAGCCCTTGAACGCGCGGACGCCGCGGATCGCCGCGTCGCGTTGGAGCTCGACCGCGAGCGGACAGCGCGCACCAAGGCCGAGCGCCAGGCGGAGTCCTTGCAGAAAGGCCTGGATGGCGCGCGTGACGCCGCCTCTGCTGCCGGCGAGCGATCGCGGCGGCAACTCGACGCAGCCCGCGATCGTGAAGAGGAGCTCAAGGCCCAGCTGTTGGCCACGGCAGCCGAATTGACGCTGGAGCGCGAGCGCCTCGCAGCGCTGCGCACCGCCAGCGAAGCCAGCGCGGCGGACGCCGCGATCGCCCGCGCTCAGGTGGCTGGCCTGCAGGGCTCGCTGGAACGTCTCGCGGCGCTCGTCGAGGCCGACGCGCGGCGCGAGCCCAAAACGGCGCGAAGGCGAACCGCCAAGCCGTCGTCTCCCACCGGCGGTCCCTAACTCGCGACGGTGTCTTCGACGCCCAACGTCCGCCGCCAGTGGCGCCAGTCAACGACAAGCGGTGAGCCGCGCCGACCGCGGGCGAGCGGCCAATCGATCACGGCATCTCAAGCTTGAGGCGCTCCAGATCCGCTGCTCCGGGGGGGCAATGGCAGTGAATTATAGTTAAAGTCTAAAATTAAGTAAATCGCTTAAGTGTTTGATTTTATTGATTTCTCTCCGCCCACCAACACCTGCTGAGAAGCCGGCGGCGGCCGTTGGTGCAGACATCACCCTGGCGGAGCTTGCCGCCAACACCCGCGCTCTCGGTGCAGACCTTCCGCTCGTTCTCGTTTGACTTGGGGGCACGCAAGGCATTCGCCACGTCCAGGTCAAGGCTAGACGCGCCGTAGACGAGGCGGCGCGCACTTCCGAAACGAAGACGCGCGCTCGTCACGGCCGCGCGCCGCGCGGTAGGTCACATGGCCCGGATCGGTTTGTCGACCGATTCGGCCCGAGGGTCCCGGTAGCCGGGCGCTAACTGGGCGTTGTTGGCACCGTATAGCGCCAGAGGATCCCGCAGCCACAAGGCGTACTCCAGGCCTCTCTGACTGTGATCCGGCGAACAGTCGATGTTCCATCGCCGCAGCATGTAGCCGGCATTCGCCGCCCGAACCTTCACCCGCAGCACGCCGTCCGGCATGGCGTAGTCCATCAGCACCACCTCCGGCCGCGGGTGCTCAGGGTGGGGCACCAGTTCAAGTTCAATGACGCGATTCCACTGGTCGTCCTGATTCGGTCCTTCTTCGTCCGCGATCGGGCTGTCCTCGAGAACCGTCGGGGTCTCCATGCGGGTGAAGACGAAGTCCCGGAACCCCTTGCGTCGGCGGTCGTAGGCCCGAACGTGCCAGCGCAGGCCGATGTCGACCAAGGCGAGGGGAACGATCTCCCGCTCGGTACGCCCGCTCTCGACGGAGGTGTACGTGAGGCGCACGGCCTTCCCGCGATGAATGGCTCGCGAGATGGGTGCCAGCACCGACACAGGTGGCAAGCTGAGCGCGGTCGGGAATTCACACCTGACCATGGGCTTCAGGTCGTCGCCCAGGCCTTCTCCGAAACCTTGGGACAGCGCCGTCAGCACACGCAGAGGCGCGTGCTCGAACAGAGGGGCAAAGTCCGCAGTCGAGCGATAGACCTTCGCCGCCGGGTCGAGCAGCAGGTTTTCGGGCGCAATCTGCCGGTACTGGGCAATGTCGCGCGTTGCTGCGGCCGGGCCAGTGCCGAAGCGTTCAGCCACGTCGGAACGCCGAAGCTCCCCGAGAAAGTACAGCTTGAAGTCGATGTGCGAGAGGCGCTCGCGCTGGGCCTGCGGAAGCCGGTCCAGCAATTCCTGCCGGGGGTGCGTTACAGCCATCTTCGTATGGTACCAGTCGCGGACCACTGTGAGCCGTATCGATCTGTTGTGGTGACCAAAATGATCATGTACGATGGCGACTCGTATCAGCACTAGTGTCACCGATGTCATCCAGCCGCGCCGAGCTTCCCAAAGGGGTTCACCGCCACATCAAGCTGCCCGACGCGGCGCTGAGCGACCTGTGGGGTTCCATCGTCGTCGACAAGAAGATGAAGGACCAGCTGCTGGCCCAGGCGGTGGTGAACTTCACCGTCCGCCCGAAGGTCTCGCGCAGCGTCCTGCCGCTGCACGGGACGATCTTGCTCGTGGGCCTGCCCGGGACGGGTAAGACATCGCTTGCGAAGGGGCTGGCCAGCGAGACCGCCAAGGTGTTCAACAAGAGCGGGTTCGCCCTGCTGGAGATCGATCCCCACGCGCTCGGCAGTGCCATGATGGGCAAGACCCAGAAGGCGGTGTCCGACCTGTTCTCACAGACCATCGCCGAAGCCGCCCTGGCCGGCCCGACCATCGTGCTGCTCGACGAGGTGGAGACGCTCGCCGCTGACCGCAGCAAGCTGAGTCTGCAGGCGAACCCGGTCGACGTTCATCGGGCAACCGACGCGGTGTTGGTGCAGTTGGACGCGCTGGCGGAAACCCATCACAACCTGCTGTTCATCGCGACGAGCAACTTCCCGCAAGCGGTCGACTCGGCGTTCACATCCCGCTGCGACCTCGTGCTGGAGGTCCCGCTGCCAGCGCGCGACGCCTGCGCCGAGATTCTCACCGCCTGCCTGGAGGGCTTGGCGCAGACGTACCGGCCGATTGGCGACTTGACCGGCGGACCGGGGTTCGCTGCCATCGTTGACGAGCTGGTCGGGCTGGACGGCCGCGCCATCCGCAAGGCGGTGGCCAGCGCGCTGACGGTGCGCAAGGAGGTTGCACTGGATCCGGGCAAGCTGAAGGAAGCGGACCTGCTGGCCGCTGCGGCCGCGGCGAAAGCGGCCCGGGCCATCAAGGGGATGTCGGCATGAGCACCGTTGTCAGCCGGATTGTCCGAAGCTCGCCGCATCGCGATACCACCGCGACGTGGGATGTCATCGTCGACTTGCTCACGCAGGGCAAGCAGGGCGCGGCGCGAGACGAGTTGATGGCGGTCGCCGGCGTGGCCAGCGCGGTCATCGCCGAGCGCGCACCGGCTGGTGCCGCCATCGTCGCGACGTGCGACGGGCCCCGCACGCGCATCTACTGCCTCTATGACGATGACGCGATCGAGGGGTCGGATGCGAAGGAGGATCCGCTGGGCTACGAAGCGCTGAAAGGCGACTGGGCGGTCTCGCTGCCCTGCGCGGCGGACGACCTGGTCTGGGTGCAGCGTGCGCTGAAGGCCAAGAGCACGAGGATCACCGCGCGAGACCAGTCATCCAAGCTGGGCGACAACGCCGACACCGGCAAGAAGGCCGAGAGCGGCCTGTCCATCGACGTCGAAAGCTTTCTGAAATCATGAGCGCCGTAGCCGTCTACTCCTACACCCAGTCGGTCGTCTACGTCGCCGACAACGTGCTCAAGAGCCTGAAGGACATCATCCGGCTCAGTGGCCTGGACCCCACCAAGCTCGTCGGCGACTGGGCGGTGCTCCTGCGCGGCATCAGCGCGTGGATCGAGTCCCGGCACCTGGAGACCGTCACCCTCGAGATCTTCGATCCGAAAACAGACAAGCTCATCACCCGCTGGGACGTCGCCGTCGTCTACACGTGGGACATCTCCGCCGGCACGTTCTGGACCGACACCGAGCAGTTGAAGTTCGCGATCAAGAAGGCGGGGCTCGTGCCGGCACAGGCCGACTACCGCGTGGTCGTGCGCAACAAGGACGGGCGCCCCAACGTCGACGGCTGGAGCAGCTGCAACCTGCGGTCGACCGACGGCATGGTGCGGCAGAGCCTCGGAACAACGGTCGAGCACAACGGCTTGAGCGCAAACACGGCGTACTGGAGGAAAGCCTGATGCTGACCATCGACGAGGCCTTTCGCAAGTTCAAATCGCGGCTCGAGCTCAACGAGCGCGAGCAGAAGAATGCGGTCGAGCGGCATACCGAGGTGCGGGAGTACATCCGCACCAAGTTTGCGATCGAGCGTGACTTCCTCACCGGCTCGTACAAGCGGCACACGAAGACCAAGCCGCTGAAGGACATCGACATCTTCTTCGAGATGAAGCAGGTCGAGCGGCACTACCGCGACAAGGCCGCCGGCGTTGTTCTCGACGACTACAAGAAGGCGCTGGTCGACAAGTACGGCGAGAAGGCAGTCCGTCGGCAAAGCCGATCGATCAACGTCGACTTCGGCGTCGATGTCAAAGAGGAAGACAAGACCGATTACAAGATCCTGAGCGTGGACGTCGTGCCCGCTTTTGCGAGCGGCGACGACTACGAAATCCCCGACGGCGACACCGGCAAGTGGATCAAGACCAATCCCGAAACCCACGCCGAAAAGGCCATCAAGGCGCACCAGGCCTACGGCAACGAGTGGAAGGGGCTGGTGCGGATGGTCAAATACTGGAACAACAACAAGAAGCACGGGGAAAAGCCCATCAAGCCGTCCTTCTTGATCGAGGTGATGGCACTCCAGTGCCTGTACGGTGGCTGGAGTGGACAGTTCGATCGCGAGATCCAGTCGCTGTTCGCCACGCTCGCGGATCGTGTCGGCGAAACGTGGGCGGATCCTGCGGGCCTCGGCCCGCCGATCAGCGCGTCGATGGACGCAAATCGCATTGCCACCGCCAAGCGGGCCTTGGACGAGGCAGCCCGGCAGGCCGGGATCGCGATAAACCATGCGCGGCAAGGTCGCAACGGCGAGGCGCTGCGCGCATGGCGGGAACTCTTCGGCCCGATGTTCCCGCTGAGCTGAGCCGCGGGGACGAGGCATCAGGATGACGCAGGCGGTTGTCACTCGGCGCGATGGCGACGTCTTCCAGGCGCGCGTGTTCTGGCTGAAAGCGGCGCGCCTTCTCGACGCGGAAGGAAACGTCACGCGAGTGGGGTTCGAGTCCGGACCGCGAGGATTCGACGATGTCTGGGTGGAGTACGACCCGCCGCGCGCGCCGAAGAACCAGTTCGGCGACGCGATGCTCGTCGAGCGTCTGCAGTGCAAGTGGCACGCCACCGGAGGCAACTACACGTACCAGGACCTGACGCGGCCCGCGTTCATCAACGCCGAGAAGACCTCGATGCTGCAGCGCGCGTATGAAGCGCTCAAGCACGACCGCCAGGAAGGCAGGGGATCCCGCCTCGCGCTGGTCACGAACCATCGCACCGATGCCGAAGATCCGCTGCATGGTCTGGTGCGGATGAAGTCGTTCACGTTGAACATCGACGAGCTGTTCAAAGGGTCGACCGCGCGCAGTGCCACATTCCGGATCCGCCGCGACTGGATGAACCACCTTGGTGTCGATGAATCGGAACTGCGTGCCCTGTGCGTGAGTCTTGGCCTGATGCACACCAGTGAATCGCTGGACATGCTGCGAGATCGCCTGGACGACGCTTGCCGCTTGGCCGGCCTGGTTCGGCCGGATCCACGTTCCAGCGCCACGATCTACGACGGCAACATCTTTGAGTGGGTGGGCCAGCGGCGGATGGCCTTCGACCGCAAGACGTTCCGGGAGAAGTGCGGCGATGAAGGGCTTATCGCCGAAACCACGACATCCAACCGCATGTACGGGATCAAGACGTTCGAGCATGCGTTGGATCGACTCGAAGACCGCTGCCACGACGTGCTGAACATGGTCCCGGAGTTCGACGAGCGTTTCGTTCGCGACACCGATGCTTGGAAGGCATCCCTGCAACCTCAGCTGAGAGCTTTCTTGCTGCAGCTGCCGACGATCGACGGCAGATTGCGGTTGGCCATCGACGCACACGCCACCTTGGCCTTCGCCGCCGGTGCGGTGCTGGACACCAAGTCGGCACGCGTCGTCGAGATCGTGCAGCGTTCGCCGAAGCCCGTCGTCTGGGCGCCCGATGACGGGGCTGCCTTGCCGTCCTGGCCCTCATGGGAGTTCGAAGAGGTCGTGTTGTCGCCGGACGGGCAGGGGACCGCCTGCGCGGTGAGCATCACGCGCGATACCGAGCCGATGGTGCGCCTCTACGTCAAGCAGAACCTGCCTGGCGTTCGACGACTTCTGATCGCGAAGTTGAACGTTCAAAGCGGTCAAAACGTTGTCGCCTCCGGGGCGCATGCGAACCAGCTTGCCGAGGGCCTGGCCGAACGACTGAAGCGAGATCGCGAGGTGGACCCGACGCTGCTGATGGAGCGCATCCACCTTTTCGTGTCCGCACCGAATGCGTTCACCTTCTTCCTGGGACGGCATGTTCAGGTGCTCAAGCCCGTGACGCTTTACGAGTTTGACTTTGGCCGCGACCGAAGCGGCTCATATGAGCCTTCCCTGTCATATCCCGACGTCGTCGGCGACGTCCGAGCTTCGTAGCCGGGCGTTTGAGCTCCGCCGACATGCTCCTCGGGCACGCCGCCAAGCCCGAAGCCGAGCACCTGAAATACGCGACCGCCAGGAAGGTTTTCCACGCAGAACGCTTCTACGCAGAGAATGGCGCCATGGCCCACAACCCTGCGCCTGATCCCGAGCCTGGCGACTCACGCTTGGCAGTCGCCGAAGGCAAGCTGCAAGTGCCGGACTGCATCGTCGAGCACGGCGCAGAAGTCGCGTGCCTGTTCGCCGGCCAGGAGCCCGAGCTGCCGGCGTTTCTCGACGAGTTCCCGGAAGGCGCGCCATTGCCCATGTATGTCAACTCGCCGCGGACGCCGTCACTGCACGGCTTGATCGTGCGCGATCCCGCGCGGGGTATGTACGTGGGCTCCGTGGTGGGCTTCCCGCACGTGGAAGTCGAGGGTTTGCTGCTGGACGATGTACAGGCCAAGCTCGAGGTGCTGGTAGCCTCCGGCGAAATCAAGCCCACGGTGGAATTCGTGGCGGTCTTGCCGCTGGATCCAAGGGCTTGGCGACGATAGTTGATCGTCTGCTGCTAACGCTGACAGCTCACATCGCAAAGCAGTTCGTGCGGCATTGCCGGAGCCTTCGCCTCGAAGCACGCCGCTGACCAACTGCATGCTCCTGCATCCCTTACGATGTTCGCGCATGTTAACCGCCGCCCACTACCTCCTCATACGCGCCGCTTGAAGCGCGTGCCGCCGGCGTCGGCGCGTCCGCGACTCGCGGGCGTAGCTCAACGGTCAGAGCGGCCTCCTTATAAGGGGTTTGACCCGGGTTCGACTCCCGGCGTCCGCACCACCTGCAGTTCAACGTGGTCGCATGCCGCAACCTGTGCGGCTTGGACAGCCGAGGCGACCACGGCGTCATTGGCCACATGACGCCGTGCCGTCGAGGTCGGATGTCGTTTTGGCCCGACACGATGAGCCTTCAACGGCGGACGGTGCGACACCACGTGCCGTTCGCGGATAACGGAACGACGGCAAGTCCCGTCACGGGACACCGCAGCGACGCAAAGTGCCGTCATCGGCATACGGATGCGACATTAAGTACCGGCGCCGAAGAACTTGGTCGAATTTCGGCCGCGAAAGGGGCATCCAAGGCCGTTCAAAAGGGGAATCCGTCTCCCGCTGACGGTACTTGGCTTCGCGTGCCGTAACTAAACGTCTCAGCGCGAAGACGCTGCGCGACGCGATGTCCCGGCAAAGTTGTCGGCGGATGGGTTCGCGGAGGGCGAAAACGCTTAAAACTTGAGCAAATCGCGACACCAGGCGCACTGCGCTGAGAACGAAGGCCACAAAAGAGCCTTGGTGTCGCATCCAAAGGGCCGAAACGTAGGGATTTCGTGTCGGACAACTAAGCAGCTCGTCGGATCCACAAGAACATCGTGTCGCCGGTCGTCATTTGACATAATATACATTGTCGCGTATCGATGACCATCGCTGGATCTCTCCCTGTTCGCCGCGTGACGCATTGGGCACGTCAATTGCTGAATGGCGGCCCCAGTCTGGGGCCAGGAGTGTTCCATGTCGCAAGCGATGGCTGATGCGCTACGACGCCGACTAGCGCAGCGTGCCCAGGCCGGCGACAAGCGGGCGTACGAAACCCTATTGCGGCAGTCGATGGTGCTGTCACGCCGAACTGCCCGTCGCTTCGGCGCGCCGCCGGAAGTCCTGGATGACATCGTCCAGGAAACATTGATCAGCGTGCACGCCGCGTTGCACACCTTCGATGCCAACCGCTCCTACGACGCCTGGTTGGCGGCCATCTGCCGTCGGCGGTCGGCCGACGCGTTGCGCAGTTTGATGCGTCTGGGTCGCTGCGAGGTTCATGCCCCAGTGGCCTATGAGAGTTTCTCGGACGACGAGGCAGATCCGGCCCACCTGCATACGCGCCGCGTCGATCGGCGGCGGTTGGAGCTTGCATTGAGCCAACTGCCTCCCGCGCAGCGCGACGCCGCCTGGCGTATCTTCATGGCCGAGGAACCGGCCTTCGACGCGGGAAAGGCTTCCGGCCGCAGCGCCGGGGCCGTCCGGGTCAACCTGTCACGCGCCCTGCGCGCCCTTCGCGTTCTGCTGGTCTCCCCATCTTCGAAAGGTGTGCTTGAGCCAAGATCCTGAAGCGACGCTGGCGCGGCTGGTGCAGTCATTGCGGCCCGTGGTGCCGCTGCGACCGCCCTGGCAGCGTGCCCTCGTCTGGCTGGCCACGGCCGGCCTCATGGGCCTCATGTCGTGCGCGCTGGGCCATAACGAGTCGCTGGGTGTTCCAGGCAAGGGAAACCTGTGGCATTGGGCGGCCGTCTTGTCGGCCGCGACCACCGCCATCGCCGCGGCCCTGGCGCTGTTCGCGGTCAGCGTACCGGGCCACACGCCCGCCTGGTGGTTCGTGCCCGTCCTGCCAATGGTGTGTTGGATGGTCGCCGGCGTGGGCACATGGGCGGCGCCGGCGGCCGCTCAAATCCCTGCATGGGGGGCGGCAGCCTCCGAGGTGGTCCAGTGCCTCGGCTACCTGGTGGGCATGTCTGCCGTGCTCATGGCACTCGCGATCTGGATGCTACGCCGTGGCTGGGCGCTGCGTCCCTTCGCCACGGCTGCACTGGGAGGCCTTGCCAGTGCGGCCGCAGCCTGCGCGATGCTCGGCGTGGCGCACCCGCACGCAGGCACGATGCTGGACCTGGCGGGGCATCTGGGGGCTGTATTCGCCGCCGTGACGGTCGGCGCCAGCCTCGGGCGTCTCCTTCCTGACGTCGGGGAGATTCCTCCGCCGAGGTAACGCCAGCGGGTCCAGCCGCGAAATGCCTTCCAACGGCGATTCGTCTGGAAGGATCAATGATGGCTCTGCGGGGTTGGCTCGCGGTGAAATCGTGCGCCCTGGCGTGGACTCTCGGACCGAAGGCCAAGGCCGAATCGGCATGGAGAAAGACACCAAGCGCGCCCGCGGCCACGTTGGGCGAGATGTCGGTGCAACCACGTCGTCATCGAGTTTCGGACGCGTGGGACCCAGGCCACGTGGACGACATCTGCTCCCTGGCCGCCAGGACGGTGGCCTTTCGTTGGAACGGCACCGAATGCGTGGCCGGAAGGCAGAGGCTGCGCGCCCGGCCTCGCGAACGCGAGGGCAAGGTACCGGAGGTCACCTGCTCGATTGCTGGGCATCACAAGGGAGGTCTTCTTTCTTTTCTCACCCAAGGAGTCCACATGACTTTCTCAAGACGCACTCTCATTGGCGGCATCGTGGCCGCGAGCATCGGACTGGGGTTTGCATCCGCCGCCCTGGCCGGCCTGCGTTCCGGCATGGTCTTCACCAGCAGCAACGACCCCGCCGGCAATGAACTGCTGGTCTATGCGCGCGGCGACGACGGTGGCCTCGTGCTGGCCACTCGCATGGCGACTGGGGGCCTGGGCACGGGTGCGGGCCTCGGCTCACAAGGAGCCGTGACACTCAGCCGCGACGGCGCGCACGTCTTCGTCGTCAATGCCGGGGACGACAGCGTCTCGACCTTCGCGCTCGAGGGAGCCGATCTGGTCTGGAAGTCGAAGGTTCCCTCCCACGGCATGCACCCGATCAGCGTCACCGAGCACCACGGCCGCGTCTATGTGCTCAACGATGGTGGCGACGGCAACGTGGCGGGCTTCCGCAACGACCACGGCATGCTGCAGCCCTTGGCGGATGGCATCCGTGGCCTTTCGCAAGCGGGTGGCACGATGCCGGCGCAGGTCAGCTTCAGCACCGACGGCGACGCGCTCGTCGTCACGGAGAAGGCCACCAATCGGCTGACCAGTTACCGCGTGCGCGATGACTTCAGCTTGCGCCAACCATTGGTGACCGCCTCTCCCGGCATGACGCCCTTCGGGTTCGCATTCAACGCGCGAAACCGTTTGATCGTGTCGGAGGCGGCCGGCGGCGCTCCAGGTGCCAGCAGTGTGTCGTCCTACCGTTTCAGCAACGTGGATCCACAGTTGCCACAAGTGGTCAGCGCGGCGGTGCCGAGCGCGCAGACGGCGGCCTGCTGGGTCGCGGTAACGCCCGGGGGCCATTTCGCCTATATCGCCAACACAGGCAGCAGCAACGTCAGCAGCTATCACGTTGCGCCCGATGGATCGCTCAGCCTGCAGGAAGCCGTCGCTGGAACAACGGGCGAGGGTTCGGCACCAGCTGACCTCGTGGTCTCGGCCGACGGTCACCACCTCTACGTGCGCAATGGCACGACGGGCACGATCTCGTCCTTCAAGGTGCGCGACGATGGGACGCTGGCGCAACGCCCGCTCACCGCGGGCCTTTCGCCGAACGCGGCAGGCTTGGCAGCCAATTAGGCGATCGACAGGTGGGCAACGCGAGCTTCTTTGTTTCGCCGGTTTGGCTCTGTAGATCGACCGGCTGGTCGGCTAGGGGTTCGCTCCGTGTCCCCGACAGCTGAGCTCGCAAGCTACGCCTCGATCGTGACACCGTCTCACCGCGGCCACGCATAGCCGCACAACGAGTCGATCACCGCCTGCTGGGCCGCGCCCACCGGTCGCTCGGCCTGCACCAGCAGCTTGACCTCGCGGACGATGGGACAGTCTGCCGTGCGCACATGGGCCAGGCCGGCCGCGTCGGCGATCGATTGGGGCATGAATGCCACGCCGAAGTTGGAGCGCACGAAGGCCTGGATCCAGTCTTCGCGGTGCGACTGCTGCACCACCTCCAGCCGCACGTTGCGCTCCTCGAGCAGGCGTTCGATGTAGCTCGAGAACTCGCAGTACGTGCGTTCGCAGTAGCGCTCCCGGTCCAGTTCGGCCATCTCGATCGTCGGGCGTCCGCCGAAGCGGTGGTCGTCGCCTATGGCGACGACGTAGTCCTCTCGGAACAGCGGCGTGGCCTTGAAGCGGCGCGGCGTGTCGTGGGGCGAGCACATGATGCCCAGGTCGACCTCGCCGCGGTCCAGCTCGTCGGTCAGGGCCTCCAGGTTGCCCTCGCGAAACACCAGCTCGATCGCGTGCCGGTCCTGGCTTTCGATGAAGCCGGGCAGCACCTGGTGGAAGTCGATCGTGCACATCACGCCCACGCGAACCACTTCCTGCTGCTGTCGAGTCAGGCGTCGCGCCTGCTCCCGTGCGGCCTGCGCCGTGTCGAAGATCTGGCGGAAGTTCGGCAGCATGGCGTGGCCCAGTTCTGTCAACTGGACCGAACTCTTGGTGCGGTCGAACAGGCGGCCGCCGATGGCCTCTTCGAGCCGCTGGATTGCCTTGGTCAAGGCCGGCTGCGACACGAACGAGCGCTCCGAGGCCCGGGTGAAGCTCAGCGTCTCGGCCACGGCCAGGAAGTAGCGGATCTGGTAGAGCTCCATCCGCGGCAGTCGCGCATCGGTCCCGCGGCCTTACACCCGAAGCGATAACCACCGCACATGGCCCGATGAAATCATGCGATTTCACGGACCGGGCGACGCTCCAGACACTGGCGGCCATTGCAGACCAAACCGCCATGACCACCCTGCCCACCCCGCTTCGCACCATCGCCATCGTAGGCGGCGGCTTTGCCGGCACCACGCTGGCCCAGGCCCTGTCCGGGCGCCTGCCGTCCGGCTGGCAGCTGCTGCTGATCAGCGAAGAGAGCTACACCACCTTCAACCCCATGCTGCCCGAGGTGGTGGGCGCAGGTGTCTTCCCCGAGCACGTGGTGGCGCCGATCCGCGAGATGCTTCCCGGCGTCCGTTTCGTGATGGGGACTGTGCGCTCGGTCGACACCGAAGCGCGCCTCCTGGTCTGCGACACCCTGGCCGGCCCGATCGAGTTCGCCTGCGACCAGTTGGTGCTGGCGGTCGGCCAACGCGCCCGGCTCGACCTGATGCCCGGCATGGCCGAGCACGCACTGCCCTTGAAGCTGGTAGGCGACGCCATGCACATCCGCAACCGCGTTCTGCAGGCGCTGGCGCGCATCGAACTCGCCTGCGACCCTGCAGAGCGCCGGGCGTTGGGGCATGTCGTGGTGGTCGGCGGCGGCTTCTCCGGCGTCGAGGTGGCCGGCGCGATCGCGGACTTCCTGCGCAGCGCCAGCCGACACTATCCGAAGGCCCGTGAAGCCGGCCTGGTGGTCAGCCTGCTGCACGACGGCGAGCGCCTGCTGCCGGAGCTGCCCGCCGCGCTGGGCCACGCCGCCGCGCGCTCGCTGCTGAAGCGGGGGGTTCAGGTTCGCTGTGGTGCCGGGGTGGCGAGGGTCAAGGTCGAGGGCGTCGAGCTGGCCACCGGCGAGTGCCTGGCCAGCGCCACCGTGGTCTGCACGGTGGGAACGCAGCCGAATCCGCTGGTAGCGCGGCTGGCGCTGCCCACGGTGCGCGGCCGCATTGCCACGCAGGCCGACGGCCGCGTCGATGGCGTCCCGGATCTATGGGCGCTGGGCGACTGCGCAGCGCTGCCTAACGCGATCGATGGTCGCATCTGCCCACCAACGGCGCAATTCGCCGTCGCCCAGGCCCGCCGTCTGGCCGACAACCTTCTGCGCGTGCTGCAGGGGCGCCCCACCCGGCCGTTTGCCTACGCCGCTCGCGGAATGATGGCCACCACCGGCCATCTCAAGGGCGTGGCCCAAGTCTTCGGCCTGGCCCTGACCGGCCTGCCCGCCTGGCTGCTGTGGCGCGGCTACTACCTGCTGCGCATGCCCACGCCGGGCCGGAAGCTGCGCATCTGGGTCGAGTGGACCTGGGGCTTGTTCTTCCCGCTCGACATCACGCACCTGCGCTTCACCCGCACCGTCGAGGCCGATCGCAGCCCAGTCCCCTCCCCCTCCTCACCCCGTCCCTAGGAGAACCTCATGTTCATCGGCAAGACCGCGCTGGTCACCGGCTCCACCTCCGGCATTGGCCTCGGCATCGCACGAACGCTGGCCGCGCGAGGCGCCAACGTCGTCCTCAACGGTTTCGGAGATGGCCGCGAGATCGAGCGCCTGCGCCACGAGCTGAGCGAGATGCACGACGTGCAGGTGCGCCACGACGGCGCCGACATGAGCCAACCCGAGCAGATCGAACGCATGATGGGCACCGCCATCGCCGAATTCGGCGCGGTCGACCTCCTGGTCAACAACGCAGGCATCCAGCACGTGGCGCCGGTCGACGAGTTCCCGGTCGACAAGTGGTACGCCATCCTGGCGATCAACCTGAGCGCCAGCTTCCATACCGTGCGGCTGGCCGTGCCGGCGATGAAGCGCAAGGGTTGGGGCCGGATCGTGAACGTCGCGTCGGCGCATGCCCTGGTGGCCAGCAAGTACAAGTCGGCCTACGTGGCCGCCAAGCACGGCGTGGCAGGCTTCACCAAGGCCGTCGCGCTCGAGCTGGCAGAAGCCGGCATCACCGTCAACGCGGTCTGCCCCGGCTATGTGCTGACCCCGCTGGTCGAGCAACAGATCCCCGACACCGCGCGGGCCCGCGGCATCACCGAGCAGGAAGTGATCCGCGACGTGCTGCTCGCCGCTCAGCCGACCAGGCAGTTCGTCACCGTCGAACAGGTGGCCGCGCTGACTGCGTTCCTGTGTTCCGACGATGCCGCGTCCATCACCGGCGCCGTGCTGCCCATCGAAGGCGGCTGGACGGCGCAGTGACTCCCGGCCCGCCCCCGGTGCCCATCGATTCCCACCTCACCTCTCAGGAGAAACCCATGAAGAACCGCTCGATCATCCGCACCCGCTCGTCCCGCTGGGCCCGTGTCGTCGCCGCGCTGGCGGCGATGGCAGCCTCGCTCGCTGCTGCCAACGCCCAGGCCGGCGAATGCCCTCCCAACCAGGCGATGCCCAATGCCCTGGCCGGCGCCGCCACGATGCCGATGGGCGTCGTCGACACCGAGCTGTCGGCGATCGATCTGGCGAAAGAGAACGTGCATCTCGACAACCGCCGGCTTCGCCTGCGCCACATGACCATCGCCCCCGGCGGTGTCGTGCCCTTCCACAGCCACGAAGACCGGCCGGCGCTGATCATGATCGACAGCGGCGAGATCTACGAGCACTCGAGCAAGTGCGCGGTCCCCATCCTGCACAAGGCGGGCGACATCTCGCGCGAGTTCCTGGGCACCAGGCACTGGTGGAAGAACAGCGGCAGCCAGGCCGTCGAGCTGACCATCGCCGACATCGTCAACGACGGCCAGCCCGCCACGATGATGGAGCACATGTAAGCCGGGCCGCGCTTCGACCGACGCAACAGAACGCCGCCTGCCGGGAAACACCATGCCTTCCAATCGACCTTCCAAGAAGACAGCGGCCTCGTCGCCTGCCAATGGCCATGACCTGCCCGGCCAGGTGGTGCTGGTGCTGCAAGGCGGCGGCGCCCTGGGCGCCTACCAGGTCGGCGTGTACGAGGCGCTGCACGAAGCCGGCATAGAGCCCGACTGGGTCATCGGCACGTCCATAGGCGCCATCAACGCCGCACTGATCGCCGGCAACCCGTGCGAGCAGCGGCTGCAGCGGCTGAACGCGTTCTGGGGCCACGTGGAGCAGCAGTCCCGCCTGGCCGGTCCCCTGGACTGGCTCGGCATGGGCAACCTGCTGGCGAACATGACGACCGTGATGCGCGGCATCCCGGCCTTCTTCGAGCCCAACCTGGGCGCGCTGCGAGGCACGCAGGCCCCGCTGGGCGTCGACCAGGCGGCCTACTACAGCACCGAGCCGCTGCGCCGCACGCTGCGCGAGCTGGTCGATTTCGGGCAGCTGCAGCAAGGCGGGATGCGCTTGACGGTCGGAGCGGTCAACGTCTGCAGCGGCCACATGCGCTACTTCGACACCCGCCAGGAGACGGTCGGGCTGGAGCACATCATGGCCTCGGGCGCGTTGCCGCCGGCGTTCCCGGCAGTACGCATCGACGGCGAGGCGTATTGGGACGGAGGCCTGTACTCGAACACGCCCATCGAGGCCGTGCTCGACGACAACCCGCGGCGCGATGCGCTGATCTTCGCCGTCAATGTCTGGCACCAGACCGCGCCGCAACCCGAGTCGATCTGGCAGGTGATGGGGCGGCAGAAGGACATCCAGTACGCCAGCCGGGCGGACAGCCACATCGCACGCCAGAAGCAGATCCACCGCCTGCGCCATGTGATCCGCGAGATGCACAGGCTGATGCCTGCCGGCAGGCAGCAGGAGGCCACCGACCTGGCCGCGTGGGGCTGCGGCACGACGATGCACGTGGCCCACCTGGTCGCGCCTCGCATCGAGGGCGAGGACCACACCAAGGACATCGACTTCACTTCTGCCGGCGTGCACGCGCGCCGCTCGGCTGGCCTGGTCGACGCCCGCCGCATGATCGAGCGGGCGCCGTGGCGCGCGCCGGTCGACCCCATCGAAGGCGTGATCGAGCACAGCCTCGACAGCCCGCAGCCGGCATGAGTGCCGCCGCTCCTTCGCTCTCGAAGGCACGGGCCACTGGCCCGAGGGTGAACCGGTGAGCCCGGGGCAGTGGCTGCTGGCGCTTGCCGCCGGTGCCTGCGCGGCACTCATGGGCGCGGCGATCCAGCGCGGCGCCACCTGCACGGTGGCCGCCGTCCATGAACTGATGGACCAGGGCCGCGGCACACGCCTGCGCAGCCTCCTCGAAGCCTCGTTGTGGGTCGCCGGTGGTTTGCTTTTGCTGCGGGCCTTGCCACTGCCGGCGCCGACGTTGCCAGCGCCCTACGCCGTGAGTCGCTGGACGCTCCTGGGATCGGCGCTGCTGGGCCTGGGCGCCTTCGTGAACCGGGCCTGCGTCTTCGGTGCCGTGGCGCGGCTGGGAAACGGCGAATGGGCCTACCTGGCAACGCCGCCGGGCTTCTTCTTCGGATGCCTCAGCGTCGACGCCCTCTTCCGGGTACGGCCGGATCCGCTGCCAGGCGGCTCCGCCCTCTTTGCTGCACCGCTCGCGCTGGGATGGGCTTGGGCTGCCTTCGTGCTCTGGCGAGTCAGTGGCCCGTGGCGGCGCCGTGGCGGGCACCCCCGCCTGGCGTGGACACCCCATGCGGCGACCCTCTCCATCGGCCTGGCCTTTCTCGCGCTGCTGCTGCTGGAGGGGTCCTGGGCCTACACGGACGCGCTGGCCGAGCTGGCCCGTGGCATGGCGATGGGTCATGGCACGCGGCTCGGCTTGTTCGGCTGCCTGCTCGCTGGCGCGATGTGGGGTGGCTGGCGCGCCGGGCTGTGGAAGGCGCGCACACCTCGCGCGGTGGAGCTGCTGCGATGCTTCAGCGGCGGCCTGCTGATGGGCTGGGGCAGTCTGCTGATCCCCGGCGGCAACGACGGCCTGATCCTGCTGGGCCTGCCGATGCTGTGGCCCTATGCGTGGGTAGCCTTCGCCACGATGTGCTTGGTGATCGCCGCGGCCCTGTGGGCAGCGAGGCAGGTGCGGCCGGCCAGCATCGCCTGAGCCGCGGTGCCGTGCCGGTTGCGGCGCCGCGGATGTCCCCAGCCCGGATGATTGCCCCTCGCCGCCGGCGGGCGCATGATTCCCACCTTCGGCGCCCTCGTGCGCCGCGAAGGGGATCATCGTGGCCGATGCACTCGTTCGAGAGCTGAACAAGCTCGGATACCAACCCGTGTTCCTGCCGCGCAGCGGCGTGAAGCCGCCGGAGCTTTACAGCTACGTGCGCGAGTCGCAGCGCCTGGTGCGGCTCGGCGAGTTGGCCGAGGCGCTGCCCGCCGTGAAGACGTTGAAGCCCACCAAGGGCGAGCTGGGCAACATCGAGCTGCACTACACCTCGTCGAAGAAGCTGTCGGGGGCGGTCAACTTCCTGCAGGCGGCGCTGCAATGCATAGGCATCGGTGCCGTGCCCAAGCTGGACCTGCGCTTCGCCGGGGCGAATGAGTTCTCCTTTGCCTTGACCGGGCTGCACTACCTCAGCGTCGATCCCTTGAGGCTGAACCAGCTGCTCGCCGACCTGAATACGACCGGCATCCCGGCGGAGCACCTGGAGGAAGGCCGCCTGCATGTCGCCTACGAATACGCCTATGCCAGCGAGCTCCTGATGAGCCGAGGCGACAAGGCGGATTTCGAGGCCGGCGTGGAAGGCAAGGTCGGTGAGTTCATCGACCTCGGCGGCAAGGGCTCGGTGTCGGTGGCCAGCAGCAGCACCTTGAAATTCAAGGGCGCTGCGGGGGCGGAGGCGGCCTTCGCCTATAAGGCCGGGCGGCTGGTGCGCGAAGGCCGGGGCTGGGCGATGTATCCCGAGCAGGTGATGCGCGGCGGCCTGACGGAGACGAAGCAGCCCTTTGTCCCGCAACCCGCCGTCGTGCTGACGGTCGAGTGAACGCCAGGGGCCGCTGATGCAGGCCGCGCGCATCGCCATCACGGCCGCGCGGGGCGCGGCAAAGGGCTTCAGCGCGGCCTTGTCGATCGCCCCGGACATCGGCGGCCCGTTCGCCGTGGTCAAGGGCGCGACGTCGGGCATCGCCGCCGGGCCGCTCCCTCACCGGCCGATCGACGATCCGCAGCAGCCCGGACTGGCCTTGACCGCATTGCGCGTCCTGGAGCTGCAGGCTCAGCGACGTCATCTCGATGCGGTCGGCCGGTTCATGCGCGGCCTGCTGGGCCAGGGCAAGCTGCTGGCCGAATGGGACAAGCTGCGCCAGGCCGGCCCGCTGCGCACCTGGTTCGCCATCGATCCCCGGCTGCCCGAGCTGCAAGCCCTGCCCTGGGAACGCCTGGCGGACGATGGCGGCGGCTTCCCGGCGCTGGACCCGGGCAGCTCGGTCTTCCGGGCCCAGGCCCTGCCCTCGGCGGCGACGCCCATGGATTGGCCGATCCGCGTGCTGGTCGCCAGCTGCGCCGAGCCGGATGTGCTCGCCGCCCAGCAGATCGGGGCCGATGCGGAGCGGCTGGAGATCGAGCGCCTGTTCGCCTCCGCGGCGCTGCGCTACGACGTCGAGTACGACGTGCTGGAGCACCCGAGCGTCGCGCAGATCATCGAGTGGTGCCGCAAGGTGCGGCCGCACGTGCTGCATTTCATAGGACATGGTCGGGGCGACGGGCCCCCGGGCCAGCATGCCCTGAGCCTCTGGCGGCCTGGGACGGCGGGCCAGCCCGGCGCCTACGAGGACTGGCCTCTCGTCAACATCGCCGTGCAACTGAAGGGGATCGCACCGCGGGTGGCGTTCCTCAATGCCTGCAGGACCGGCGCAGGCTGGAGCGAGCCCGCTCCGGTGGCCAGCCTGGACGAGGCCTTCCTGCGCGCCGGCAGTGCCGCCACGGTGGCGATGCAGGGCGACATCGCGGGCGACATCGCCCTCGAATTCTCCAAGGCCTGCTATCGCGGCCTGCTCAGCGGCGGCGGGCTGGCGCTCGACCTGGCGGTGCAGCAGGCACGCTGGCAGATGACGGTGGCGCGGCCCGGCGCCATCGACCAGGAGCCGGACTGGTCGCTGCCCCGGCTGACGCTTGCGGCCGCTCCAGCCGAAGTGCTGCCGCGCCCTCCCCGCCAGCCCCTGACGACGCTGGCCCAGCGCTTCGTCGCCCGGCTGCCCGAGCGGCGCGAGGCCCACGAGGCCGTGCGCTGCTGCCCCCCGGCCTCGGACAAGCTTTCACGACACCTGCTGCTGATCGTCGGCGCCAAGCTCAGCGGCAAGTCGCACCTGGCGCGCTGGACCGCGCAGGCCAGCGAGCGGGCCGGCAGCCGCGTCGCGCGGATCGAGTTCAACCCGGAGGACAAGGTCGATTGGCTGGAGGCCTTGCGCTGGATCCGCGACGACCGCCGCCGCCCCGTGGGCGCGCCGCCCAGCACGGCCCCGGGCGCACCGCTGCCGTCGGAGCACTTCCGCGACTTCAACTGGGGCCTGAACCGGCGCCAGCGCGGCATCACCGCCTTCGAGCCCACCCCCGCGCACGGCCCCGTGCCTGACGACGGGCTGGCACTGACCGAACAATCCGGCCAGACCGAAGACCTGACGCGAGACACCCTTGCCTCGTTCCGCGATGCCCTGGGGCTGTGTGCCGAGCCCGACGGCCTGCTGCTGGTGCTTGACCAGCTTCAGGGCCTGGACACCCGCGCCATGGGCGAGGTGCTGATGGAGCATCTTTTCAAGCCGGTGGCCGGCGGCGCCGTGGACAAGTTGCGGCTGATCCTGGTCCTGGACGAAAAGCTCTACAAGGACCTGCGCGTGCCGTTCACGCTGATGGAGCGGCCGCCGCGGCTCGTGGAGGTGCCGTTGTTCAGCCCCGGCGACTTCCGACGCCTCGCCCGCCAACTCTGCCACCAGTGGTCGCCCCTGCTCTACACCGAGGAGAACGTCGTCAGTGCGATCGACAAGGCCGCCTTCGGCAAGCCCACCTCGCCGCCCTGGGATGTGCAGGCCTTCAAGACGGTGGACAAGCTCTGCGAATCCATGCTCGAGATGAGGCCCGACCTCGCGACGCCATGATCGACCGGCCGCCCTCGGACTCTCGGAGCACCGCTTCGGCGAACGCGGCCGCCAGCGCCCGCTTCGAGGCCTTGCGGCGGATCCTGCTCGACGGAGGCGACCCCCTCGAGGCGCTGCTCGCTCCTGCCGACCAGCGGCTGTTGCGGGCCGCCGCCCAGGCCCGCCGCTTCGAGCGTGCCATGTTCGACGGCCCGGTCACCTCGGCCGCGTTCTCCGACTCTGCCCATGGACCTGCCCCCGTCCCCGGCGCTTTCGAGCGGCTCGCCGACCTGGGCGTCCTCGTTCCCTTGTCCGGCCGCAACGGTTGGTTCGCCATCGAGGCGTCCCGTCGGGCTCGGCTCATGGCGGCCGACGAAGGCGATGCCTCCGACTGGACTGCCCTGCACCGCGATCTCGCCGCGTGGTTCGAAGCCCAGGGCGCCGACGGCGAACTGGAGGCGCTCTATCACCGCCTCACGCTCGGGGAGCCGGCCGCGCTGGAGCACTGGCAGTCGCTTTACGGGGACGCGCGAGATCGCTTCGACATCGCGCGTTGCGAATCGCTGCTCGACCTGATCGAGCAGCGCCGCGCCTATCTTCCGCCGGCCCTTGCCTCGACGCTGCCGCGCGAGCGCGCGCTGCTGGCGGCCCGCGCCGGATTCGCCGAAGACTACTTCCGCACCAGCCGCTACATAGAGCGCGAGAAGCTGCCCTTTGCCTTCGGCGAGGACGAGGTCGAGCTGAGCCTGCTCGATGGCTTGCAGAGGCTGCTGGAGGACCCCGCCCGCTTCATCCTGCAGTTGCACGCGCCCGGCGGCAGCGGCAAGACGATGTTCCTGCGCTGGCTGGCGGCGCGCTGGTGCCTGCCGCGAGACGTTCCCATCTCGCGTCTGGACTTCGATTTCCTGCAGGACTCCGAGCGCTCGCTGGCCAGCGCCTTCCTGCTCGGCAAGTTCGTCGAACGGCTGGATCCGCAGTTGCCGGGGCGGCCCTTCTACGAGTTGCTGGCCGACCTGGCCGAAGAGCGGCGCCGCGTGCCCACCGGCGGTTCCGATTCGGCCGGCGATCCAGTGGTCGCCGCCAAGCGCCTGGCCGACCTGGAGACCGAAGTCTGCGAACGCATGGCACGGGTGCTGCTCGAGACGCGGGCCAGAGAGCCCGTGGTACTCGTGTTGGACACGCTCGAGGAGGCTTCGCTGAAGCACCAGGTCGACCTGCACGCGCTGGTGCAGGCGGTGGCGCGCCTTCGCGAGCGCCTGCATGCCCTGGCAGGCGCGCCCGCGCTGGCGCCGCGCCTGGCCTTGATCCTCTCCGGCCGCTACACCCTGGCGGAGCAGTACGGACCGGTCCACGAGGCCTTCATTGCCCAGCTGGCCCGCTGCGAGGTCACTCCGTTCAGCGTGGGGGAATCCCGCATCTACCTTGATCGGCGGCTCGCCAGCATCGCGCAGTCGCCTCGGCCCGACGTGCTGCAGGCGGTGATAGAGCGCGCCCACGGCAGCCCCTTCAAGCTGTCGCTGTATGCCGATGTGCTGCTGGCCACGCCCGGCATGAGCGTCGCCGATCTGGGCCAGGGCGTGGACGTGGACACGCTCTACCTCATCGAGCGGGTGCTCAAGCGCATCCCCGACCCGGCGCTGCGCTGGCTGCTGCGCTACGGCGTGCTCGCGCGCCGTCTCACGCGCGGCTTCGTGGAGCAGGTGCTCGCGGCCTCGCTGCGGCGCGCCCTGCGGGGTGACCTGAGCGCCGACGACCCCGCTCAGGATGGCGTGGCACATCGCGACTGGCCCAGGCTGTGGCAGCGCGGAGGCGCGCTCGACACCGCTTCGCTGGCCTCGCTGTGGCGGCGCCTGCGCGAGTACGCCAGCGCCACGTCGTGGATCAGCGTGGAGCCCAGCTCCGACGATGCCGTCGTCATCCAGCCGGTCGTGAAGCACCCGATGAGGCGCGCGCTGATGCACCAGGACCGCCCGGTGGTCGAGCGGATCCATCGCATGGCCATCGCCCGCGCGCGCCGCGCCTGGGCTGAGAGCAGAGACGGCCCGGATCGGGGCGAGGCCCTGGCCGACGAGGCTTTCCACGAGTTCCTGCTCCGGGGCCCGGCGGCCGCCTCGACCTGGTGGGCACGGGTGCAGCGCCACGACGGGGAGCCGGCGCAGGTGATCCCGCTGGCGCAGGTGGTGCTGTCGGAGGACTTGCGCGAGAGCGAACTCCGAAGCGGCGCCGGCGCCCTGCGGCTGGTGTCGACGGAGACCGAGGCGCGCGCGCATTTCACGCTGGCCCGGCAGTATCTGGCGCTGTCGCGCGAAACCGAGATCGCGTCGGCCAAGGAGCGGGAGATGTCGCGTGCGAGGGCCGGATTGGCCCGTTACGACGCGCTCGTCTCCACGCTGGGCACGGCCGCCGGGCGGCTGGTGCCCCTGGTCGACGAAGGGCAACTGCGCTGCGACCTCGCACGCGATGCCGTCGAGGTCGATGCCGGGCGCGCCCAGCTCGAAGCATCGCTGGGAACGCGCTTGAGCAGCGAACAGCGAGGCCAGGTGCTGCTCACGCTGAGCCGGCTGCCTGCCGCCCAGCCGGGTGATCCATCGGCGCGCCGGTACAGCCGGCTCTGGGGTCAGCATGCCTTGCGCCAGGGCGAGGCGGAGAGCTACGCCGAATGGGTGCGCGACGAGGCCGGCCTGCTCTTGGCCGAACAGGCTCCACGGGCGGCGCTTCGCCTCTGGCAGCAAGGCCTGCAGCGGCTGGCCGCTGTGTCCGGCCGCTGGGCCTCGGCCGAGGATCGAGTGCAGGCGCGTCACGAGCTCGCCGAGGACGAGCCGCGGTTGCTGCTGGGCGCAGCGCTGCCCGCAGCAGCCCTGCGCCGATTCCTCGCCCTGCATCCCCAGGGGCGGCAACCCGGCCTGCGCTTCACCATCGTCCGAGGCCATGCGGTTCTTGATGCGGATACTGATGCATTGATGGTGGAGATCCAGCTCCTGGCCGGTCAACCGGCAGCCGCGCGAGACCGAGCCAAGGCGATGCTCGATGCCCTGAAGAGCACGCGCTCCGAGGGCCTGGTGCAGCGCTGGCTCCAGGGCCTGCGAGTGAAAGCCTGGGCAGCTCGTTCGCGGGCTTGCCGCACGTTGATGGATTTCGGACCGGCACTCGATGCCTTGTCGCAGGAGATGTCCCTGCACGCCGAAACCGGCGACCACGCGGCCGAGTTGAGGACGCGCCTGCAAATGGCTCGCATCAACCTATTCGACATCGGCAACCTGCGTCAGGCGACCAGCCAGCTTCAGGACCATGACGAAGCGATGGCGGACGAGTCGCTCGACCTGCGCATCGAGCACATGCTGCTGAGGGCTGCCCTGCGGAAGGCGCAGGGCGATCAGCAGCAGCAGGCGGCCCTCGTCGCCCGAGCGCTGGGCCTCGCGGCGGGCTTGCCGGCGCTGCCGTCGAGGATCCGCTGCCAGGTCTTTCTCGCGTCGATGGCCTGCTGCACCCCCCAATGGGATCGCAGCCAGTCGATTCGTGCCTGGGCCGAGGAGCTGGCGCGCATGGACTACGCTGCGCTGCGGCTGGCTTCGGCGGCAGGTCTGCGGTACCTGAAGCCGATAGAAGGGATGCCGCCCGAGCTCGTCACGCGGGTGAACCGGCTGCTGCGCGTCGACCCGCTCGGCCTGCCCGGTCACCGGCGTTTGCAGCCCCACGACAGGATCCGGATGAGCCTGACCCGCGTCGAGTGGCTTCGCGTATCCGGCCGCGGCGAACAGGCCACCGATGCCCTGCGCGAGCTGTCGCGCTCGATCGCCGCCGCCGAGCCGGCCGCCTGGTTGCGCCAGGTGGCACTGGCCTGCGACCGGCTGGCCATCGCTCCGACCGAAGTATTGCCACCGGACTGGCTGGCGGCGGTCTTGCGCCGCATGCGCCGCGAGCGGCGTTTCTGTGCGGTGCTTCAGACCGAGGCAGCCGCGCGTGCCTCGGCCAGTGGAGAGCGCAGCACAGCGGTGCGCCTGCTGCGCAGCGCGCTGCGCGAGATCGATCGGGAGGCCGCCGTCCCCGCTCGCTGGCAGCTCGACGCGCTGCACTTGCAAGCTCGGATCGCGGCCGAACTGCCGCAGGCCTTCCCCGGCATCGACCTCCCCGGGTTGTCGGGCCGGATTCGTGGACTGGCCGAGGGGCTCGGCGTGAACGTGGCGCTGCCCGCGCCCCCGCCCCCAGTGCCACCGCAAGCCTCGCCCCTCCCCTCGCCCGCCGCCTCGCCAGGCCATGCCGAAACCACCGTCGCGCTGCAGGGCCTTTTCATCGACTCTCCCGAACAGGTCGGGCACACGGCGCAGAACTACCGCGGACCGGCCGTCGAGGTGGTGGAGCGGATGAAGGTGGCCCGGCCCCTGCTTCCCATGCTGGTCCAGTTCGCCGCGGGCCGCTTCAGCGATGAGGCCTCTTTCGATCTCTCCTCCGGCCTCGGCAGCGGCGGCGTCGCCTATGCGCGCCAACTGTGTCAGTGCGGCCTGCCGCGCACCCTGGCGGTAGCGATCGATGACGCCGCCCGGGAAGACGGGATCGAACTGATCATCCAGCATCGCGTGTCGGGCTCGGGGGCCATGCCGTGGGAATTGCTGGTGCCGGGCTCCGGGCCCTGGCCCCTCGGCCTGCACCCCGGCCTGCGCGAGATCTGGCGCACCCACCCGGGCGACGCGGCGCACGCGCGCGTGGTCTGGCTCCAGCAAGCGCTGCGGGTGCTGGGGGCGCAACCCATGCCCGTCGACGGGCGCCTCGGGCCGGCCACGTTGAAGGCACTGGCGTCATGGAGTGGCCGGGGTCAGGCCATGCACCCCCTCGCGCTGCGGGAGGTTCATCGCCAGGCCGCGAAGGTTCTCGACAGGGGCTCGCGCCGGCCGAGCGTGCTGCTGCTGAAGCCCTCTCAAAGCGCCGAGGATGCCTCGCTTCGCGGCGTCTCCGGGCCGGGGCTCATGCAGATGTACGCGGCCACGGGTGTCGAGGTCCAGATGCTCGAGGAGCCCGATGTGAGCATGCTCGACGAGGTGTTGAACACCATGCACCCGTCCGTCCTGCACATCGCCGCCCCCATTGCACAGTCGCGCGGCAGCCGGGAACTGAGCCTGCAGTTCGCCGGCCGCCACGACGCCGGCCACACCACGCCGCTCAGCCCCGAGCTGGTGGCCAGGATGCTGCTCGGGCAGCGGCCGGAGGATCGCCCCGGCCTCGTCCTGCTCGACATCCCCCGCCCGGCCAGCCGCGACGAGACCGTCCGGCAGCTTCTGTGCCGCAACGCCTTCGCCGCACGCCTGTTCGAACAGGCGCAGGACCTGCCGGTGGTGGCCGCCGGGCTGGTGCAGGACGAGCGCTGGTTCCCCTATGCCGACAAGCTGATACGCGCCGTGACAGGCTCATGCGCCCCTGCTGAACTGGTCGGCGATCTGCGCGGTACGTTGCAGCGCGAAAGGGAGCCGGTCGACATGATCGACGCCATCCCGAGCGCCGGGATGGCCCTGTTCGCCGTCGAGCCCTGGGCCTCCCCGCTGCTGCGGCGCGAAGCGAGGTAGCAGGCGATTTCCATGGCCGCCACCGTGTCCGAACGCCGCCTGTTGGCCTTGCGGTCCAAGCTGTCGGTGCTGCAGCTGGAAACCACCGCGTGGCGTCAGGACAGCCAGAATGCCGCCGCGCGATTCGCCTTGCACCATTCGCAGATCGCCGAGGTGTGCGAAGGCATCGACGAGCTGCACAAGCTGCTGTCGAAGGAGGTGGACGATCTCCAACCCGATGCGCCGCTCGCCGTGGTGGAGTCGCTCGAGCGCCGCATCCTGGCGGCCGTGCAGATCTGGGACACCTACCGCGCCAAGTGGTCGCTGCGCGTGCAGGCCACGCTGCGCCAGACACTGGATCTCATCGATGACCTGGCCTGGCAGGCCTATCGACCGGCACACGACCTTGCCCTGGCCAGCGGCTGGCTGCCTGCGCAACGAGCACGGCTGCCGCCCCTGGTCTTCACCAACCCGCGCTGGAGCCCGTTTGCCCGCTCGCGAGAGCGCGGCTACGAGCTCGACGAGGGCAGCGGCCTGCTGCAGGAGATCGACGATTTCGAGCCCTACCTGCGCACCATGCCCGTGCCGCTGATCGGCATCCCCTGGACCCAGGCCGGCCACCTGCCGGATGCGGTCTTCGTAGGCCATGAGGTGGGCCATCTCATCGAGGACGACCTCGGCCTGGAGGGGACCTTGAGCTCGCTGGTCGACGCCGCGCTGCCCGAGGCGGACGAAGCGCGCCGGCAGGCCTGGTCCGTGCATTGGCGCAGCGAGGTCTTTGCCGATGTCTGGGGCGTTCTCTGCTGTGGCCCGGCCTTCGCCGAGACCCTGGTCGATCTCCTGATCGGCAGCGCGGATGTCGGCACGCAGGTGCAGCCCGACGCGTTCGGGCGATGGGGTTCTTATCCGACCCACGCCCTGCGCGTGGGCGCGCTCGTGGCGGCCGTGCGGGCGCTCGACGAGCCGGAGGTTCCCGGCGGGTTCGCGTTGGCTGCGGATCGCCTGGCCGCGCGCTGGCAGCAGGCCCATCCCGGCCCGCACGCGATGCCGGCGTTCGATGACGACGCGAAGGCGGTGGTGAAGGCCTTGATGGGCCAGCCGTTGGCTGCTTTCAAGCGAACCCGTGAAGGGGATCCTCTGCCGGTTCGCCAGGTGCTTCGCTTCACGCGGCAGATGCAGGACGACGCGGAAAAGGACGCCACCGAAGCCCTGGCCCTGCACCCGCCGCTCAGCAGCGACGTGCGCACGCTCTTCGCGGGCCAGGCCATCGCCTATGCGCGTGATCCGGCGGCTTTCGCCCAGCGTGAAGTGCAGCAGCGTTTCATCGGCCGGCTGCTTCAGCGCCGCACCCAGGGCCTGCGGGCGAAGGAGATGGCAGGGCTGCAGGCCGTACGTCCCGACGAGGACGATCGCCGGGCGGCCGCTGCCTCGGCCTTCCGGGCCCTGTTCGACCCGCCCGCTGGACGCTAGGCCACGAATCGATCGGAGCGGGTCCATGCTGTCGGCGAGCAGACCGACGCTGCGCGCCGGCGAACAAGGCGAACGGCGCATCCAACGCCACCCGCGCTACCCTCACGCACCGTGACTTCCTCGTACCACTACACGCGACCTCTGCACCGCTTGCCGGCGCACGTGATCAACGGCGGCACGGTCGCTCTCGGCATCGCGTTGATCCACCTCGTCGCAACCGCCCTTTTCGGCGTCCAGTCCGGCGCGTGGGCCACGAGCGGCGCCATCTACGCGAGCCTTGCCGATGGACCGGACACAGTCGGGCGCAGCTGGCGCAAGGTGACCACCGCGGGCCTGCTGGGAGGCCTGGCGGTGCTGGGCGTCAGCACCTTGTCGACGCACCCGCTGATGCTGGGGATCGTCGTCGCCGCCCTGGCCTTCGTCGGCGCGATGATGCTGTCGTGGGGTCCGCGGGCCGGCGCGGTCGCGTTCACGCCGGTGCTGGCCATGGTCTTCACGATGGCGCTTCCACCGGCGCAGGACCACGCCGTCCTGGTGGCCTGGCACGTGGCCGGCTCGGCCGCCTATCTCGTGTGGTCGCTGCTCACCACGGCCCTGCTCCAGCGCCGCTACGGCCGGCTGGCCCTGGCCGAAGCCCTGGCCGACTCGGCCGCCCTGCTCCGCCTGCGCGCCCGCATGCTCGCCGCGCCGGATCCTGCCGGCAGCGGCCTGCAGGCGTGGGTGGATGAGGAGACCCAGCTGGCCGATCGCCTGCAGGCCGCGAGGGATCTGCTCTTCGCCGCCGCCGAGTCCGGGCCTGGGCATCGCGAGTCGGCCATGCTCCTGCGGGCGATAGACCTGCGCGATGTGCTGCTCGCCAGCCTGCTGGACCACGAGCGCCTGGGCGATGACGAGCCGGCCCGGCAGCTCAAGGCCTGGCTCGGTGAGCACCTGGAGGCGGCGGCAACCGCCCTGGAGCGCGTCCAGCGCATCCTGCGAGGCGTGGAGCGATCCGCCTCCGGGTTGCCGCCGCCTTCGCCACCGGGAGAAGACGCACTGCGTGCCCTTTCTGCCGCCCTGACCGCCGACGACCCGCGGCGCCGCCTGCTGCCGGCGCTGGCCAACCGCGCGCGGCACCTGCACCGCGACGTCGAGCGCATCCAGGCGCTGTGCGCCGGCGCCGACGAGGATCTGCCCCTGGCCCGCGAGCAGCTGCTGCACTTCGTCTCGCCCGAGGGCTGGCCCATGGAGGCCCTGCGCCGCCAGTTCACCCTGGCTTCGCCGGTGATGCGACACGCCCTGCGTTCGGCGGCCGCGCTGTCGACCGCCTACTACCTGGCCCTGGCCCTGCCCTGGGCCTCGCACCCGCAGTGGCTGGTGCTGAGCGTGGCGGTCGTGCTGCGCGGCAACCTGGAGCAGACGCTGTCCAGGCGCAACGCCCGGGTGATGGGCACGGTGCTCGGCTGCCTGCTGTTGCTGCTGATCCAGCGGGTGGCTCCCCTGCAGGTGCAGACCGTGGTGTTCCTCGCGGCGGTGGGGCTTGCGCACGGCTTCGCGATTCGCTTCTACCTGGTCACCGCCATGGCGGCGACCGTCATGTCGCTGTTGCAGGTGCACCTGACGGACCCGTCCGTGCCCATCCCCTTCGCCGAGCGCCTGGCCGACACAGTGCTGGGCGCCCTGCTCGCCTGGGGCTTCAGCTATGTGCTGCCGGCCTGGGAGCGGCGTCTGCTGCCCCTGGCCGTTTCACGCGCCCTGCAGGGCTTGAAGGACTATGCGGATCACGCCCTCGGCCCGGACGCGGCACAGGCGCTGCCGCAGCGCCTGGCGCGCCGCAGCGCCTACGACGCCTTGACAGCCGTGGCCAACGCGCTGAGGCGCAGCAGCGCCGAGCCTGCGCGCGTACAGCCGCCACGTGCCGAGTTGGCGAGGTTCCTGGACCAGGGACAGCGCCTGATGGCGCACCTGTCCATGCTCAGGCTGATGCGGATGAGGGAGGAATTGACAAGCGCCACGCCGGAGAAGAAGGCGGCGCTCGCAGCGGCGATGGAGCGGGCCCTGCAGGCCCTGCGTTCGGCGCTCGTCGTGCGGCCGGCGTCCGAGGCCGGTGCCGCGGGACCGGCTGTGCAGGCGGAGGCCTGGCAACAGATGCCGCCCGTCTCGCCGGCCGAGGACATGGCGGCGTGGGTGGGCTGGCGCCTCAAGGTGACGGCCGAGGCAGGCCGTGAAGCCGGTCGGGCAGCGCGTTCGGCGCTGGCCCTGTTGCGCCCGGCTGGCGCGGGCTCGTCGCCCACCCCGTAGGGCGCGGGCGGTTCAGTCGCCGAGCGCGGCGCCGTCTTCTTCGGCCAGGTCGATCTCCTGGTCGTAGGCGGCGAGATCGGCGGCGCGGCCCTTCTTCGGGATCAGCGGGCGATCCAGCGGACGGCAGACGCGGCGCTGCAACCCGCTCAACCGCTCGGACGCCTCCACCGCCTGCAGGATCGCCTCGGGGTCGGTCATCATCGTGAACGGATTCGGTTGGATCTGGGTCTGGCGCATGGGGGTCTCCCGGTCTGCGGCGGTGCTGTAAACCGGCGTGCCGCGATGTGACGAACTGTAGGACCGCCCTCGCCGCCGTCACAGTCGGGAGAAAGACAAAGGGCTTGTCGGAAGAAACCTGACAAGACTGACGGCGGCGGCACCGCCCCTTGTCAGGGCTTGAACCAGGCGAGATACCACGGCGTGTCCTTGACGAGTTCGTTGCCCAGGGCGTCGGCGTCCTTCCTTGGCAGCCGGGCCAGCTCGTCGACCCGCTTGACGATTTCGCCGAGCTCGTCCACGCACGCGCTGCAGGCACCACGCTTGACGCTGCCATCGTCGCTGGCCGTCAGCAGCGAGCGGCCGTCCGACGTGAAATGCGCCTCGTTGACCCCCTCGCGGTGCCACTCCAGCGACACCAGCTCGCGGCCGGACAAGGGATCCCAGACACGAACGGTGTTGTCCGCGCTGGCGGTCACGACGCGGCTGCCGTCCGGGCTGAAGCTGCCGAACGACAGGCTGGCGCGGTGGCCGCCTTCGAGCGAGACGTACTTCGTCGGGTGCAGGGTCGACCACACGCGGGCCGTCCGGTCGTTGCTGGTCGTCAGCAAGCGTTCCCCGTCGGCACTGAACTGCATCGACTTGATCTCGCCGCCGTGGCTGCCGAGGATGGTGTCCGCGCCGCCGCGGCTGTCGATCAGCGTCACTTCGTTGCTGGCCTCGCTGGCCACGGCCACCCAGCGACCGTCCGGGCTGATGGCGGCCAGGCGCCGCCCGGGCTTGGCATCACGCCGCCAAAGGGCCTTCTGCGGCGCTTCGTCGGACTCCAGGGCGCCCGGCGCCCACACGGCGATCTTGCCGCCGGAATCGAGGGTCAGCACCTGGCCGGACTGTGCAGCGAAGGCCGCCTTGGCCCAGTCATTGAGCCAGCGGGGCGTCACGTCGCGGCCGGCGTCCGTCCACACCACGACGCGCTCGCTCTGGTCGATGTCGGAGGCAAAGGCGCGGCCCAGGACGCGGCGCGCATCCGGGCTCCACGACAGCTGGTTGACGGTGTCGGCACCATCGCGCTGCACCTCGCCCATGGACACCGTGCCGGAGGGCGTCGGCGCCTGCCACGGCACCAGGTCGCAGCTGTGCGAATCCTCCACCGCGCCCTGCCGCTCTCCGCAGATGGCCACGGTCTGGCCATCGGGGCTGACCGCAGCGCTCATCACCCAGCGGTTGCGCTTGGACCACAGCACCTGGGGCGGCTTCACGGTCCACACCAGCACGGTGCCGTCGCGACCGGCGGTGATGATCTCGGTCTCGTCCCGGCCGAAGCGGGCGTTGGTCACCACGTCGTGGTGCCCGCGAAGTTCAGCCACCAGCGCCCGGGCGCGCGTGGACCAGACGCGGGCCGTGCCGTCGTCGCTGGCGGAGACGACATATTCGCCGTTGGGCGAAGGCTCGGCGTCGTTGATCCAGTCCTCGTGGCGGCGGACCTGCCGCTGCTTGCTCTCGTCCTCCCAGAACCAGATGCGCTTGTCGCTCACGGTCATGAGGCTGGTGCTGCGGTCCTCGCGGACGAAGAACCGCGCCACGGTGACCGGCCTGTCGTGGTCGTAGGCGCGGCGGCTTTGCGGGCCTTCGTCCACCCGCCGGGCGTCCAGGTTCAGCGACAGCTTGGTGGCGTAGTTGCTGTCGGAAGCCACGCCCAGCCAATCTTGACCCGCCGCGCGGTGCAGGGCGAGGTCACGGATGGCCGCATCCGAGCCTTCGCCCTTGCCGAGCGCGGACGCAGGGATGTCGATCCAGGAGCCCTTGACACCCGCCTTCCAGATCGCCAGGCCGCCCTTGGTGTCTCCGCTGGCAAGGTAGACGCCGTCCGAAGACCAGGCCAGCACGTGGATCGCCGGCGTCTCGGAGGCCGGCCGCAGGGTCTCACGCAGCAAGGCCGGCTGGGTGAGATCCCACAGGTCGATGCCGCCATCGGCACAGGCGATCGCGACGCGGGTGGAATCCGGGCTCAGCGCCACCGCGGTGGCCGGGCCCGCCGTCGGTCGCACGCAGGCAATCTCGTGGCCCGCGGCCTGGCCCGGGCGGTGCAGCATCACGCCGCTTCGCAGGGCGCCCGGCTTGCGGGTCCACGTCACGAGCATGTGCCCATCGCCGGCCGGCCAGGCGTGGTCGATCGCCATGTCCAGCTTGACCGGCGGGCCGAGCCGGTCGAAGGTGGCCGCATCGAAAAGGGTCACTTCGTGGGCGGTGGATATCGCCAGGATGGACCGGTCGGCGTTGCGCTCGATGTCGACCACCGGCGACTGCAGGTCGATCTCCTTCTTGAGGTGGGCGGTCTCCAGGGCGACGACCGAGCGCCTGAGGATCTGCTCGACCTTGGGGCTGTCGCGATCGAGTTCCCACGCCCGCCGCGCCAGCCGGGCGGCACGTGCGGGCTCGGTGCCCACCGCCAACTCGGCTCGGCTGATGAGGCCGTCCGCCTGCACGCGGACGGCGGAGCGCATTTCGGTCAGCAAGGCGACCAGCAGCACCAGGATGGTCAGGCCGGTCAGGCCGATCAGGGTGCCCTTGAGCACCTGGCGCTCGCGACGGCTGCGTTGCGCGGCCGCCTTGCTGTTGTCCAGGAACTCGCGGGCGGATTGCCACACGGCAGTGCCATCGGACAGCCGCAGGCACAGTCCGACCCACGCGGCCGAGGGCTTGGTCCGTTGCTCCCATTCAAGGGCCTCCTCCAGCTCACGGCCGCGCCACAGCTCGGCGCCGCGATCGGCGGCGTCGCACAGCCGCAGCAGCAGCGTCCGGGCGCCATGCTCGGCATTGGCCCAGTCGATCAGACGCCGCCACTGGCGCATCAGGCTCTCATGGGAAATGTCGATGACCGGGTTGGTCTTCAGGTCGACCTTGCTGGACGGCGTGAGGAAGGCGGTATCGCTGCAGCGATAACGGTTGACCACCTCGGCGACGTCCTCGGCCGCGCCACCCACGACCTGGCACAGGGTGTCGAAGGGCAAGGGCCGGCGCAGCCCGCGCGCCTGGCCCGAGCGCTCGGTCAACGCGCGGAACACCTTTTCCACCACCCGACCCAGGCCCTTGTCCTCCAGCTCGTGGTAGGCCTCGTCCGCGTGGATCGAAAGCGCGTTGCGGGCGGTGCCCACGTTCTCGGCCTCGTAGTCGCCCAGGTCGATGGGCCGGGAGCCTCCGCTGGCCAGGCACCACTGGCGCCAGGTGCGCGACAGGGCATGCTGCATCACCGGCAGGTCGTCGAAGCTGTCCGAGACGTCGTTCAGCAGGCGTTGCACCAGCGAGGGCGCCACCTGGAAGCCCAGGGCCTGCACCGGCGCCACGATGGCTTCCTTGCGCTGGTCGCGCGTCAGGCGGGGCACCATGTAGAGGCCGCGGTTGATCGCCTCCGGCAGGCCGCGGAACTCCTCGGTGCCGCCGAGCGTGTCCGAGCGCAGGGTGATCACCACGCTGATCTTTCCGTCGCGCTCTTCGGCCGCGTTGAGCAGCAGCTTGACGAAGGCCGTGGCCTCGTCGAGGCTCAGGGGCGTGGTCGTGTCGCGCAGCGTCTTCGCCTCGGGCAACTGGCGAAAGCGAAACACCTCCTCGAACTGGTCGACGACGACGAGCAGGCGCTCGTTGTCTGCCAGGCGGGCGCGGCGGACCATGTCCACCAGCCCCAGCCCGCCGAGGTTGAGCTCGCCGTAGAGCGTGAGCGCCTCGTCCTCGCTGCGACGGGGCCAGAGGACGTCCACCAGCGCCTGCGCCAGGCGGTAGCTCGGCCGGCCTCCGGGGCGCAGCAAGGCGGTGCGCCACTTCACCGCGGCGCCGGGTTCGGCCGAAGACTTCTGCAGCGCATCGAGCAGCCCCGCGCGTACCAGCGAGGACTTGCCGCAGCCGGAGGTGCCGGAGACGGCGATGAAGCGCACCTGGTGCAGCATCGCCGCCAGCTCGGCCACATGCTGCCGGCGGCCGAAGAAGCGGTCCGCCTCCTTCTGCGAGAACGGCCGCAAGCCCGGGAACGGGCTCAGGTTGGCGAGCTCTGCAGGGTCGATCTTCACTGCACTGAATCGTTGCCGAGGAACCGACGGAGCTGTCCGAGGTGGTCATCGGCCGTGCCCAGGATGATCTGCGCGCGGCCGGTCCGGAACGCGCGCTTGTCCGCGGTGTAGGGCTGGACGCAGTAGATGCACAGGCTGTCCTTGCCCAGGAAGGGCCGCAGCACCTCGCTGTCCATCAGCTCGCTCAACCACTCTTCCGATTCGCCGGCCCACAGCACCACGCAGCGCAAGCCCTTGCGCGTGGCCAGCTTGGCGGCCAGGGCGGGATTGCGCGGACTCGTGCCGTCGAGCTTGACCCGCTCCGGCTCGATCGACAGCCCGACCAGGAGGTCGCTCAGCTCGGGCGTCGCCTCGACGTCCTTGGCCTCGAAGACCATCGCCACTTCCAGGGCCGCGGCCTTGCGCATGTCGAGCAGCGCCTCCAGCCGAGCCACCAGGTCGGTCTTGAAATCCTCCATGCTGCCCGACCAGTGGTCGACACCCTGGTCGGCCAGGGTGGTCTTCACGTGCTGCACCAGCTCACGCGCGCCTTCGTCGGGACTGGCGTCGCGCTCGATCCACACGACCGGCATCGGCTTGCCGGCGGCCCTCATCGCCTCGACGGCCATGTCGAGCTGGACGCGGCTGCGCTGCGGGATGTCGAGGTTTCCGCTGCAGGCGGCCGAGATCGGGTGGACGCACAGGTCCGCCTTCGCGATGTCCGCCTTCACCTGGTCGAGCACGTGGTCGCCGGTCCACAGGTACTTCGCCGCCGCGGGAAGCACCGTGTAGCCGCGCTGGCGCAGGTCGGCCTTGATCTTGTCCCGCGAGACGCTCTGGTCGATGCCCACGTCGGCCAGGAAGACCGTGCCCATGGACTGGGAGGCCACGCCGCGCATGTCGTTGAGCTTGACCTCCAGTTCGGCCACGAAGCGCTGCAGCGCGGTTTCGAACTGCAGCGCGGCCTCGCGAGAGGCGCCCAGGTCGAACTCGCGCACCAGCCGCGAGCCGGGCGGGTCGTAGTCGAAGAACTGCACGTGCTGGGCGGCCTGGATCTCCGGCGGAACGGGCTCGTCCGCGGCGGGTGGATGCTTGAGAACCGGCAACAGGGCGCGGCGGCGCGAAGGGCTGTCGTTGGATTCCTTCAGCCGCATCAGGAAGCTCTCCAGTTCGAAGAGGCATTCGGACGACTGGTAGTACGTGCCGCTGAGGATCGCGACGAAGATCGCGGAATGGTCGAGCGCTTCGACGATGCGCTCACGCCAGTGGTCGCTACCGACGAGGTTCAGGTCGTCCTTGTAGATCTCGACGTCGCCGATCCGGCTCTTCAGGCTCGTGTGGACGCGCTCGCGGAAGGTGCTCACCCACTTGACGGGCCCTTGATCCGCATCGTGTCGATAGCTCAGGAAAAGATCGAACCGAAAGCCGGGCAGGTAACTCACAACATCCCTCCGGCGCTGGGCGGGCGCGACGCGGATGATGCGCCTTCGCCGGCGACATCGCATCCCTTTGTTGAGGGATCCGGCGGCCGCGAACGGGGGATGCGGCGGGCTCTTGCCTAGGGGCGGGCGCGGGCCGCGATCTTGTCGAGCTGATCGGCCAGCGCATCGCGCCCGGCGCGGCGGGCGAACTCGCTCGCGGTGGTGCCGGCCTTGTTCTGGAGCGTCACGTCCGCGCCGTGGCGGACCAGCACTTCAGCGGCATCGATGCTGCCGAAGCCTGCAGCCATCATCAGCGGCGTGTTGCCGTTCGGCGCCCTCGCGTTCACGTGGGCGCCCAGGTCGAGCAGCACGCGGGTCGCGGCGGCGTCGTTGCCCGAGGCGGCATAGTGAAGCGGCGTCCAGCCCTCGCGGTTGATGGCGGCGCCTCGGGCGATCAAGGCGCGCATGGTGTCGAGCCGCCCACGCAACGCGGCCATCATCAACAGCGTCTCGCCGGCCTTGTTGGTGGCATCGGCCTCCAGCCCGGGATGCGTCAGCAGCAGGTCGGCGACTTCGTTGGAGTTCTCGCGCAGGGCCAGGTACAGGCCGTGCTGGCCCTGAGGATCGCGGGCGTTGACGTCGAAGCCCTTGACCAGCAGCGGCCGCACGATGCCGACCCGGTCCAGCTCGATGCCGAGGAAGTAGTCCTCGTAGGAGCCGGCGCGCGCCAGGCCCGTCGCGCCCAGCATCAGCAGGCCGCCGGTGCCGGCAAGCAGAGCTCTGCGAGCCGCCTTGAGACGCGGGCCCGTCAAGACGAGCCGCCTTCAGCCAGCGCGGGCACCTTGACGCCGAACAGGCGCTCGAAGTTCGCGGTGGTGACGCGGCCGATCTCCTCGGCGTCAACGCCTTTCTCTGCTGCGAGCACGGTGGCGACGTGGGGCACGTAGGCCGGGCTGTTCGTCTTGCCCCGGTACGGCACGGGGGCCAGGTAGGGGCTGTCGGTCTCGATGAGGCAGCGCTCCATCGGCACGAAGCGCGCCACCTCGCGCAGGTCCGCGGCATTGCGGAAGCTCACGATGCCGGAAAACGAGATGTGAAAGCCCAGGTCCAGCGCGGCGCGGGCCACTTCCATCGTCTCGGTGAAGCAGTGGAAGACGCCGCCGATGCCCGAACTCTCGGTGCCGGCGCCCTCCTCCTTGAGCAGGGCGATGGTGTCGTCGCTGGCACTGCGGGTGTGGATGACCAGCGGCAGGCCCAGTTGACGGGCGGCGCGAATGTGCACCCGGAAGCGCTCGCGCTGCCATTCCATCTCGGCCACGCTTCGACCGTTCAGGCGGTAGTAGTCGAGGCCGGTTTCGCCGATGGCGATGACCTTGGGCTGGGCGGCCAGGCGGCACAGCTCTTCGACGCTGGGCTCTGCCAGGCCTTCGGTGTCGGGGTGGACGCCGACGCTGGCCCAGAGGTTGGCCTGCCCGGCGGCCAGCGCCTGGACGGTGGAGAACTCCTCCAGCGTGGTGCAGATGCAAAGCGCCGCCGCGACTCGGGCGGCTCGCATGTCGGCCAGGATCTGCGGGAGACGGCCCTGAAGCTCCGGGAAGCTCAGGTGGCAGTGCGAATCGACGAACACTTACAGGGTCTGGGTGGGCTTGGCGGACTGCAGCGAGGTGCCCAGGATCTCTTCGATCTTGATCTTCAGCTGGCGCGTCTTGTCGTCGCTGGGAAAGCGCACGCCTATCCCCTGGGTGCGGCCGCCGGACGTGTTGGCAGGAGTGATCCAGCCGACCTTGCCGGCCACGGGGTAGCGCTGCGGATCGCCGGGCAAGGACAGCAGGAGGTAGATGTCGTCGCCGAGCTGGTACTCGCGAGTCGAGGGAACGAACAGGCCGCCTTCGGAGAAGACGGACACGTAGGCGGCATACAGCGCGCCCTTCTCACGGAACACCAGCTGGATGACGCTCGGGCGGGCCGCGCCGGGCGCTGCAACGGGATTGGGGCGGCCATCGACGTCGGTCATGCCGGCGAGTGTAACCAGCGGAGGGCCGGATCAGCCCCGCGCCCAGGCACGTTGACCCTGCGTCATGAGAGCTTCGACACGAAGTGGTGCATTCCAGGGATGCTCGTCGTGCCGGGCAACCCGGGCCAGCTCGCGCGACCACTCTGCCAGGGTCGCCAGGCTGGCGCCGCCAGGCACCTGTCCGGCCTCGAAGAAGCGGGGCGGGCCGCCGGCGGCGGTGGCCATCGCGTCGTGGCAGACCTGTTGCAGGACGCGCACGGCCCGCGGCAGCGGCAGCGCGGCCAGCAAACGGGAGTCGCCGCGGACCACCTGGCCGGGGAGCTCGCCCCAGGTCGCAGCGTCCAGTCCTTCTTCGACCAGCGCCTTGGCGGCCAGCGGCTCGCCGCCACTGGCCTTCAGCAGCGCGCGAGCCCCGGCCACGCCCTGCGCAGCCAGCCAGGCCTCGGCCGTGGCGGCATCCGGCGGCCCCAGGCGCACGCGCTGGCAGCGGCTGCGCACGGTCGGCAGCAGGTGTTCGGGGTCCTGGACACACAGCAGCAGCCGCATGCCCGGCGCCGGCTCCTCGAGCGTCTTCAGCAGCGCGTTGGCCGAGGTCGTGTTCATCGCGTCGGCCGGGTAGAAGAGCAGGACCTTGCCGCGGCCGCGGCTGGAGCTGGTGTGCGCCCAGTCGATGGCGGCGCGCACGGTGTCGATCTTGATTTCGCGGCTGGGCTTGCGCTTGCCGCGGCTGCCGTCGCCGGCGTCGGCATCGCCCTCGTCCGCGCCTTCGTTCCAGCCGAGCGCCAGCTGGGCAGTCTCGGGCATCAGCACCTTCAGGTCCGGGTGGCTGCGGGCCAGTGCGAGGTGGCAACTGGGGCAGTCTCCGCAGGGGCCGGGGGGCTTCTCGCACAGCCAGGCCTGGGCGGCTCGTCGGGCCAGCTCCCATTGGCCCGACCCGGCGCCGCCGTGAAGGATCAAGGCGTGGCTGCGCGCGTGGTCCCGCAATTCCGCCAGCGGCTGCGCGAGCCAGGGCAGGTCGCGCTCATCGAGCACCGTTCGGCTCCCCTGCCCTGGCGACCGCCTGCAGCACCTGGGCCTGGACGAGCTCGCGCTCGGCGTCTGCTTCGATGCGGACCATGCGCCCGCGCGCCGACGCGCATCGCGCCGCGTAGCCGCTGCGGACCCGCTCGAAGAAGGCCTCGGCCTCTTTTTCGAGGCGGTCGGGTTCGCGCGCCGCCGCGCGGCGTTGTGCGGCCACGGCGGGCGGCACGTCGAACCACAGCGTCAGGTCGGGCTGCAGGCCCTGCTGCACCCACTGCTCCAGGCCCGCCAGCACGTCCAGGTCGAACCCGCGGCCGGCGCCCTGGTAGGCGAAGGTGGCGTCGGTGAATCGGTCGCACAGCACGGTGGTGCCCAAGGCCAGCGCGGGCCCGATGCGCGTGTGCAGGTGGTCTCGCCGGGCCGCGAAGACCAGCAGCGCCTCGGTCAGGGCATCCATCGGCTCGTGCAGGAAGAGCTCGCGCAGCTTCTCGGCCAGCGGCGTGCCCCCGGGCTCACGGGTCAGCAGCACCGTCTCGCCCCGCTCGCGCAGATGCTGCGCCACCGCTTCGATGTGGGTGGACTTGCCGGCGCCGTCTATGCCTTCGAAGGTGATGAAGCGGCCGCGGGCCATCAGGGGAGCCGTCACTTCCTCGGCCCTTTCTGGAACTGGTTCACCGCCCGATTATGGTCGTCGAGCGACTCCGAGAAGACGCTGGAGCCGTCGCCTCGCGCCACGAAGTAAAGGGCCTTGATCGGCTCCGGTCGCAGCGCTGCCTGCAGCGAGGCCAGGCTCGGCATGGCGATGGGCGTGGGCGGCAGGCCGGCGCGGGTGTAGGTGTTCCAGGGCGTGTCGGTTACCAGGTCGACGCGGCGCAGGTTGCCGTCGAAGCGCTCTCCCAGGCCGTAGATCACCGTCGGGTCGCTCTGCAATGGCATGCCGATCTTCAGCCGGTTGACGAAGACGGCGGCGATGCGGCTGCGGTCGGTGGCCACGCCCGTCTCTTTCTCGATGATCGAGGCCAGCACCAACGCCGCCTCGGGATTGGGCAGCGGCAGGCCCTCGGCGCGTGCCGGCCAGGCCGCGGCCAGGTGGCGCTCCATAGCCGCCGCCGCACGGCGCAGCACGGTGATGTCGCTGACGCCGCGGCTGTAGGCGTAGGTGTCCGGAAAGACGTGGCCCTCGACCACGCCGTTGGGCAGGTTCAGCAGCTGGGCCACCTGCTGGTCGCTGAGCGGCGCGATGGTCTGCTTGAGGTTGGGGGCGGCCGCGATGGCCTGGCGGACCTGGCGGAAGGTCCAGCCGTCGATGAGGCGCAGCATCTCCAGCGTCTCTTCGCCGCGCACCATCTTGTCCAGCAGCTCGCGCGGGGTGGTGCCGGCGCCGATCTCGTAGCTGCCGGCCCGGATGCGGCGCGCCTGGCCGGACCAGCGGAACCATTGGTACAACGCCTCGGCCGGCACGTCCACACCCGCCTCGACCCAGAGGTTGACCACCTCGCGCGGAGTGGTGCCGGGCTCGATCGACACCTCGGCGCGCTCGTTGCGCAGCGGCAATGGGCGGTTCAGCCACCACCAGCCCGCGGCCGCCCCGGCGAGCAAGGCCAGCAAGGCCGCCACCACCAGGCGGCGCAACCATTTCCTCGACGACGACATGAGGTGGCGTATCCCTTGGAGGCTTGCGAAATCGGTCGGCGATGATAATCGTCGGCATGACTGAACTCGCCTTCGACAGCCTCGCCACGCCCACCCTTTCCCCCGAACACAGCCAAGGCGGCGCGCGCTTGTCCGAGTGGGGCGTCATCCGGGCCGAAGGCGCCGACGCAGCGAGTTTCCTCCAGGGGCAACTGACCAGCGACATCCTCGGCCTGGCGTCCGGCGCAGCCGCCCTGGCGGGCTACTGTTCGGCCAAGGGCCGCCTGCTGGCCAGTTTCGTCGTCTGGTCGCCGGCGCCCGAGGTCTACCTGCTCGCCTGCTCGGCCGACCTGCTGCCGGCCACGCTCAAGCGGCTGTCGATGTTCGTCCTGCGGGCCAAGTGCCGGCTCACCGATGCCAGCGGCGAACTGGCCTTGTGGGGCGTGGCCGGGCGCGATGCCGGCCTCCCGGAAGGTCCCGCGTGGACCGTGCGGCCGGCCGGTGCCGGCCAGGCCGTCCGCCTGCCGGATGCCCTTGGGCTGCCGCGGTGGCTGGTGGTTCAGCCGGCGGAGGATGCCGCGCCCGTCACGGCGCCGCTGGACCTGGCGGCCTGGCGCTGGCTGGAGGTCGCCAGCGGCGTCGTGCGGATCGTCGCCGCCACGGTGGACCGCTTCGTGCCGCAGATGGTGAATCTCGAGCTGGTCGGGGGCGTGAACTTCAAGAAGGGCTGCTACCCCGGCCAGGAGGTGGTCGCGCGAAGCCAGTACCGCGGCACGCTGAAGCGTCGCGCCCTGTTGCTGGCGCTGCCCGCGGGCGCGCAGGCCGAGCTGAAAGAGGGCCAGGAGATCTTCCACGACGCGGATCCGGGCCAGCCGGCCGGCCTGGTCGCGCTGGCGGCGCGGTCGCCGACTGGCGAGCAGCTCGCGCTCGTCGAAGTCAAGCTGGCGCTGGCCCGCGCTCCCGGCGCCTTCCGCCTGGGGGCTGCCGACGGCCCGCTTCTGCAGCCGCGAGCCCTGCCCTATCCCCTGCCTTCGAACGACGATTGAGAGCGCCGCCCGCCCGGGCGAGCCGCCTGCCATGAGCCTCGCGAGATGACCGCCGTCAGCCCGGTTTCGGGGACACGCGAACGCAGCTGGTTCCTCTACTATCGTGTCTTGCCCGGTGATCTGCCGCGTGCCGTGGAGGCGGTGCGAGGAGCCCAGATCCGGCTGTGCGAAGAGCAACCAGGCCTGCGGGCTGCCTTGATGCAGCGAGCGCCGGCGGCAGGAGCCCACGAGCCCATGACCCTGCTCGAAATCTACAGCGTCGCGAACGACTGGCCGCCCGGTCGTGAGTCGGCATTGCCCGCGGCCATCGAGCACGTCGTCGGCGCCGCCGTGGCGCCATGGCTCCAAGGACCCCGGCATCTCGAAGCCTTCGAGTCGTGTGCCTAGCCGGCCTCGCGCTGGACGTCAGCCGCCGCTTCCCGCTGGTCGTCGCCGCCAATCGCGATGAATACTTTCACCGGCCGGCGGCCCGCCTGGCCTGGTGGACGCCCGAGGGGCAGACCCATCCGATCCTGGGCGGGCGCGACCTTTCCGCCGGCGGCACCTGGATGGGCCTGACGGCCACGGGCCGCTTCGCCCTCGTCACCAACGTCCGGCGGCCCGGCCCCGCCGTCGTGGACGGCCCCTCGCGCGGCCTGATCGTGCCGATCTGGCTGCAGGGCCGCCAGCCGCCGGACCGCTTCTGGGTCCACGTGTCGCTTTCGGGCTATGCACCGTTCAACCTGATCGCGGCCGACTTCCGGCGAGGCGAGTGCTTCTGGGGGACCAACCTGCGGGCCTGCGGACAACGTGTCGAGCGGGGCGTGACGGTCGTCAGCAACGCCGCGGACATCGACGCGCCCTGGCCCAAGGTGCAGTTGCTGAAGGCACGCATGGCCGAGTCCCTGCGCGCCGCGGGCGAGGAGACCACGGTCGACGCGATGGCCAGTCAGCTGTTCGCGATGCTGGCCGACGGCGAGCCCGCGGAGCCTGGGCGCCTGCCCTACACCGGCCTGGACAAGGAGCGGGAGCGCCTGCTCTCGCCCGCCTTCATCCGGACCCCGGACGGGGCCTACGGCACGCGGTGCTCGACACTCGTCATCTCCGAGCGCGCCGGCAAGCATCTGACGACCCACGTGCTCGAGCGCACCTACAACGGCAACGCCGACCGGCCCTTGCTGCGCCGTGCCACCCTGAAGGACTGGCCGCCGAAGTACCAGGCCGAGGAGTCCACCGAGCCGTCGATGCCCGCCGAACCCGCGCCCTGGGGCAAGGTCGACGAGAGCGAGCTGGATGAAGTGGCCATGCCGCCGGCGAAGAAGCGCCGCGTGCGCAGCCTCATCCGCCCCCTTCGCTGAAGCCCGCTCAGAGGTTGCGCACCATCTCCACGTGGGCGATGCCCGCCTCCTCGAACTCCGGCCCGCGCTGGTGGAAGCCGGCACGCCGGTAGAACGGCTCGGCGCTCATCTGGGCGTGGAGGATGACCTCCTGCTCGCCGCGGTCTCGCGCGGCCTGCATCAAGGCATCCAGCACGGCCCGGCCGACATGGCTGCCTCGCAGCTGGCGCCTCACGGCCATGCGGCCGATCTTGGCCACACCGGGCACGTGCTCGAGCATCCGGCCCGTGGCGAGCGGCATGCCGAGCCGGTTGTAGGCCACCGCATGCACGCAGCCGGAGTCGGCCGTGTCCCACTCCATTTCGGCCGGGATCTTCTGCTCTTCGATGAAGACCTCGGCGCGGATGGCGCCGGCGTCGTGCCCCAGTTCTTCCCAGCTGCCGACGCGCACCTCCACCATGGCCTCGCCGGCTTCGAAGCCCAGCAAGGTGCTGCGCAGGTCCGGCGGCACCGGCTGCGGGGCGCGCGCCACGGGGTCGGCATAGACGTAGACCAGTTCGCCGCTGACCAGCAGCTCCTCCCCGCGGAAGACGCCAGTGGCGAAGAGCATGGACGACGTTCCGATTCGCTCGCAGCGCACGCCGATGTCCAGCACGTCGTCGTAGGCCGCAGCGGCGAAATATTCGAGCGTCGACTTGCGCACGAACAGGTCGCCGCCCAGGCGATGCATCACCTCTTCGTACGGCAGCGCGAGAGCGCGCCAGTAGCCGGCGACCGCGGTGTCGATGTACATCAGGTAGTGACCGTTGAAGACGATCTTCTGCATGTCCACCTCGGCCCAGCGCACCCTCAGGCGCTCGAGGAAGCGGAAGTCGCTGCGCGTCATCACGTGGTCTCCTGCGTCAGGTGGTTCCATGCGGATCGCAGGGCCCGCGCGGCGAAGTCCTGGGCCTGGCCGGCCTCTTTCAGGACGCGGCCGAGCTTGATGAAGTCGTGCGTCACGCCGCGCACCAGGTCCAGCTCGACCGCCACGCCGGCGGCGCGCAGCTTGTCGGCATAGGCGAGCCCTTCGTCGACGAGCGGGTCGCACTCGGCCAGCAGCACGCAGGCCGGCGCGACGTCCTCCAGGTCGGGCGCGTTCAGCGGCGCAAAGCGCCAATCCTCGCGGTCGCGGCGGTCGATGTAGTGGTCGAAGAACCAGCTGATCGCATCGCTCTCGAGCAGGAAGCCGTGGGCGAAGAGCTTGTGCGAGCCGGTATCGGCGTGGGCCGTGGTCCCGGGCGTGATGAGCAGCTGCATCGCGAGCGGCAGCCCGGCGTCCCGCGCCAGGATGGCGCACACCGCGGCCAGTGTGCCGCCGGCGCTGTCGCCGCCGACCGCCAGGCGCGAGCCGTCCAGCTTCAGCGACGAGGCGCCTTCGCCGGCCAGCCAGCGCAGCGCGGCAAAGGCGTCGTCCACCGCGGTCGGGAAACGGTGCTCGGGAGCGAGGCGGTAATCCAGCGCCAGCACGGCCGCTCCGCTGCGCCTGGCCAACTGGCGGCACAGGCTGTCGTGCGTCTCCAGGTTGCCGATGACGAAGCCGCCGCCATGCAGGTACAGCAGCACCGGCATCCGCTCCTGGCTGGGGGCATACAGGCGGGCCGGCAGTGGCGACCCGTCGGCCGCAGGGATCGAAAGATTCTCGACCCGCGCCAGCGGCGCGCGCGGCGGCTCCAGCACTTCGGCCCCTCCTTGATAGGCCGCCCGCGCGTCGGCCGGGCTCATCTGGTGGAAAGGCGTCCGTTTGAGTCGCTGGATGCGCTCCAGCGTGCCCGACATGGCGGGCGTGAGCAGGCAGGTGGGGGGGCGGTGACTCAGGGTGGGCCTCATTGGCGCGGGAACCAGCGCTTGAGCATACTGGCTCCATCGAAGCGAACCGGATTGCCCAGACATGGCCCGCATCCAGTACCTCACGCAGATCGAGATCGACTTCGGCGCCGTACGCCTGCTGCCTCAGGAGTGCGAACGTGCGGGCATCCGGCGCCCATTGATCGTCACCGACCCGGGCGTGCGCGCCGCCGGCGTGCTGGCCAAGGCCGAGGACGCGCTGCAAGGCCTGACGCACGCCGTGTTTGATGCCACGCCCCCCAACCCGACGGAGGCTGCCGTGCGCGCGGCCACTGCCGTGTATGCGCAGCACCGTTGCGACGGCCTCATCGCGGTGGGCGGTGGATCGAGCATCGACCTGGCCAAGGGCGTCGCGATCGCCGCGACCCACTCCGGTCCCTTGATCGACTACGCCACCATCCTGGGCGGCAGCCCGAAGATCAGCGAGGCCGTCGCGCCGCTGCTCGCCGTGCCCACCACCGCCGGCACCGGCAGCGAAGTGGCGCGCGGCGCCATCCTCATCGTCGACGACGGCCGCAAGCTCGGCTTCCACAGCTGGAACCTGCTGCCCAAGGCGGCCCTGCTCGACCCCGAGCTGACGCTGGGCCTTCCGCCGCTGCTGACGGCAGCCACCGGCATGGACGCCATCGCCCACTGCATGGAGACCTTCATGGCGCATGCCGTGAACCCACCGGCCGACGGCATCGCCCTGGACGGCCTGGCGCGCGGCTGGGCACACATCGAGCGCGCCACGCGCGACGGCGCGGATCGCGAAGCGCGCTGGAACATGATGAGCGCGAGCATGCAAGGCGCCCTGGCCTTCCAGAAAGGCCTCGGCTGCGTGCATTCACTCAGCCACAGCCTCGGCGGCCTCAATCCGCGCCTGCACCACGGCACGCTCAACGCCGTCTTCCTGCCGGCGGTCGTGGCCTTCAATGCCGGTGCCGAAACCATCCAACGCGAGAGCCGACTGCAACGCATGGCGCACGCGATGGGCCTGGGCGCGTGCGATGCCGAAGGCCGCGCGATTGGTGAGGCCATCCGGGCGATGAACGCCCGGCTGGGCCTGCCAGCCGGCCTGCGTGCAATGGGCGTCGACGAGTCGATGTTCGATCACATCATCGAGCACGCCCTGCTCGACCACTGCCACAAGACCAACCCCCGCCTGGCCAGCGCGGACGACTACCTCGGGATGCTGCGGCAGTCGATGTGAGCGCGCCGCGTTGGTAACCAGGAGCTCGCCCGCGCGCTGATCAGCGCACCGGCGGGACCGGCCTGGAACTTGCTAAGCCATGGCACAAAGCAAGTTGGGCTCAAGCAATGAAAAGAGGGGTCGTGGGGATGCGCATGCGCGCATGCGGGGCGGTGGCGTGCCTGCTGCCGGGTAGTTCTTCCTGGGCTCAGCTGCCCTCGGGCTCCGCTGTGGTGCCCATGGCGCAGCTCAGTGCTGGCGACACGGCCTGGATGATCAGTGCAACCACGCTGGTGCTGCTGATGACCATCCCCGGGCTGGCGCTGTTCTACGCCGGCATGGTGCGCAAGAAGAACATCCTCGGCACCCTGGCCCAGGTGATGGCCGTCACCGCGCTGGTCAGCCTGCTGTGGTTCGCCGCTGGCTACAGCCTGGCCTTCATGCCGGGCAGCCCCTGGCTCGGTGGTACCGACAGCCTGGGGCTGGCCACAGTGCGGCTGTTCAAGGCGCAGGGTCTGGTATCGGTGCACCCGCTCGCGCCAACGGTGCCCGAATCTGTGTTTGCGATGTTCCAGCTCAGCTTCGCCGTCATCACGCCGGCGCTGATCGTGGGCTCCTTTGCCGAGCGCATGCGCTTTGCCGCCCTGCTCTTGTTCATCGGCGGCTGGTCGTTGCTCGTGTATGCGCCGGTGGCGCACTGGGTGTGGGCCGCCGATGGCTGGCTGGCGACCCGGGGCGTGCTGGACTTCGCCGGCGGCACCGTCGTGCACATCAACGCGGGCGCAGCCGGCTTGGTGGCCGCCTTCATGCTGGGCCCGCGCCAGGGTTACGGCAAGGTGGCGTTGATGCCGGCGAACCTGGGTTACACGATGATGGGCAGCGCCTTGCTGTGGGTCGGCTGGATGGGTTTCAACGGCGGCTCGGCGGCAGCGGCGGATGGCCGGGCCGGCATGGCGATGCTGGTGACCCAGCTCGCTGCCGCGGCAGCCGCCCTGTCTTGGATGGCCGCTGAATGGCTGGTGCGCCGCACGCCCACCTTGCTGGGGCTGTGCAGCGGCGCCGTCGGCGGGTTGGTGGCGATCACGCCGGCCTCGGGTTTCGTCGGCCCGATGGCGGCGGTGGGCATCGGCGTGGCCAGCGGGCTGGGCTGCTACTGGGGTGCCACCGGACTGAAGCGCCTGATCGGCGCCGACGACTCCCTCGACGTGTTCGGCGTGCACGGCGTCGGCGGCCTGATCGGTGCGCTGATGACCGGCTGGCTCGCCGACCCGCTCATCGGCGGCGTGCGCGGCTCTCTCGAGGCACAGCTCATGGCCGCCGGCGCGACCTTGCTCTACAGCGCCGCGGCAACCGCGCTGCTGCTCTGGCTGATCGGCCGCCTGGTCGGCCTGCGCATCGATGACAAGCAAGAGCAGACCGGGCTGGACCTGAGCCAGCACGGCGAGCGGGTCGAGTGAGCAGGCCAGGTTTTCCGCGTTCAAGTCCAAGGAGTGAACCATGCTGGATAGCGAGAAGTTGGCCATCGCAGCGCACCTTCATGTGGTCATGCGCCGAGCGATGGGCCGCGTAACGGATGTCGAGTGGTTGATCCGCAGCCCCGAGTACGCGCGCGAGATCATTCGCGTGGCGTTGGCCGAGCAGGATCGGCCCGAATTGCACGATTGGGCGAATCGCTTGCAACGCGCGCTGTTCGGCGCCCCTCCATCCAGCGTGGCCCTGCCCGGCAGCACCGTGCCCAGCGCAGCGCCCAAGCCGCCGCCGGCGGCGAAATACATCGGCCGCTTGCGCTGAGCCCGGCACCCGGCGGGGTCGCAGTCGAATAGCCCCGGCGAGAGGCCCGGACAAACAAAAAAAGCCCGGCGGATGCCGGGCTTGTCCCTCACACGCTCCCTCGCGGAGCATGGCTGCTGTCCTGTCAGCCGTGCTTCTGGTCGAAGAATTGCTCGTCTTCCGTGGAGCCCTTCAGCGCCGCCGTGGAAGATTCCTTCTCGATCGTGGTCGTGACCGCGTCGAAGTAACCCGTGCCCACTTCACGCTGGTGCTTCACCGCGGTGAAGCCACGCTCGGCGGCAGCGAACTCGCGCTCCTGCAGTTCCACGAAGGCGCTCATGTTGTTGCGGGCGTAGCCGTAGGCCAGGTCGAACATCGAGTAGTTCAGGGCATGGAAGCCGGCCAGCGTGATGAACTGGAACTTGTAGCCCATGGCGCCGAGCTCGCGCTGGAACTTGGCGATGGTCGCGTCGTCGAGGTTCTTCTTCCAGTTGAAGCTGGGCGAGCAGTTGTAGGCCAGCAGCTTGCCCGGGAACTTGGCGTGGATGGCTTCGGCGAAGGCCTTGGCGTAGGCCAGGTCCGGCTTGCCGGTCTCGCACCACACCAGGTCGACGTAAGGCGCATAAGCCAGGCCGCGCGACACCGCCTGCTCCAGGCCCGGCTTGGTGCGATAGAAGCCCTCGACGGTGCGCTCGCCGGTGCAGAAGGGCTGGTCGGTCTCGTCCACGTCGCTGGTCACCAGGTCGGCGGCTTCAGCGTCGGTACGGGCCACGAGGATGGTCGGCACGCCCATCACGTCGGCCGCCAGGCGAGCGGCCACCAGCTTGCTCACCGCTTCCCGCGTGGGCACCAGCACCTTGCCGCCCATGTGGCCGCACTTCTTGACCGCCGCCAATTGATCCTCGAAGTGCACGCCTGCGGCACCCGCCTCGATCATGGCCTTCATCAGCTCGAAGGCGTTCAGAACGCCACCGAAACCGGCTTCCGCATCGGCCACGATGGGCGCGAAGAAATCGATGTCGTCCTTGCCTTCGCTCCACTGGATCTGGTCGGCGCGCTGGAAGGTGTTGTTGATCTTCTTGACGACCTTGGGCACCGAGTCCACCGAGTACAGCGATTGGTCGGGGTACATCTCGCCGTTGGAGTTGGCGTCACCGGCCACCTGCCAGCCCGAGAGGTAGATCGCCTTCAGGCCGGCCTTGACCTGCTGCATCGCCTGATTGCCGGTCAGGGCACCCAGCGCATTGACGAACGGCTCGGTGTTGATCGAGTTCCACAGCTTCTCGGCGCCGCGCTTGGCGATGGTGTGCTCGATCTGCAGCGAACCGCGAAGGCGGACGACGTCGGCGGCGGTGTAGCCACGCTTGATGCCTTTCCAGCGCGGGTTCTCGGCCCAGTCCTTTTCGAGGGCGGCGATTTGTTGTTCGCGGGTCAGTCGGGTCATGTCGATCTCCTTCAGAGGCAGGAAAAGTTGGAACTTGCTGGGCTCAAGCGTACGACGACGGCAGCGCCGATGGAAGACTTATGTCTTATATAAGACACAAATTTTGCACCAGCAAAATCAATGACTTGCGTCATAAGTTTCGCAATGCGGATTCCTGGGTTTCATGATGAAAAACAGTGCTGCAATGCAGCATGCACCGATTTCACAATGCGAATTGAAAATTCCGGGATGCAAAAAGCATCGACCCGAAGGTCCCAGGTTGACGGGCCTCAATCCGGCCGTGCCGGGCACCCCGAAGAATGCGCCGAAGCCATCCAAGGAGGTTCGTCATGCAACTCGTTCCCGTCGCCGCTCGCCCCGCCAGGGCGCCAACTCCGCCCCTGCCGTTGCCCGAGGTGCTGTCAGCGACGCACCGCGATCTGCTGCTGGCTCTGGACCAGCTGACCCGCCTGTTGCGTGACATCGCTGAACAGGGTGCAACGCCCGAGTTGCGAGCGATCGCGCATTCGCTCACCCGCTTCCTTGACGAAACCGGCCGGGCCCATCACGCAGAGGAAGAGCGCGCCGTCTTCCCGGCCCTGCTGGCCAGCTCAGATGCCGATCTGGTCCAACACGTGCGCCGCCTGCAACAGGACCATGGCTGGCTCGAGCAGGACTGGCTGGAACTGGGTCCGCAACTCGATGCCGTAGCCTATGGCATAGGCGGTGTCGACATCCCGGCCCTGGCCGCTGCCGCGGAGGTCTACTGCACGCTCTACCGCGAGCACATCGCGCTGGAAGAGAGCGTGGTGTATCCCGAAGCGCGCCGGCTGGGTTTCCTGTCGGAGGGCGGCCACCGACGGGCGTGACATCCACCCGGCCTGCCGCTTTCCCTCATCCCGCATCACCCCCGCGAACATAAACTGCCGCGATGAGTTCCCCACCCGCCACGCGGCGTAGTCCGCGTGCCGCCGCCGCCAGCCAGACTGGCGTCGTCACCCTGCAGCAGGTGGCCGAGCGGGCGGGCGTGTCGCCCAGCACCGTATCGCGCATCCTGAACGGCACCGCCGTCGTCAGCCCCGACAAGCACAAAGCCGTGTCCGATGCGATCGCCCAGCTCGGCTTCGTGCCCAACCCCGTCGCACGCGGCCTCGCGGGCGGACGCACGTTGAGCGTGGGGGTGGTCACCCAGGCGATCGACTCGCCCTTCTACGGAGGTGCCCTGCGGGGGATCGAGGACACGCTCCAGCCCGCCGGCTATATGCCCCTGTTCGCCAGCGGGCAGTGGGACGCGATGGCCGAGAAGCAATGCGTCGACGTGCTGCGCTCGCGCCGGGTCGACGGACTCATCGTCCTGACCGGCCGGATGAGCGACAGCGCCCTGGAAGCGGTCGCCGCCAGTCTGCCCGTGGTGATCACCGGGCGCCGCCTCGTCGCTCCGGATTTGTTCTCGCTCGACTTCGACGACGAAGCCGGTGCGCGCATGGCGGCCGAACACCTGCTGCAGCTGGGCCACAGGCGCATCGTCTTCATTCGGGGCGATCCGTTGCACCCCGACGCCCAGGCTCGCGAGCGCGGCTTCCGGGCTGCCCTTTCGGCCGCCGGGGTTCCGGTCGATGAGGCCCTCGTGCTGGACGGAAACTACCTGGAGGAGTCGGGCCTGCACAGTGTCGAGCGGCTGCTCGAGACCGGCCCGGGCTTCACGGCCATCTTCGCCTCCAACGACCAGATGGGCGTGGGCGCCGCACTCGCCCTGTACCGGCGGGGGCTGCGCATTCCGCAGGACGTGTCGCTGATCGGATTCGATGACCTGCCCAGCTCGGCCTACACCGTGCCGCCGTTGACGAGCGTGCGCCAGCCCATCTATGACCTCGGCAGGCTCGCGGCCGCCGCCATGCTGGAACTGCTGGCCGGCCGCTCGCCCACCGTACTCCTGCCGCCGCCTCGGCTGGTGGTGCGCGAGTCGACTGCGGCGATCTGAATCAGTTGTCGCCGCCCACCGGCAAGGCGGTCGTCTTCTTCACCGTTCGCAACACCAACATCGAGTTCGATCGCTCCACCCCCGGCAGGCGCATCAGCACCTCGGTGTGGAAGCGCTCCAGGTCTTCGGCGTCCCGGTACGAGAACCGGATGAGGTAGTCATTGGAGCCGGCGACGTAGTAGCAATCCAGCACCTGCGGCTCGTCGCGCACCGCCTGCTCGAAGGCATGCAGCAGGCCATTGCTCATGTTCTCGAGGTTGATGATCGTGAAGCTGGTGCCGTGCTGCCCGATCGCCTTCGGGTTGAGCAGCGCGACGTATTGCGCGATGACCCCTTCGTCTTCGAGTTGCTTGACCCGCCTCAGGCAGGCCGACGGCGACAGGTGCACTCTTTGGGCGAGTTCCACGTTCGACAGCTTCCCGTCGGCCTGGAGCTCTTGCAGGATGAGGCGGTCGATCGCATCCAATTGCGGTGTTTTGGCTGTCTCTCGCATAACGTTTCAATTTGCCCCGGGTCGATTCGCATTTTATTGCGCCGCCGAGGGTTCACCCCCGTGGATCGCGCAAGCACATTGCGCGCCCGTTTACATAGACTCACAGCCCTATGACCATGACGCAAGACGCTTCGCTCGACGCCTACTGGATGCCCTTCACGGCCAACCGCCAGTTCAAGAAGGCGCCTCGCCTGTTCACCCGGGCCTCGGGCATGCATTACTGGACCGACGACGGTCGGCAGGTGCTCGATGGCGTCGCCGGCCTGTGGTGCGTGAATGCCGGGCACGCACGCCCGAAGATCGTGCAGGCCATCGCCAGCCAGGCGGCCGAGCTCGACTACGCCCCGCCCTTCCAGATGGGCCACCCCAAGGCCTTCGAACTCGCGGCCCGGGTGGCCGAGCTGGCGCCGGCGGGCATGAACAAGGTGTTCTTCACCAACTCGGGCTCCGAGTCGGTCGACACGGCGCTCAAGATCGCGCTCGCCTACCACCGCGTGCGCGGCGAGGGGCAACGCACCCGCCTGATCGGCCGCGAGCGGGGCTATCACGGGGTCAACTTCGGCGGCATCTCGGTGGGCGGCATGGTGGCCAACCGCAAGATGTTCGGCGCGATGCTGGCCGGCGTTGATCACATCCGCCACACCCACGATCCGGCCCGCAATGCCTTCAGCGTGGGCCAGCCCGCGCATGGTGCCGAGTTGGCCGACGACCTGGAGCGCCTGGTCGCCCTGCACGATGCCTCGACCATCGCCGCGGTCATCGTCGAGCCGGTGGCCGGTTCCACCGGGGTGCTGCTGCCTCCGGTGGGCTACCTGCAGCGCCTGCGCGAGATCTGCGACAAGCACGGCATCCTGCTGATCTTCGACGAGGTCATCACCGGCTTCGGCCGCACCGGCGCCCCCTTCGCGGCCCAGACCTTCGGCGTCACGCCCGACCTCATCACCTGCGCCAAGGGCTTGACCAACGGTTGCGTGCCGGCAGGCGCCGTGATCGTCAAGGAGGCCATCCACCAGACCTTCATGCAGGGTCCGGAACACCTGATCGAGTTCTTCCACGGCTACACCTACTCCGCGCATCCGCTGGCTTGCGCAGCCGGGCTCGCTTCGCTGGACACCTACCGCGAAGAGGGTCTGCTCACCCGTGCTGCCGAACTGCAGGGTTACTTTGCCGAAGCCCTGCACTCGCTCAGGGGATTGCCGAACGTCATCGACATCCGCAACATCGGCCTGGTCGGCGGCATAGAGCTGGCGCCGCGCGCGGACGCGCCAGCCCAGCGGGCCTTCGACGTCTTCCTCGATTGCTTCCAGGCCGGCGTGCTCATCCGCACCACCGGCGACACCATCGCCCTGTCGCCGCCGCTGATCATCGAGCGGCCACAGATCGACCAGATCGTCGGCACGCTGGCCACCGCCATCAAGCGGGTGGCCTGAAACCTGCATCCGACCGGACGCCAACCAACCAAAGGGCTTGCCTAGCGCATACCGTATGAGTTTCCTCAGCATCGACCGCGATCTCGCCCGCGACTCGTATTACGCCGCCACGGTGCGGCGGGGGCCCGGGTATCCCGCGTTGTCGGCAGACGTCGATTGCGACGTGGCTGTCGTCGGGGGCGGCCTGGCCGGTCTCAGTGCCGCGCTGGAACTGGCCGGCAAGGGATTCGACACGGTGCTGCTGGAGGCCAGGGAGGTCGGCTGGGGCGCCAGCGGGCGCAACGGCGGGCAGGCCATCCACGGCCTGGCCTGCGACCAGGAAACCATAGAGGCGCAGGTCGGGCTGGAAGAGGCCCGCCGGGTGTGGGACATGTCGATCGAGGCGCTGGATCTCATCCGCCAGCGCATCGTCGACCATGACATCGACTGTGACTGGCGCGACGGCTATCTCGGCCTGGCGACCACCCGCGGCAAGGCGGAGGACCTCAGCCGCTGGGCCGACCGGATGGACGAGGTCTACGGCGCGGGGTTCACGCGCATTCCCGAAGCCGACGTCCGGCGCTGGATAGACAGCCCGCGCTACAAGGGCGGCATCCACGATCCGCGTTCGGGCCACCTGCATCCGCTGAAGTACTCGCTCGGCGTGGCCGCGGCGGCAACGCGCGCCGGCGCGCGGCTGCACGAGAACACGCACGTCACGGCCGTCGAGCCGCACGCCGGCGGCGTTCGCGTCCGCACGGCGCAAGGCCGGGTGAACGCCAAGCAGGCGCTGCTGGCCGGCAACGTCTACCTGCAAGGCGTCTCGCCGAAGCTGGAAGACCGCATCATGCCGGTCGGCACCTACATCGTCTGCTCCGCGCCGATAGCCGGCGCGCTGTGCGACTCCCTGGTGCCGACGCGCTCGGCGGTGTGCGACACCAACTTCGTGCTCGACTACTTCCGCCCGACCAACGACAACCGGCTGCTCTACGGCGGCCGGGTCAGCTACAGCACCCTCACGCCCCGCAACCTGGCGCAAGGCATGCGCGATCGGATGGTGGGCACCTTCCCCCAGCTCGCCGGCATCGGCGTCGACCACGCGTGGGGAGGATTCGTTGACATCACCATGAACCGTGCGCCCGATTTCGGCCGTCTCTCGCCCCAGCTTTACTACCTCCAGGGCTTCTCGGGCCATGGCCTGGCGCTGACCGGCCTGGCCGGCAAGCTGGTGGCCGAGGCGATGAGCGGCGACGCCTCGCGCTTTGACGTTTTCGCCCGCCTGAAGCACCATGCCTTCCCGGGAGGCCGCTGGCTGCGCACCCCGGCACTGGTGCTCGGCATGGCCTGGTATCGACTGCGGGACCTGCTGGGATGAACGACATGACCACGCCCCAAGCCCTGACCGGCATCCAGCCCGAAGCCGCCGCGGCGGCTGCCGCCAAACCGGTGGTGCTGGTGCCCGCCTGCAATCGCCTGCTCGGCGAGCATCCTTTCCACATCGCCGGCAAGAAGTACCTCGATGCCGTGCGCCTGGCCGGCGGCCTGCCGCTGATCGTGCCCTCGGCCGAGGAGGCCGAGATCGAAGTCCTGCTCGACATGGCCGACGGCGTGCTGCTGACGGGCTCGCCCTCGAATGTGCACCCCAGCCATTTCGGCGAAGAGGTGATGGACCCTTCCTTGCCGCTGGACCCGCTGCGCGACAGCTGGACGCTGCCGCTGATCCGCCGGGTCATAGACCGCGGCATTCCGCTGTTCACCATCTGTCGCGGCACCCAGGAGGCCAACGTGGCGCTGGGAGGATCGCTGCACCAGGCGGTGCACCGGATCGAGGGCCACGACGACCACCGCGGTGCCGATGGCGCGCCTGCGGAAGAGGTCTACGGGCCGGCGCACGACGTCCTCGTCACCGAAGGTGGCCTGTTGGGCTCCATCGTCGGGCAGCCGCGTTTCGAGGTGAATTCGGTCCACGGGCAGGCGGTGAACCGCCTGGCCGACGGCCTGCGCGTGGAGGCGCGCGCTCCCGACGGGGTGGTCGAGGCCTTCTCGGTCGCCGAGTCGAGCGGATTCACGATGTGCGTGCAGTGGCACCCGGAGTGGCTGGCCGCGCAGAACCCGGTCTCGATGAAGCTGCTCACCGCCTTCGGCGAGGCCTGCCGCCGCTACCGCGAAGGCCGCCGCGGCCCGCACCCTTAGGGCCGCTCGACCCGCATCGCATGCGGGGCCGAACGAGGCCCCACGCTCCGGCACGCGCCGGAGGAATCCATAACCACAGCAGGTGCCACCATGGCCAGCAGAGAACACTTCAGTTTCAGCGAGCTCGAACAATGGCTCAACCAGAACCGCGTCACCGAGATCGAGTGCCTCGTGCCCGACCTCACCGGCGTGGCCCGCGGCAAGATCCTGCCGCGCGAGAAGTTCACCGAGGACCGCGGCATGCGGCTGCCCGAGGCGGTCGTCGCCATGGGCGTGACGGGCGAGTTCCCCGACGAGGGCCCGTACTACGACGTCATCAACCCGACCGACCGCGACATGCACCTGCGGCCGGATCCGGCCACCGTGCGCATCGTGCCCTGGGCCACCGACCCCACGGCGCAGGTCATCCACGACTGCTACGACCGCGACGGGCAGCTGGTGCCGTTTGCGCCTCGCTCGGTCCTGCGCAGGGTGTGCGACCTCTACGCGGCCGAGGGTTGGGAGCCGGTGGTCGCGCCGGAGCTGGAGTTCTACCTCGTGGCGCGAAACACCGACCCGGACATGCCGCTGAAGCCGCCGGTCGGCCGCAGCGGCCGGTCCGAGACCTCGCGCCAGGCCTACTCGATCGATGCGGTCAACGAGTTCGACCCGCTGTTCGAGGACGTCTACGACTACTGCGAAAAGATGGAGCTGAATGTCGACACCCTTATCCACGAGATCGGTGCCGGCCAGATGGAGATCAACTTCTTCCACGCCCATCCGCTGGGCCTGGCTGACGAGGTCTTCTTCTTCAAGCGCACGGTGCGCGAGGCGGCGCTGCGCCACAACATGTTCGCCACCTTCATGGCCAAGCCCATCGCCGGCGAGCCGGGCAGCGCCATGCACATCCACCAGAGCCTGATCAACAAGCGCACCGGCCGCAACCTGTTCAGCAAGGAGGACGGCACGGCCAGCGACGAGTTCTACTGGTACATCGGCGGCCTGCAGAAGTACATCCCCGCCGCCATGGCGCTGTTCGCGCCCTACGTGAACAGCTATCGCAGGCTGGCCCGCTTCACCGCCGCGCCGATCAACATCCAATGGGGCACGGACAACCGCACCGTCGGGATCCGCTCGCCAGTGGCTTCGCCGAATGCGCGCCGCATCGAGAACCGCGTGATCGGCGCCGACGCGAATCCGTACGTCGCCCTGGCCGCGACGCTCGCCTGCGGCTACCTGGGCATCAAGAACCGGATCGCGCCCTCGCCCGAGTGCAAGGGCGACGCCTACCTGGGTGACTACCAGCTGCCCCGCAGCCTGGGCGAAGCCCTGCACCTCCTGCGCGAGGAGAAGGATCTGGCGGAGGTGCTGGGCGCTTCCTTCGTGACGGTCTACACCGAGGTCAAGGAGATCGAGCACGCCGAGTTCATGAAGGTGATTTCGCCTTGGGAGCGCGAGCACCTCCTCCTGCACGTCTGAAGGACTTCATCATGAGCAACATCACCATCCAGGCCCCCGCCGCCGTCGCCAGCAAGCGCTCGACGCGCGAGTGGCAGCAGGCCGACAGCGCCCACTTCCTGCATCCCTTCACCGACTTCGCCTCGCTGGCGAAGAAGGGCTCGCGCATCATCACCCGCGCCGAAGGCATCTACCTCTGGGACAGCGAGGGCAAGAAGATCCTCGACGCGATGAGCGGGCTGTGGTGCGTCAACGTAGGCTACGGCCAGCAGGCGCTGATCGACGCGGCGACCCGGCAGATGAAGGAGCTGCCCTTCTACAACGCCTTCTTCCAGACCGCCACTCCGCCGGCCATCGAGCTGGCCGAGCTGCTGGCGCAGGTCTCGCCGCCGCAGTTCCAGCACGTGTTCTATTCGAGCTCCGGCTCCGAGAGCAACGACACCATCGTCCGCATGGTGCGCCGCTACTGGGACATCCTCGGCCAGCCCGAGCGCCAGGTCATCATCGGCCGCCAGAACGGCTACCACGGCTCGACCATGGCCGGTGCATCGCTGGGCGGCATGAGCGGCATGCATGCACAAGGCGGCCTGCCGATCCCCAACATCGTGCACATCGACCAGCCCTACTGGTTCGAGAACGGCAAGGGGATGGATCCGGCCGAGTTCGGCAAGGTCGCCGCCGGTTGGCTCGAGGCCAAGATCCTCGAGGTCGGCCCGGAGAAGGTGGCCGCCTTCATCGGCGAGCCGGTCCAGGGGGCGGGGGGCGTGATCGTGCCGCCTTCGACCTACTGGCCCGAGATCCAGCGTATCTGCGACCAGTACGGCATCCTGCTCGTGAGCGACGAGGTCATCTGCGGCTTCGGCCGCACCGGCCGCTGGTTCGGTTGCGAGACCATGGGCACGAAGCCGGACCTGATGACCTTCGCCAAGGGCGTCACCTCCGGCTACGTGCCGCTCGGCGGGGTGATGGTCGGCGACCGCGTGGCCAAGGTGCTGATCGAGCAAGGCGGCGACTTCAACCACGGCTACACGTACTCCGGCCACCCGGTGGCATGTGCTGTGGCCATCGCCAACATCAAGCTGATCCAGCAGCTCAAGCTGGTCGAGCACGTGCGCGAGGACGTTGGCCCGTATCTTGCGCAGCAGTTCGCGACCCTGAGGGACCACCCCCTCGTCGGCAGCACGGAGACCTGCGGCCTGATGGGCGCCATCCTGCTCGTGAAGGACAAGGCGAAGGGCGAGACCTTCGCGGGCGAACTGGAGGTCGGGATGGTCTGCCGCGGCCACTGCTTCGGCAACGGCCTGATCATGCGGGCCGTGGGCGACCGGATGATCATCGCGCCGCCACTGGTGATCACGCGGGCCCAGGTCGACGAGATGATGGCGCTGATCCGCCGCTGCCTCGACCTCACCCTGGCCGACGTGCACGCCAAGGGCTGGCTGTGACCGCGGGTACCCTAACGCTTTCGTCCACCACCTGACCCCCTCCCTTCGCCACTCGGAGACTGCTTCATGAAGCTCACATCGGTTCGATCGGCCCTGACGCTTGCCGCTGCCCTGCTCGTCGCCGCCAGCGGGGCAGCCCAGGCCCAGGAAGAAGAAAAAGTCCTGAACATCTACAACTGGTCCGACTACATCGCCGAAGACACGATCAAGAACTTCGAGAAGGAAACCGGCATCAAGGTCCGGTACGACAACTTCGACACCAACGAGATCCTCCACGCCAAGCTGGTGGCCGGCAAGACGGGTTACGACATCGTCGTCCCCTCATCCAACTGGGCAGGTCTGCAGATCCTCGGCGGCCTGCTGATGAAGCTGGACAAGTCGCAGATCCCGAACCTGAAGAACATGGACCCGTCCATCGCGGCGCAGCTGTCCAAGATCGACCCGGGCAACCAGTACCTTGTGGATTGGCTGTGGGGCTACACCACGGTCGGCATCAACGTCGACAAGGTCAAGGCCGCCCTGGGCGGCCCGCTGCCGGACAACGTCTGGGACCTGGTCTTCAAGCCCGAATACATCAGCAAGCTCAAGTCCTGCGGGGTGTCCTTCCTCGACTCGGCCGACGAGGTGGTGCCGGCCGCGCTGCACTACCTGGGCAAGGAGCGCGTCTCGAAGAACCCGGCCGACTACACCGCGGCGCTCAACCTGCTGAAGTCGGTACGGCCCCACGTGACGCTGTTCAGCTCCTCCGGCTACATCAACGACATGGCCAGCGGCTCGGTCTGCGTGGCGCTCGGCTGGTCGGGCGACATCAACATCGCCCGCCAGCGCGCCATCGACGGCAACACCGGCCAGAAGATCGAGGCCCTGCTGCCCAAGAACGGCGGCCTGCTGTTCTTCGACACCATGGCCATCCCCGCCGATGCGCCCCACCCGGGCAATGCGCACAAGTGGATCAACTACATCTACAAGCCCGAGGTGACCGCGGCGCTGACGAACAAGGTCTTCTACGCCAACGCCAACAAGGAATCGAAGAAGTTCATCAAGCCCGAGGTCGCGAGCAACCCGACGGTGTTCCTCTCGGAGGAGAACGTGGCCAAGATGAAGGGCTCGTCCGACCTGCTGAACAACGAGATCCGCAGACAGCAGAACCGCGTCTACACCGCGTTCAAGACAGGACTCTGATCGGCTGACGCCGCGGCAGGAAGCAACACCCAAGGTGGGCGGATGACAAGCAACGACAACTCGAAGTTCCTCCAGATCAAGGACGTGGTGAAGGACTTCGCCGGCTACAAGGCCGTCAACCACGTGAACCTCGACATCGCCAAGGGCGAGATCTTCGCGTTGCTCGGCTCGTCCGGCTGCGGCAAGACCACCCTGCTGCGCATGCTCGCGGGCTTCGAGACGCCCACCTCCGGCCAGATCATCCTGAACGGCGTCGACCTTGCCGGCATGCCGCCTTACGAGCGGCCGCTGAACATGATGTTCCAGTCGTACGCGCTGTTCCCGCACCTCACGGTGTGGGACAACATCGCGTTCGGATTGCGCCGCGACGGACTGCCATCGGACCAGGTCGCCGCCCGCGTGGATGCGATGCTCAAGCTGGTGCAATTGGGCAAATACGCCAAGCGCAAGCCGCACCAGCTTTCCGGCGGGCAGCAGCAGCGCGTGGCCCTGGCCCGCAGCCTGGCCAAGCAGCCGCAGTTGCTGCTGCTGGACGAGCCGCTGGGGGCGCTGGACAAGAAGCTGCGCGAGCAGACGCAGATCGAGCTGGTCAACATCATCCAGCAGGTGGGCGTGACTTGCGTGATGGTGACCCACGACCAGGAAGAGGCCATGACGATGGCCTCGCGCATCGCGGTGATGAGCGAGGGCCGCTTCCTGCAGGTGGGCGCGCCCACCGAGATCTACGAGACGCCCGCCACCCGCTTCGTGGCCGATTTCATCGGCAACGTCAACCTGATGGACGGCGCGGTCGCGGTCGACGAACCCGACCACGTCGTGATCGACTGTGCCGATTGCCGCCATTACGTCGGCCATGGCATCACGGGCACCTTGGGCATGCCGGTGTCAGTCGCCCTGCGGCCCGAGAAGATCCAGCTCAGCCCGGAGCGGCCGGCTGGCGAGTTCAACGCGGCGCGCGGCACCATCGAGGAGCTGTCCTACTTCGGCAGCTTCACCGTCTACCGCGTCAAGCTGGGCAGCGGGTTGGTGATGGCCGTGAGCCAGGCCAACACCGAACGCCACCGGCAGCACGACTTCACCCGGGGCGACGCCGTCTGGGCGCACTGGACGGACGCGACCCAGGTCGTGCTCACCCAATGACCCCCATGGCGCGCAAGTCGACCTGGTGGCGCGGCCGCACGGCCGTGATCGGCATCCCGTACCTGTGGCTGCTGGCCTTCTTTTTCGCCCCTTTCCTCATCGTCCTGAAGTACTCGGTCTCCGAGATGGGCGCGGTGACGGTGCAGGACGTGATGACGGTGGCCGACGGCGCGGTCAAGCTGGCGGTCAAGTACTCCAACTATGTCTTCATCACCAGCGACGACCTGTACTTCAAGGCCTACCTGTCGAGCCTGAAGTACGCCGCCGTCACCACGCTGTGCTGCCTTTTCATCGGCTATCCCTTCGCCTACTTCATGGCCAGGGCCCGCACCTCGCTGCAGCCCTCGCTGCTGATGCTGGTGATGCTGCCTTTCTGGACGTCGTTCCTGCTGCGCGTGTACGCGTGGAAGGGCCTGCTCGACGAAGGCGGCTGGGTCTCGAACCTGCTGACGTGGCTGCACATCGATGCCTTCCTGCAGTGGGGCGGGATGATCGAGGCGCCGGGCATGTACATGCACACGCCGTTCTCGCTGGTGGTGGGCATGACCTACACCTACCTGCCCTTCATGATCCTGCCGCTGTACGCGAACCTGGCCAAGATGGACCTGCGGCTGCTGGAGGCCGCCACCGACCTGGGCGCCACGCCCTGGGTCGCCTTCTGGACGGTGACGGTGCCGCTCTCGAAGGCCGGGATCATCGCCGGCTCCATGCTGGTCTTCATCCCTTGCGTCGGGGAGTTCGTCACGCCGGAGCTGCTGGGCGGCCCGCAGACGCTGATGATCGGCCGCGTCCTGTGGGACGAATTCTTCAGCAACAACGACTGGCCGATGGCCTCTTCGGTCGCCGTGGTCCTGGTGCTGCTGATCGTGGTACCGCTGGCCGTGTTCAACAAGTACCAGGCGGAAGCCCAGGAGCAGCGCAAGTGAGCAGACGAGCCTTCTTCGGTACGCGCTTCGCTGCGGGCTTCGGCAAGTCATGGCTGTTCGGCGGTTACCTGTTCCTGTACCTGCCGATGATCTCGCTGGTCATCTACTCCTTTAACAAGTCACCTCTGCCTACCAACTGGGGCGGCTTCACGCTGGAGTGGTACGAAAAGCTGGTCCATGACAGCGAGATCCTCTCCGGGTTGTGGCTGTCTTTCAAGATCGCCTTCCTCTCGGCGTGCTTCTCGGTCGTGCTGGGGACGCTCGCGGCCTTTGCCCTGGTCAAGTACAAGCGCTTCTTCGGCCGCACGCTCTTCTCGGGCATGGTCAACGCGCCGCTGGTCATGCCGGAGGTCATCCAGGGCCTGTCGCTGCTGCTGATGCTGGTCGCCATCCAGAAGGCGATCGGCTTCCCCGAGCGGGGCCTCATGACCATCCTGCTGGGCCACCTGATGATGGGCCTGTCGTATGCGTCGGTGGTGATCGCGGCGCGGCTGCAGGACCTGAATCCGCAGCTGGAAGAAGCAGCGATGGACCTGGGCGCCAAGCCTTGGCAGGTGTTCTACCTCGTCACGCTGCCGATGATCTCGCAGTCGCTGGTGTCGGCCTGGCTGCTGACCTTCAGCCTGTCGCTGGACGACGTGGTGGTCTCGGCCTTCTTGTCCGGGCCCGGGGCCACCACCATGCCGTTGGTCATCTTCTCGCGCGCACGCCTGGGCCTGAACCCGAGCGTGAACGCGGTGGCCACCGTGATCATCGTCGTGGTCGCGGTGTGCGTCACCGTGGCCAGCATCCTGGTCGCCCGAGCCGAACGCCGGCGCGCTGCCGAGATCAGCGCCGCCCAAAGAGAGTCCTGACACATCCGTGAAGAGTCAACCCCCGGAGACCCCATGAAGAAGATCAGACTGACTGCCCTGTCCGCGGCCCTGCTGGCCGCCTTCGCCGCCCCGAGCGTCATGGCCCAGAGCAACGAGGAATTGCTCAAGGAACTGAAGGCGCTGCGGGCCCGGGTGGAGGAGCTCGAGAAGAAGGTGGCCGCCCAGCCCCAGCCGCAGTCCGCTGCCGAGCCTAAATGGGGCATGACGCCCGAGCAGGTGCAGGAGTTCAACCGCGTGGCGGTGAAGACCGAGGCGCTGGAGGACGTGATCGAAAGCCAGGGCTTCAAGGGCCTGAAGGTCACGGGCTTCATCGAGCCGGTCTTCATCTACAACCAGCGGCAGGACCGGGCCGGATTCCAGTTCCTGAACCAGCAGTCCGACGGCTATTTCTACGACACCTCCTTCATGGGCTCGGCCACGATCGACTTCCTGAAGGAGACCGAGGGCGGCACGCTGTGGCACCTGACGCTGACGCCCAACCGCGGCGTGGGGGCGGGCATAGACGGCCTGTCCATCGTGCAGGAGGCCAGCGTCTCGGTGCCCCTGGGCAGCCTGCAGACGCGCCTGATCGCCGGCCAGATCCCGGACTGGTCCGGCTACGAGTACCAGCAGCCGACGCTGAACCCCTTCACCACCCACAACCTGCTGTACGACTTCACCCTGCCGTTCGGCTACACCGGCGTCGGCCTGGACCTGAAGGAAGGCAAGTGGTGGGTGCGCACCATGCTCGCCAATGTCAACGCCACCATGCGCCAGGCGGGCGAGAAGTCGCCGGTCTGGGCCTTCCGCGTCGACTACTCCAAGGGGGAGTTCAACGGCTGGGGCTTCGCCAGCCTGGTGGGCAAGTCGCCGAACTTCAACACCGGCAACAACACCATGGCCTACCTGGCCGAGCTGGATGGTTACTTCATCCGCGGCGACCTCACGCTGCAGGGCCAGGTCAGCGTCGGCAAGCAGAAGGAAGGCGCGATCACCCCTGCCCTGGATGGCAGCTGGCGCGATGCCCAATGGGCGGGCCTGTCCGGGCTGGCCGGCTACATGTTCACGCCGCGCCTGCAGGGCCTGGTGCGGGCCGACTACATCAAGAACGACAAGAACGGCGGCGGCCTGTTCACCTACAACGGCTACACCACCTTCGACGAGCAGACGGGTGCCGTCATCGTCGGCAACGATGACCGCAACGGCATCGGGCCCGATCTGAACGGCGACGTGAACAAGGGAGCGAACCGTTACGCTGTCAGCCTCGGCCTGAAGTACGCCTTCGACAAGGCGACGACGCTGAAGCTCGAGTACCGCCTGGATGGCGCCGATCGCGCGGTCTTCCTGGACGTCAAGGACGGCACCTACAAGAAGACGAACTCGCTGCTCGGTGCGTCCATGGTCGTCGCGTTCTAGCGCTTCCAGGCCGATCCGCGGCACCGGTGGTCGCCCGTCCCGGCGGGCGGCCACTTCCACTTTCAGAGGATCCCCACCATGTCCACCATCCACTGGGCCGAACGCGCCACCTCGCTGCGCCTGGACGGCCGCAGCGTGATCGACGGCAAGCGCGTCGATGCCACCGACGGCCAGACCTTCGACAAGCGCTCGCCGATCGACAACCGCCTGCTCGGCGCCGTCGTGCGCGGCCAGGCCTCCGATGTCGACGCCGCCGTCAGGAGTGCCCGCGCGGCCTTCGAGGATCGCCGCTGGGCCGGCAAGTCGCCGGCGGCACGCAAGAAGATCCTGCAACGCTTTGCCGAGAAGATCCTGGCCGCCAAGGAAGAGCTGGCCCTGCTGGAGACCCTGGACATGGGCAAGCCCATCCAGTACTCGCTCAGCGTCGACGTGCCCTCCACTGCCCGCTGCATCGCCTGGTATGCCGAGGCCGTCGACAAGATCTACGACGAGATCGCCCCGACGGCCAGCTCGGCCTTGGCGCTCATCACCCGCGAGCCCATGGGCGTGATCGGCGCCATCGTGCCCTGGAACTACCCCATGATCATGGCCTCCTGGAAGCTGGGGCCGGCGCTGGCGGCGGGCAATTCGGTGGTCCTGAAGCCCAGCGAGAAGAGCCCGTACACGGCGCTGCGGCTGGCCGAGCTCGCCGTCGAGGCCGGGATCCCGCCGGGCGTGTTCAACGTGGTGCCCGGCTTCGGCCACGAGGCGGGCGAGGCGCTCGCGCTCCACATGGAGGTCGATGCCATCGGCTTCACCGGCTCCACCCGCGTCGGCCGCCGCATGTACGAGTACGCCGGCCGAAGCAACCTCAAGCGCGTCTACAACGAGCTGGGCGGCAAGTCGGCCTTCGTGGTGTTCGACGACTTCGGCGACATCGAGCGAGCTGCGCGCACGGTGGCCGGCAGCATGTTCTTCAACCAGGGCGAGAGCTGCAACGCGCCGTCCCGTGTGCTGGTGCAGGCGGGCATTGCCGACGAGTTCGCCAAGCTGGTCGCGGCCGAAGCGCCCAAGTACGCGCCGGGCGACCCGCTGGACGCCACGACCGAGCTGGGCGCGCTGGTCGACGAGACCCAGCTGCGGACCGTGCTGAGCTACATAGAGGCGGGCCACCACGAGGGTGCCAAGGTGCTCGCCGGCGGCCGCCAGGCACGCGCCGAGACCGGCGGCTACTACGTCGAGCCCACGGTCTTCACCGGGGTCAGCAACGGCATGAAGATCGCCCAGGAGGAGATCTTCGGGCCGGTCGTCGGCATCATCCCGTTCAACACCGAGGCCGAGGGCATCGCGCTGGCCAACAACTCCAGCTACGGCCTGCAGGCCAGCGTCTGGAGCGACAACATCAACCGCGCCCACCGCGTGGCCCGTGCGCTGCGGGCCGGCACCGTCCACGTGAACCAGTACGACGAGGACGACATCACCGTGCCCTTCGGGGGCTACAAACAGAGCGGCAACGGTCGCGACAAGTCGCTGCACGCCTTCGACAAGTACACCGAGCTCAAGACCACCTGGATCCGGATCGACTGATGGTCGACCTGCAGCAGCGCCTGGCCGACCAGGGCGTGCACACGGTGCTCGCCCAGTTCACCGACATGCATGGCGTGGCCAAGGGCAAGTACGTGCCCCTGGCCAAGCTGCCGGAGCTGATCGAGACCGGCGCGGGCTTTGCCGGCCCGTCCATCTGGGGCACGGCCCTGCCGCGCACCGGACCGCGGGCCGAGTACTACGCCCGCGCCGACGCGGCGAGGGTACAGCCCCTGCCGTGGATGCCGGGCTATGCGCGCGCCGTCTGCAGCGGCTTCGTCGACGGCCAGCCCTTCGAGGCCTGCCCGCGCCAGGTGCTGCAGCGGGCCACACGGCGCCTGGCAGAGCGCGGCTGGACGCTCAAGACCGGCATCGAACCCGAGTTCTTCCTGCTGAAGAAGGAGGGCGACCGGTGGCTGCCGGCGGACGACGCCGATCGCCTCGACAAGCCGTCCTACGACCTGAAGTCCCTGCCTCGGCAGGCCGGTTTCCTGCACGCGCTGCACGACGCGCTGGAGAAATGCGGGCTCCACGTGCTGCAGCTGGACCACGAGGATGCGCACGGCCAGTACGAGGTCAACTTCGCCTTCGACGAGGCGCTGGCGAGCGCGGACCACCTGATGCTGTTCAAGCTCGCCGCCCAGGCCCTGGCGGAAGAGCGCGGCATGGTCTTCTCGATGATGCCCAAGCCCTTCGCCAACCAGCCCGGCAGCGGCCTGCACTTCCACGTCTCGCTCTGGGACGAAGCGGGCCGTTGCGTGTTCGCCCCGGAGGACCGAAGCGGCGCAAGCCTGCTTTCCGCCACGGGCCGTCAGTTCCTTGCCGGCGTGCTGGCGCATTCCCCGGCCCTGTGCGCGTTGGCAGCGCCGACCGTGAACAGCTACAAGCGCCTGGTGGTGGGCGAGTCGCTCTCCGGGACGAGCTGGGCCCCGGCCTACATCGCTCACGGGCCCAACAACCGCACGGCCACGCTTCGCACCCTGCCCGGCCGCTTCGAATGGCGGCTGCCTGATGCCAGCGCCAACCCCTACCTGGCGACGGCGGCGCTGATTGCCGCCGGACTGGACGGTGTCGACCGCGCCCTCGACCCTGGCCCGGACTGCACCGAAGACCTGTTCAGGCTCTCGCCGCGCGAGGTGCAGGAACGGGGGCACGGGCTGCTTCCGCAATCGCTGGAGCAGGCCATCCACGCGCTGGAAGCGGACGAAGTGATCTGCTCGGCGCTGGGCGGCACGCTGGCCGGCGAGTTCATTCGCCTGAAGCGGCTGGAGTGGATCGAGTTCGCGCGCCATGTGAGCGACTGGGAACTGCGGCGCTACGCGGCGGCGTTCTGACGCGGTGACCAATCGCGCAACGGCGGCCGGCGCCGGCAGTTCGCACCTGCCTTGGCTCTCCTACGGATGCCTGGCCCTCAGCATGACGCTGGTGGGCAGCTACGTGGGCCTGTCGCGCTCGCTGGTGGCCGTCTTTCCGGTCTTCCTGCTGGCCTGGTTGCGCTTCGGCATCGCGGCCGTGGCGATGCTCGGCTGGGTGCGCCGGCGCGGTGACGATCCGGCGCTCTCGCGTCGCGACCGGTGGCTGCTGTTCTGGGAAAGCTTCCTGGGGAACTTCCTGTTCTCGATCTGCATGCTTTTCGGGGTCGCCGCCACCTCTGCCGTGGCGGCCGGCGTGGTGATGGCCGGCATCCCGGCGGCCGTGGCCATCCAGTCCCGGCTCTTCCTGGGCGAACGAATAGGCCGCAGGGTCGCCGCCGGCATAGCCTGTGCGGTCCTGGGCATCGCCTGGCTGGCCTTCGCGCGCTCCGGCGCCGACAGTGCCGCCGGACACGAGCCCTTGTGGGGCTACGCCCTGCTGCTCGGCGCCGTGCTGTGCGAGGCGGCCTATGTCGTGATCGGCAAGCGGCTGACGGCGCAGGTATCGCCCCGACGCATCAGTGCCCTGATCAACCTGTGGGGCCTGGCCCTCGTCACGCCCTTGGGCCTGTGGCAAGCACTGGGATTCGATTTCGCAGGCGTGAGCATCGCCACCTGGGGCCTGCTCGTGTTCTACGCACTGGCGGCCAGCATGGTGACGGTGTGGCTGTGGATGCGCGGGCTGCGGCACGTGCCTGCACCAAGGGCGGGCGTTTTCAGCGTGCTGCTGCCGGTGGCAGCCACGTTCGTGGGGGTGATCTTTCTCGGAGAGAGCCTCAGTGCAGCGCAACTAGGGGCTTTGATCCTTTCACTCGCAGGATTGCTCCTGGCGACGGCGCCATACCACACAACTGCCAAGTAACGCGACAGCCGACTCGGGCATTGAGCGTTTTTGTCACAAGGGGGGCCCTTAGCATCCGCCCGCTTTTGCCGACCAACCACGCCTATGCCGACCCAAGCCTTCCTCTCCCACCTGCCGCACCGCCAGCTCCTGGCGGCCGTTTTTTCCGCCCTGCTGGTTTCCTGCGGGGGAGGTGGAGGTGGCACAGGCACTGATGCCGGCAACCCGCCTGGAGCCGACGGCGGTTCTGGTGGCGACACGGGGTCCGGTGGCAGCACCGATTCCGGTGGCTCCACCGACACGGGCGGCGGGACCGACACGGGTGGCGGCACCGATACCGGTGGTGGTACCCAGACGCCGCCGCCCGACAGCGAAGAATCACAAGCCGACGGAGAGGCCCAGAACTGGTCGGATCCGAAGACCTGGGGGGGCACGCTCCCGCCGGCAGGTGCCGCGATCGTCATTCCCGCCGGCAAGACCGTGGTGCTGGACACCATGGCGAAGGAACTGGGCGACGTGCGCGTCGAAGGCACGCTGAAGTTGAGCGATGCCAAGGACGTGGCGCTGTCGGCCACCTCGGTGACGGTCACCGGCACCTTCCAGGCCGGATCGGCCGCCGCCCCGTACACGCATCACGCCACCATCACCCTCACCGGCCAGCCGGCAGGGACCAACGACGGCGTCTCGCGCGGGCTTCGGGTCATAGGCGGCAAGCTGCTGATCTACGGCGCCACGCCGCAGCCCGTCTGGACCAAGCTGAACCAGAACGCCGACGCCGGCGCCAAACAGCTCACGCTGAAGGAAACCACCAACTGGAAGGCCGGCGACCAGATCGTCGTCGCGCCGACCGACCACTACGGCATCTCCGAATCGCAGAGCCTGACCCTCGCATCGGCCAGCGGCGCGACGCTGAGCACCACGGCCGGCCTGCTCAAGTCCCGCTGGGGCCGCCTGCAGTACCCCACCAGCAACGGCCTGTCGCTGACCCAGGACCCGAACTACAAGCCCCAGGCCACGCCGGCGCCGACGGTGCTCGACGAGCGGGCGGCCGTCGGCAACCTGAGCCGCCGCATCGTGATCGAAGGCGCCGACGACGCCGCCTGGCGCAACCAGGGCTTCGGTGCTCACGTGATGGTGATGGGCCTGAAGTCCCAGGTGCAGATCGACGGGGTGGAGTTCCGCCGCGTCGGCCAGGCCGGCGCGTTGGCCCGCTACCCGTTCCACTGGCACATGCTCAGCTACAACGTGGACACGGGAGCCTTCCTGGGCGATGCCCAGGGCCACTTCCTGCGCAACAGCGCGATCTGGAGCTCGGCCAACCGTTGCGTCGTGGTGCATGCCACCAATGGCGTCACCGTGCAGAACAACGTCTGCTACGACATCAAGGGCCACGCCTTCTTCCTGGAGGATGCGGTCGAGCGCCGGAACGTGATCGACGGCAACCTGGCGCTGAAGACTCGTGCGCCGAAGCCGCAGGACCTGATGAAGATCCACGAAGGGCCGGACGTCTTCCAGGCCGGCCCCTCGGGCTTCTGGATCACCAACCCGGACAACACCGTCACCAACAACCTCGCCGCCGACTCGCAAGGCAACGGCGTCTGGCTGTCCTTCCCGCTCAAGCCGCTGGGACTGTCGCGAAAAGTCAATCTCTGGCCGCGCTACACACCGCTGAAGCAGGTGGAGAACAACACCGTCCACAGCTCGCGCGGCCCCGGCATGCTGCTGGAGTGGGTGCCGGTCGACGACGACGTCGAGCATCCCGAGCAGACGCTGGGCAGCCTGGCCTCGCAGCGCTACGTGCCGATGAGGGACGGCAAGGCCTGCCTCGACGGCAACGGTCAGCCCTACGACTACTGCCCCGACGGCATGCTCCGGATGACCATCAAGCGCACCGCCTCGTTCAAGAACAACGACGGGGCGTACCGCAACCGCGTGACCAATCCGGACTACCTGGAATGGACGGTGGCGGACAACGTGGGCCTGGCCTTCGGTGGCGCAGCCTTGGACGGCACCATCCAGCGCGGGCTCATGGTCGGCACGAGCCTGAACCACAACGCCAACAAGTATCCGGGCGGCGCCGCGCTGCCGGCGGGCATTGCGACCTACCACTCGCTGGTCGGCCTGATGAACAACACGTTCCTGAGCTTCCCGTTCGTCGACGGCGCCACCAGCGGCACCTTCAGCAACGAGGACTACTACACGTCTGCCGTGGAGCGTGGCAAGGCGCGCAACACCAACAACCGGCTGATCTCCAGCGCGGCCGGCTATCGCAACCTGCAACCGGGCCTGCGCCAGCACCACCTGCCGGCGGAAAACTGGGCCCTGTCGGGCGCGGTGTGGGACACCGAAGGCTTCTGGGGCCCGAAGGGTTGGTACACCGTCCCCGACACGCCATTCCTCACCTTGGGTGCCAACTGTATCGACGCGCAACCTGCGGGCCGCAACGGTAAAACTTGCGAAGGAGAGTTTTACGGCATCGAATCCATCCAGACGGACTTCGACTCGTCGCGTTTCGAGTTCTCGGCGGCGATCAATGCCTCGCGGCAAGACAGCAACGGCAATGAAATCGCTTCCTGGCGGGTGGAAAACGGCTACAACCACTATGTGAACAACGACGTCAACCGTCGGTATGCCTGTGATCAAAACATCACCCCTCCTCCCGGCAACTTCTGTTCCTGGGAGCTGGGCTGGATGAGGCACTTCGCGGTCCGCCCGGATGGACGCTATGCCTTGAGCTTCCCGGGCTGGCCTGCCGCCAAGTGGCTGGCGTTCAACATCTCCAACGCCGCCGACTCATCCGACCATTTCCTGATGGCCGTGAAATTCGATGGTCGGCTGACCGCTGCCGCCTACACCGTCGCGGGCGGCCAGTGGGACCGTGAGCAAGGCACGTGGGACGCGAACTACCGGGCCAGGAGCAACGTGCGTTCCATGACCCCCGCCACCGGCCTGGCCGCCGTGCAGTCCAGCAATGGCGACAAGTTCTGGCAGGACAAGGCCAACAACCTGGTCTGGTTCAAGCACGTCGGCAACATCCCCTACCCCGGCCTCGACCAGATGAAGAAGAACAGCGACGAGGACCTCTACCGCATGTACTCCACCGTGGTCTACCCGAAGGACACCTGCAACGGCGCCGGCAACCTCGAGACCTGCCTGGCCCGGATCAAGGACCTGGGCCTGCAGTGAGCCGCGGCCGCTTCTTCTCCAGGTTGCCATGCGTGGCCATCGGGGCGGTCGCCGCGATGGCGATGTCCGGTTGCGAGCCGATGAGCCGCCAGGTTTCCACCCGGCAGGTCGAGCAGCTCGCCGCCCGCTGCCAGGACGCGATGCTGCGCGAAGCCTGCGTGGCGCAGAAGGATCGCAGCGGCCTCCTCCAGCAGCGGGGCGCCGCGCCGGCCGCCAGCCAGGTCTTCGTGGCCGGCGTCGGCGCGATCGACGCCGGCGCCTACAACGACATCCGCACGGCCGGGGAAGCCATGTGCGGCATGGTCAAGGCCAAGTGCAGTGCCGACTGGGAAGGTGGCGCCTGCAAGACCGCGCGCAGCCTCTGGCCTAGCTCAGCGCAGCGCGCGCCAGCCGGCTGACCGCGGCGGGGTGGTCGGCCTTCAAGCGATGGTCTGACCACACCTGGCGCCACCGGCGCGACCCGGCCTGGCCATGGCGCAGGCCCAGCATGTGCCGGGCGGCATGCGACCACGGGGTGCCGTGGCGGCCCGAAAGCTGCTCCATGTGAGCCACCATGGCCGCCTCCACCGCGTCGCGGTCCGCAGCCGGCGCAGGCTCGTCGAAGAAGCGGGCATCCCATTCGGCCATCAGCCAGGGGTTGTGATAGGCCTCGCGACCCAGCATCACGCCGTCGACATGAAGCAGGTGCTCGGCGACCTGGTCATTGCCCTGGACGCCGCCGTTGAGCACGATGGTGAAGTCCGGGAAGTCGCGCTTGAGCTGGTACACCACCTCGTATCGCAAGGGCGGGATCTCGCGATTCTCCTTGGGCGACAAGCCCTTGAGCCAGGCGTTTCTCGCGTGCGCGATGAAGACGGTGCAGCCTGCATCCGCCACCGTGCCGACGAAGTCGCGCACGAACCCGTAGCTGTCGTCCTGGTCGATGCCGATCCGGTGCTTGACGGTCACCGGCACGCCTTCGGCCACGTCCACCATGGCCTTCACGCAGTCGGCGACCAGCCGAGGCTCGTTCATCAGGCAGGCCCCGAAGGCACCGCGCTGCACCCGCTCGCTCGGGCAGCCGCAGTTGAGGTTGACCTCGTCGTAGCCCCAACGCAGCGCCAGCTTCGTCGCGAAAGCGAGTTCCTCCGGTTCGCTGCCGCCCAGTTGAAGGGCCAGCGGATGCTCCTCGGGGTGGTAATCCAGGTGGCGCGGCTGATCGCCATGCCGCAGCGCCCCCGTCGTGACCATCTCGGTGTAGAGACGTGTGCGCCGGGTGATGAGGCGGTGGAAGTAACGGCAGTGGCGGTCGGTCCAGTCCATCATCGGGGCCACCGACAGCCGCCACGGATTGCAAAGGGTCGATCGGGTCAACGGGATCAAGGTGGGCGGCAACGTCGTCTTCAGAAGGGGGCCAGGGCGTGCACCCCGGACCAGCCGGGGTATCGGGCCGGTGCTGTGGATTGGCGAAAGCCAGTCCGGACACGAATGCCGGAGCGGCCGACATTATCCGGGGATGGCGTGCTCCCGTCGTTCCGGCGGCGATGCCCGGTTGCTCGACGTCGAAGCAGCTTTCGGCGGCCGGACCTTCGCGAGGCGGGCCGCGGGCCTAGTCGCTCAGCAGTTCGCCGACCAGCTTTCGGACGATCGGCAAGGTCGGCGGCTCGGCTCGTCGGGCCAGCCTGACGATGCCGAAGCGCGCGGTCGCGTTCAAGCTTGGCTTGAGCACCAACTCCACCAGGTCAGGCGCGGCAGCGCGAATGGCCAGCAGCACGGCGTCGCTGTGTCGAACCACCTCGACCAGGCTGGGGATCTCCTCGCAGCGCAGGGTGACGCACTCGTCCGGATGGGCGGCGGGTCCATAGCGTTCGATCAGCGTGCGCGCGACCTCGTCGCTCAGCGGCGTCGAGGCGATCGGGAACTGGCGCACCGCGTCGAACCGCAGGGCGCCTTTGAAGCGCGTCAAGGGATGGTCCTCGCGCACCATGAAGGCGCCCCGCATCTCGCTCAGGTTGGCGACGCGCAGGTCGGGTGCCGGTGACAGCGAGCGGACGTCGACCACCAGTGCATCCAGTTCGCGCTCGCGCAAACGGCGGGTGAGGACCTCGGTGGGGCCACGCGCCACCTCGACGCGAAGGGCCGGATGGGATTTGGCCATGGTCTTCAGTAGCGGGGTCATCAGCATCGCCCCCGGCCCCGAGCCCAGCCCGATGCGCACCGTGCCCGACCGGCCCTCCTGCATCTGTCGGCCGCTGGCAGCCAGTTCGTCCGCGTCCGAGATCAATTGCCGTGCACGCTGCAGCGATTCCACACCAAAGGGCGTCAGGACGCTGCGGCGCCCCACCCGGTCGAACAGGGGCTGCCCGAGCTCGTCCTCGAGCGCCCGGATGCTGCGGCTGAGGGCGGGCTGCGTCAGGTACAGCTCCTCGGCGGACCGCGTGAACGAGCCGCTCTGTGCGAGGGAGATCAGGTGTCGAAGCTGGACCAGGGTCATGGGGTAAACCAAGGCGATGCATACATTCAACTCATCATATAGAGCTCAACAATGCATTGGACGTTGCGATCCACGATGCCTACATTGGCCGCTTCGAAAGCCCTGCCGCCCTGGTCCTGAAGGAGTTGCCATGCGGAATATCCAACGATCGTTGATCTTGCTGGCCGGCCTGCTGCTGAGCGCAGGAGCCGCCGTGGCACAGGCCTGGCCGGGGAAACCCGTCAACCTGATGGTTCCCTACCCTGCCGGCGGCCCATCCGACGCCATCGCGCGCATCTTCTTCAACCCACTGGGCAAGGAGCTGGGGCAGCAGGTGCTGGTCGAGAACCTCGGCGGCGTCAGCGGTGCGCTGGCGGCGCAGAAGGTGCTCGCCGCCCCGGCCGATGGCTACTTCATCTTCCAGGGCTCGCCCAATGAAGTGATCCTGTCGCCGCTGGCGAACGCGGCGGTGAAGCTGAAGACGGAGGACTTCCGCCTGGTGCATCCCGTGGCCGACGCGGTGATGGTCTTCGTCACCCGCAAGGACCTGCCCGTCTCCAGCGTCGACGAGCTCATCGCGCTGGCCCGCGCGTCGGCCGACAAGCCGTTGACCTATGGCAGCGTGGGCATCGGTTCGCTCTACCACCTCATCCTCGAGAACGTGCAGGCGCAGACGGGCGTCAAGCTGGCGCACGTGCCCTACAAGGGCAACGCGCCGCTCCTGCAGGACATCGGCGGCGGCCAGGTCGACTTCGCCGTGCTCGTGTACAGCGCCGCGATGGGCGCCCTCGCCGAGCAGGGGCGCCTGAAGGTGATCGGGCAGCTGGGCGCTCAGCGCTCCGAGCTGTTGAAGAACGTGCCGGCGGCCAGCGAGGGCCAGGCCCTGAAGAACTTCTCGTACAAGATCTGGACCGGGTTCATGGTGCCGAGGAACACGCCCGAGGACGTCGTCGTGCGCCTGCATGACGCGATCGGCCGGACGCTGCAGGACCCGTCGGTGCGCGCGCAGCTGGCAGCGCAGACGCAGGTCCCCGCCGCGCCGATGACGCTGGCCGAGTCGGCGAAGTTCTTCGAAGCCGAGACGGCACGCTATCGCGCCATCGCGAGGCAGATCAACCTGCAACCGCAGTGAGGCGCCCGTGACCTACCTGCTGCAAGCGCTCCAGGCGCGGGCCGGCGAGTTCATCAGCCTGCGGCGCGACATCCATCGGCATCCCGAGCTGGCCTTCGAGGAGCATCGCACCGCCGCCCTGGTGGCCGACAAACTCGAAGGCTGGGGCTACGCGGTCGAACGCGGCCTGGGCGGCACCGGCGTCGTCGGCACCTTGGTGCGCGGACGAGGGACTCGGCGGCTGGGTCTGCGAGCCGACATGGACGCGCTGCCGATCGATGAAGCCAGCGGCGCCGGCTGGTCCAGCGTGCATGCGGGGGTCATGCACGCCTGCGGCCACGATGGCCATACCGCCATGCTGCTGGCGGCAGCGCGCCACCTGGCCGAGCACGGCGTGTTCGACGGCACGCTGCACCTGATCTTCCAGCCGGCCGAAGAAGGCGGTGGCGGCGCGCTGCGCATGATGGACGACGGCCTGTTCGAACGCTTTCCGTGCGACGCCGTCTTCGCCATGCACAACATGCCCGGCATCGAGCAGGGTCGCTTCGTGCTGCGCGAAGGGGCGGCCATGGCCTCGTCGGACTACGTCACCATCACGCTCACGGGTACCGGCGGCCATGGCGCCATGCCGCACCGCGCCGCCGATCCGATCGTCGCCGCGGCCAGCATCGTGATGGCGCTGCAGACCGTCGTCTCGCGCAACATCGATCCGCTGCAGGCGGCGGTGGTGACCGTCGGCGCGTTGCACAGCGGCAAGGCCAACAACGTGATCCCGGCCACCGCCACGCTGGAACTCAGCGTGCGTGCGCTCGACCGCGAGGTGCGCACCACGATCGAACGGCGCATCAAGTCCCTGGTGGCGGCGCAGGCCGAAAGCTTCGGCGTTCAGGCGCGGATCGACTGGAGGCCGGGTTATGCCGTGCTGGTCAACACGCCGGCCGAAACCGCCTTGGCGCGTGAGGTGGCGCTCGAACTGGTCGGCGCCGAACGCGTGACGCTGCAAGGCGCGCCCCTGACCGGCAGCGAGGATTTCGCCTTCATGCTGGAGCGCGTGCCGGGCAGCTACCTCCTGATCGGCAACGGCACGGGCGATGGGGCGGGCGAAGGCGGCTGCATGGTGCACAACCCCGGCTACGACTTCAACGACGACAACGTGGCCACTGGCAGTGCCTACTGGGTGCTGCTGGCCGAGCGCTTCCTCGCCGCGAGGGAGCCGGCCGCGACCCGATAAGAGGCCCCGAGTCCGCAGCACAGCGTTCCTGCCGCCGCCGGCGTCACCCTTCTGGCGGTTGAGCCACAGAAGATCCTGGCCAACAATCGCCTGCGCCCACAAGCAAATGTGGCATCGCCACTTGGCTTGACCCCCTTGGGGGCGGGCCGGGCGAAGCCCCGCCCTGGGGGCCCTCTGAACGACTGCAAGCTGGAGTCACGCCATGGCTGCCATGACCTCGGGTGCAAAAAAGGTGCTGGCCCTTCTCGTCCTGGTGTGGGCCGCCTTGGCGGCGCCTGTCGCGCAGGCGTCGGGGCGACCCGATATCGCGTGGAGCGAGGCCGGTCACGGCGACGCGGTGACGGAGCTTGCGCTTTCGCCGGACGGCACGGTGCTGGCGACATCGAGTCGGGACAAGACGGTCAAGCTCTGGCGGTATCCGCACGGCGGGCTGCTCAGGACGCTCGTCGTGCCCTATGAGGCCGCCGCCTTCGTCGCCGGCATCGAAAGCGTCCGCTTCTCGCCCGACGGCGGCGAGCTCTTCGCGGCGGTCAATCGCGTCGATACCACCCGGAACAGTCCTTACGGGGACGTGGTCGTGTTCCGAGTCGGCAGCGGCGCACCCGTGCGAACGCTCGCGCGCCAGGCCCAGGGGATTGCCGCGATCGATGTCTCCCGGGACGGCGCCTGGCTCGCGTCGGCCGGGCCTAACGGCACCATGGTCTGGCGGCTGGCCGACGGCAAGCTCGTCAAGGCACTGACCCAGCATCCGGGCCGGGCCAACGACGTGGCTTTCGCGCCAGTGGGCAAACGGCTGTGCGCCGGATTCGCCGACGGGCACCTGGTGTCATGGCGGACGACGGACTGGTCGCTGCAGTGGGACGTCAAGGCCCATGACGACGAGGTCACGCGCGCCGTGCTGTCCCCCGACGGCACGCGAGTCGCGACCACGAGCTACGACTTCACGGCCCGCTCGTTCGATGCCGCGAACGGCACGCTGAAGCACACGATGACCACGGACACCGGCCTGTTCGCCGCGGTGTTTTCTCCGGACGGCGCCGACCTGGCCACCGGCGGCTGGGACGGCAGGATCCGCCTGTGGAGCGTCGCCGAAGGCACCCTGATCCGGCGGTTCGCCCGCAGCGGCGGCTCCATCGAATCATTGCGTTATGCATCCGACGGTAGCGCGCTGATGGCCGGCGGCTTTCTGCCTTCCCGCCTGTCCCTTTGGGATCCGGCGGATGGCAGCCGGCTTCGTACCCTCACCCGGCTGGCTTCCGCGGTGAGCAAGGTCGTGATCTCGCAGGACTCGAAATGGGTGGCCATCGCCGCAAGCTTCGACGCGAAGGTCGACGTCTTCCATGCCGGCAACGGCCGCCGCGCCTACTCCTGGAAGACACAAGCAACGCGCCCGCAGGATGACGTGACAAGTCGCCCGCCCCGCGAGAGCGTCGATTCGAGCGGCGCGGCCCCGTTGACTCAGGAGGCCGAAGACGTCGCCTTCTCGCCCACGCAGCCGCTCGTGGCCCTGCCTGGGCCCGACAACACGGTGATCGTCCGAAGACTTTCCGACGGCGAGACGGTGCGCACCCTCGTGGGACACGAAGAGCGTGTCATCGGCCTGGCCTTCTCGCACGATGGCCAGTGGCTCGCTTCCGGCTCCTACTTCCCGGGATCCATCCGGTTGTGGAGGACGTCGGACTGGACGCTCGTCCGCGAGATCAAGGGAGGTATCGAAATCGGCGCCTTCGGGCCCTTTGCGTCCCTGAGCTTCTCGCCCGACGACTCGCTGCTCGGCAGCGTCGCTGAAGCCGCGCCGCTCGTCCTGCGCGTCGCCGACGGCTCGGTGGTGGCGCACCCGCCGGGCCTTTCCCGCACCGCCACGTTCTCTCCGGATGGTCGGCTCTTCGTCATCTCGGGCGGGGTGTATCTCGATGAGGTGCGCATCTTCCGCACCGGCGACTGGAGCCTGTGGCGCACCTTGCCCGGCGGCGCCAACGACGTGGCCTTCACCCCTGATGGAAAGCAACTGCTCGCGGCCCAGTTCGATGCGCTGCGCTATTGGCGCACGTCGGACTGGACCCCCGCCAAGAGCTACGACGAGGAACTGGGCTACGCCGGTGCCGGAGGGGGCGTGCAATCCGTCGCCATCTCCGCCGACGGCGAGCTCATGGCCTATGGGCGGTACGACGCTGCCTTGATGATGACGCGCCGGTCCGGCGTGAACCCGTCTCGGTCAGGTACCGATCCCGGATCAGCCATGCGCCGATGACGGGCACGCGGCTCAAGCGGCCCCGGACACGCTTCAAGGCTTCGTGGCCTGCTGCTCCAGCGCCTGTTGCCGCTGCTTCAGACGTGTCCCCAGCTCGGCCAGATCCAGGCCGGCCGCAGCTCGAGCCTTGGGAAACAGCTCGTCGCGCTCTTCCTTCACGTGGTCTTCGATCGCGCGGGCGAGATCGGCCATGAGGCCGTCCATGGTGGAGTCCGCCGTGCTCAGCTGGCGGATCTGCGCGATGAGCGCCTTGGCCTGGGCATGCTCCTGCTCGGCCTCGTCGAGCACGTCGGCCGCGCTCGGTACCGCTTGCCGCAAGGCCGGGTAGAAGATCTCTTCCTCGATCTGCGCGTGAACGCTCAGCTCGTCGCAGATGGTCGTGGCGATGGTGGCCCGGTTGTCCTTCGCGTCGTCGACGTCCTCGTCGGGCGCGGCGGCGTAGTAGGTGCCCGCAGGGGCGGCGGCGGCATAGGCCAGCCGCGCATACTCGACGAACAGATGCTTGACCGCCAGGTGGTCGGCATCGAGCAGGTCGCAGGCTTCGTCTTCGCAGCGGTCGGGCATGGAGGTCTCTCGTGGAGGTGAGGTCACAGTTGGGGCGGGTCCATCTCGCGGCCGAAATGCCTGTGGCGGGAGACCGCCTCGGCGAAGTACCGGACCGCCGTGGAGGCCGTGTCCGCTTCGGCGAAGATGATCCCGGTCGTGCCCTGCGAGTGGCTCTTGCGCAGGCTGGCCGGCAGCCCCGCCTGGAGCATCAGCTCGCGTGAGGTCCCCAGCACGAGAATCGCCTTGCAGTGGCGGTACTGGTCGCGGATGAACTCCATCGTGTGGCCGTCCTGCGCCAGGGCGGCCACGCCTTCGGCGCCGTCGGGCAGCACCAGCGCATCGAACAGGAAGCCGGGTTCGTTCTCCAGCGAGGCGTCCGCGTCCAGGGTGTCGCCGTCGCTCGTCGGCATCCGGCCGATCCGCGTGCCGACCAGCCGTGCAACGGCGCCCTGCTCGACCAGGGCCTCCTGCACCGCCGTCAGCGACGCGCCATGGACGCCGGGCGCCACCAGCAGCGCGATCTTGCGGCCCTTCAACGATCCGTCCCCGGGCCGGGCCAGCAGCGAAAGCGCCGGCGAGCGGGTCACTTCAGGCGGGGCGGGATCGGACAGCGCCAGCGGCAGCGGATCGGGCAGCGGGTCCATGCCCAGGCCTGCGGCGACCTTGCGCGCCAACGCCTCGGAGGCGTTGCGCAGCATCGCGACGGTGCGTTCGCGGATCGCGGGCACCGTCACCTTCGACAGCTCGAAGCGGAACGCGTTCGCGATGTGGTCCTGCTCGACCGGCGACTGGCTCTCGAAGAACAGCCGCGCCTGCGTGTAGTGGTCAGCGAACTTCTCCGGCTTGGCTCGCACCTTGCCCTGTTCGTCCCGGGCCTGCAGCCGCGCCGGCACCGAGACGAAGCCCTGCACCGCGCCCGCCTGGAACGGGCAGCCGCCGGAAAGCGAGTTCGGTTCGTAGGCGACGCGGCCCCGGGGGATGGCCTGGCGGTGCATCCCGTCGCGCTGGTTGTTGTGCACCTGTGCGAGCGGCGCGTTGATCGGGATCTCGTGGAAGTTGGGGCCGCCCAGGCGCGAGATCTGCGTGTCGACGTAGGAGTGGATGCGCCCGGCCAGCAGCGGATCGTTCGAGAAGTCCAGGCCCGGCACGATGTGCGCCGTGCAGAAGGCCACCTGCTCGGTCTCGGCAAAGAAGTTGTCGGGGTTGCGGTCGAGGACCATGCGGCCGACCGGCCGCAGGGGCACCAGTTCCTCGGGCACGATCTTGGTCGCGTCGAGGATGTCGAAGCTGAACTGCTCGGCCTGCTCTTCGGTGAACACCTGCAGGGCCAGTTCGTACTCGGGGTAGTGGCCCGCTTCGATGCGCTCCCACAGGTCGCGACGGTGATAGTCCGGGTCGGCGCCGGAGATCTTCACCGCTTCGTCCCAGACCAGCGAATGCGTACCGGCCTTGGGCGACCAGTGGAACTTCACGAAGACCGAATCGCCCTCGGCGTTGACCATCCGGAACGTGTGCACGCCGAAGCCCTGCATCGTGGCGAAGCTGCGCGGGATCGCACGATCGCTCATCACCCACATCAGCATGTGAGTCGACTCGGGCATCAGCGACACGAAGTCCCAGAAGGTGTCGTGCGCGCTGGCCGCCTGCGGCATCTGGTGGTGCGGCTCGGGCTTGACGGCATGGACCAGGTCCGGGAATTTCATCGCATCCTGGATGAAGAACACCGGCATGTTGTTGCCCACCAGGTCCCAGTTGCCTTCGTCGGTGTAGAACTTGACCGCGAAACCGCGCACGTCGCGCGCGGTGTCCTTGGAGCCCCGTTCGCCCTGCACGGTGGAGAAGCGCACGAACACCGGTGTCCGCTTGCCCGCTTCCTGGAACGGTGCGGCCCGGGTGATGTCCGTCAGCGGCTCATAGCATTCGAAGAAGCCGTGGGCGCCGGATCCGCGGGCATGCACGATGCGCTCGGGGATGCGCTCGTGGTCGAAGTGGGTGATCTTCTCCCGGAGGATGAAGTCTTCCAGCAGCACCGGCCCCCGCAGACCGTCCTTCAACGAATTCTGGTTGTCGGCGACCGCGACGCCCTGGTTGGTGGTCAGCATCCGCCCGCCGGAGTCCACGCGAACGCGGTCCAGCGTGTCGATGGTGGAGTTCCGGCCTTCCGGTGCCACGCTGCCCGTCTTGGGCGAATGGTTGTCTTCCGACAGCGTGCTGCCGGTCGCGAGGCGGGACGCGGGTTTGACCCCCATGCCCTGCGGGGGCGCGGTGCCCTGGCTGAAGCCGTGTTCGGCCGCCTTGTTGGCGTTGTCCGGCATGGCCGCGACCACGTCCTGGACCTGTGCCATCTTCTGGCTGGCGAGATCGCCCGGTGCGGAACTGATCTGGCTCGGGCCGCTGTCGCTGTTGCGGGCGGCCGATTTGGCAGCCGCGCGCTTCGCGGGCTTGGGGGGTGTCTTGGTCGACTTGGGCATGGTTCCTCGGCAGTGCTCGACGGCTGGGCTGCCGCGGTCAACACGGCAGGCAATCGCCATACCCGTCGGTCGCGAATGGCCAGGGCGTCTGGCAGGGCCGCTGCGTGTCGTCGGCCTCCGCGGCGCTGGCGCGCCTCGGCCACGCGGCCGCACCGATTGAGCTCGCGCGAGCCCTTCTCGAGGATCCAGCCCGGCCCTCACCAGTACCTGCTCGGCGGTTGGAGCGGCGTGAGCCGGAGGTCCGTTCCGCGCCCACCACGGCCGCGTGGTCAAGGCTGGCGGCGCTTGCGCAAACGCAATCCCCGTCGGCCCCTCGCCTGCCAGAGTGACCGGCATGCCGGCAGTCCGGGCCCGCCGACGCGGCCGGGCACGGAGGCAGTGCTGGTGAGCGGACCCCCTGGTCCATGCCGCGTCGAGTCACGCTGAATGGAGCACTTCATGTTCACCTTGAACTTGCCTCAGGCCGCCCGTTCTTCGAACAGGCGCAGCGGTACGACGGCCCCGGCCCCGGCAGCCCTGGCATGCTTGGTGTTGGCAGCGCTGTCGGCGCCCGCGTGGGCCGATGCCGCACGCGAAGGCCGCCGGCCCGACAACGCGGGCGCCTCCTGCCTCGCCATCCACCACGACTTCCCTGACCTGCGCAACGCAAGCTACTGGGTGGCCAAGCCGGGGACAGCACCCCGGCAGGTCTATTGCGACATGACCACGGATGGTGGCGGATGGCAGGTCCTGTTCCACAGCCGCGACCCGCGGAAGTGGGGAACGACCTTCGGCACGCCGGGCCGGGGCGAGTGGGGCACGGACGCCGGCGGCGTTCCCGACGAGATCAGCCAGCTGCGCCTCATGCGCCGGGACACGCGCGAGCGAAGAATCATCCCGATCTCCACGGCCGCGCTGTACGACTGCTCCCACGTCGACGAGAAGTTCGTGTGGAACGGCACCAAGTACTTCACCTGGAACGCCTACAACCTCGGCATCTCGACGAGGCGGAACATCTATCCTCCCCCCGAGGGCTACGTGCTGTCGGGCCCGCCCTGCAACAACGATCACAAGAGCTGGGGCTTCGGGCACCGCGCCTGGATAGACGACCGCCAGGCCTGGGGCTGGGATTCGCTCGACCTGGGACCGACCGTCTTCCAGATCGCGGTACGTTGACCGGCACGGCGGCCGGGCGCGGTGGCAACGCCGCGCCACCGCTCCCGCAGCGTGGCGAAACGCCCGTCGCCTGCGCCCGCCGGCGTCGCAGCACGGAGGATGGCGCGGGCATTCATGCGCCTTTGCGTGTCTGGCACAAGGACGCGCTCACGCGCCGTGCCCCGACGCAAGGTCGGCTTCCTTGAGGCGACGCCAGAGTGTCGAACGGCTGATGCCCAGTGCGGCGGCAGCCTGCTTCATGTTGCCGCCACACGCTTCCAGGACCCGATGCACATGTCGCGCTTCGGCTGAGCGACCCAGCTTGCGCAGCGTGGTGCCCTCCTCCCGACCGGCGCGGCGCGGCGGGTTCTCTGCAACGACCGACGGTCTCGCCCGCACCTCGGCGGCGCCGCTCGTCGTGAGCCCGAGTGCATCCATGTCGATCGGCGCAGCAGCCCCGGCGTCCCACAGGAGCGCTGCCCGCTCCAGCACGTTCTCCAGTTCGCGCACATTGCCCGGCCAGTCATGGCGCCCCAAGCTCGGCCCCAGGCGGTCGAGGAGGGCCTGAGCGTCCTCGGCTGCGAGATTCGGCATGCGGCCGAGGATGCGCAACGCGATGGGCACGAGATCCTCGATCCGGTCGCGCAGGGGCGGCACGTGCAGATGCAGGATGGCGATGCGGTAGAACAGGTCCTGGCGGAAGCGACCCGAGCGGACGAGGTCCGCCAGGTCCCGGTGCGTGGCGGCAATCACGCGCACGTCGATCCGTGTGGGCTCGGTGCTTCCCAGCCGCGTGACCTCCCGCTCCTGAAGCACGCGCAGCAGCCGTGTCTGCAAGGTCAGCGGCATGTCGCCGATCTCGTCGAGGAACAGCGTGCCCCGGTGCGCCGCTTCGAACAGCCCCGCCTTGCCGCCCCGGCGTGAACCGGTGAAGGCGCCCTCCTCGTGGCCGAACAGCTCGCTTTCGAGCAAGGCCTCGGGAAAGGCGCCGCAGTTCACGCCCACGAACGGCTCGAGCCGGCGCGAGCTCGCGTTGTGGATGCCCTGGGCGAACAGTTCCTTGCCGGTGCCGCTTTCGCCAACGATGAGGACCGTGGCGCTGGCCCGCGCATACGCCGTGGCCGTGGACAGCGCTCGCGCGATCGCGGCGGATCGACCCGCGATGTCGTCGAGGCGATGGCGCGCGCCAGCGTGAGTTCGACGTTCGCTGGAACGGATGCGGCGCTCTGCTTGCCGCACCGACGCCGTCTCCTGCAGGGTCAGCACCACGCCATGCCCTTCGCCGAAGTCCGGCAGCGGCATGACATTGGCCACGACCTGCTTGCGGTGCAGCGGGAGCACCTGGTTGCGAACTTCCCGGCCGGCGGCCAGGAGCTGGCGCAAGTCCTGCGGCACCCCGAGGCTCGAGATCTCTCGCTCTAGGACGGCATCGGCATCGATGCCGAGCAGCGACGCCATCACGCCATTGATGGACTGCACCCTGCCCGCGTGGTCGAGCGCCATCATGCCGTCGTGCAGGCTGTGCAACACCGCATCGAGCCATCGGCGCCGATCGCCTTGACTGCGCGCACTCTGATGAAGTGCAATGGCATCGTCCAGCGCCTCCCGCGTGGCTTGTGCGCCTATGGCGAGGAATCCGGGCAGGCCCGCCGCCTCGGCGATCTCGGTCACCATGGAGGAGCCGACGACAGCGCCGCAACCCGCGCGCTTCGCCTCGGCCACGCGCCGCTCGGCCTGGCGCAGCGTGCTGTAGGTGGCGGGTTGGACGTCGAGCTTGAGCACGCCCAGCAGATCTTCGAGATCCGCGTCGATCTCGCGGTAGGTGAGAACAGCGACCTGCGCCGCCCGCGCCCGCGCCCGCGCATCCGCCACGGCACGCAGCAGGTCCATGCCGTTGTTGCGCATCAGCACGACTGCCATGTCGAGTTGCTGGCGCAGATAGTCGCCCGTGGCACCGGCAGAGATCAGGACATCGGTCCGGCCCTCGCGTTGCAGCGCCGTGGCCAGCTCCAGCGACTCGTCGAAATCGCAATCGACGATCCGGATCTCTGCGCGAGCGGCATAGGAATTGGCGGCAGCAGCGACCGCCTCTGCAAGGCGGCTGGGGGACTTCTTCAGCCGCAGATGGCTGATCAACACGACCAGGCGGGGCCGCGCAGAGGTTGCTCGCGTTTTCATCGAGCTCGACCGGGGCGGCATGGACGCTCGGGATTGCATCATATGTTTCATTGTTGCACGCCGCAGTCTCAATGTTGCGACGCTCCCGAGTCCGCTCACCGGCGAGCAGCCTTCTGGCACACGATCTGCTGTTCATGGACCGCACAGGCCCACACCGGAGGAACCGATGGACTTTTCCCTGCCGCCCGAATTGACCGCCTTGCGCGACCGCGTGCGCGCCTTCATCCGCGAGCAGGTGCTGCCGTTCGAACGCGATCCGCGCTGCGGCGTCCATGGCCCCGACGAGTCCCTGCGCCTCGACCTGGTGAGCCTGGCACGCGAGGCCGGCCTCCTCACGCCGCATGCCTGCGTGGAGATGGGAGGCCTGGGTCTGTCGCACGTGGCCAAGGCCGCTGTCTTCGAGGAGGCGGGCTACTCCTGGCTCGGGCCCACCGCCTTGAACATCCACGCGCCCGACGAAGGCAATATCCACCTGATGGAGGCCGTGGCCACGCCGGAGCAGAAGGAGCGCTGGCTGCGGCCCCAGGTGCAAGGCCGCACGCGCTCTTGCTTCGCGATGACCGAGCCGCCGCCCGGCGCGGGATCCGACCCCGGCATGCTCGCGACGACGGCCGTGCGCGAAGGCGAGCACTACCGGATCAACGGCGACAAGTGGTTCATCACCGGCGCGGATGGCGCCGCCTACGCCATCGTCATGGCGCGCACCGAAGACGGCCGGGCCACGATGTTCCTGACCGACATGGATCGCCCCGGCATCCGGCTGCGCCGCAGCATGGATGCGATGGACCGGTGCTTCACCGGCGGCCATGGCGTGCTCGAGTTCCGCGATCTGCTCGTCCCGGCCACCGACATCCTCGGGGAGGCCGGAAAGGGATTCCGGTATGCGCAGGTGCGGCTCGCCCCGGCAAGGCTCACCCATTGCATGCGCTGGCTCGGGCAGGCGCAGCGCGCGCACGATTCAGCAATCCGGCATGCACGCTTGCGCCACGCCTTCGGCAAGCCGCTGGCCGAGCACGAAGGCGTCGGCTACATGCTGGCCGACAACGACATCGACCTTCACTCCGCGCGCCTGCACATCTGGCACACCGCATGGCTGCTCGACCAGGGCCAGGCCTGCAACTTCGAATCGAGCCGCGCCAAGGTGGCCTGCTCGGAGGCCCTGTGGCGAGTCGTCGACCGCAGCATGCAGGTGCTCGGCGGCCAGGGCGTCACCGACGAGACGCCGGTGATGCGCATCTTCATGGACATGCGCGCCTTCCGCATCTACGACGGCCCCAGCGAAGTGCACCGCTGGAGCATGGCGCGCAAGATCGTCCAGGCGGCGGAGGTCGCACAGTGACGGCCCTCCCGCAGAACACCGCACCGGCGATCGGGTCGCCCGTTTTCCGTCAGGCTCTGGGTAGATGGTTGCAGGACAAAGGCCTGACCGACACGGCGTCCATCCAGATCGATCCGATCTCGGGCGGGCAATCCAACCCGACCTACCGCCTCATCGCCGGCAGCCGCCGCCTCGTGCTTCGCAAGCGGCCCGCGGGCAAGCTGCTGCCGTCGGCTCATGCCATCGATCGCGAGTACCGGGTGATGAATGCCCTGCGCGACAGTGCGGTCCCTGTTCCCGCGATGCGCCTGTACTGCGATGACGAGTCCGTCATCGGCACGCACTTCTATCTCATGGACTACCTGGAGGGTCGCACGCTGACCGACCAGTCGCTGCCGGGGATGACGCCTGCCGAGCGAAGGGCGATCTACGGCGAGATGAACCGCGTGATCGCCGAACTGCATCGCGTCGACATCGGATCGGCGGGGCTGACGGACTTCGGCCGGCCCGGCAACTATTTCGCGCGGCAGATCGCGCGCTGGTCGCGCCAGTGCCTCGAATCGACGCTGCCGCTTCCGCCAGCCCTCCTGCGTCTGATCGAATGGCTGCCCGAGAACATTCCACCGGGAGATGAAACGACGCTGGTGCATGGCGACTACCGCCTCGACAACCTGATGTTTCATCCCACCGAGCCGCGGGTCATCGGTGTGCTGGATTGGGAGTTGTCCACCCTGGGGCATCCGATGGCCGACTTCGCGTACCACTGCATGAGCTGGCGCGTGAGCCCGGCCGTCTGGCGTGGCATCGAAGGGCTCGAGCTGGATGCGCTGGGCATCCCCGGCGAGTCAGAGTACGTCGCGCGGTACCGCGCGGCGACCGGCCGCGACGGCAGCGCGCACTGGGAGTTCTACCTCGCCTACAACCTGTTCCGCATGGCCGCCATCCTGCACGGCATCGCGCAGCGGGCCGCCGAGGGCACGGCCGCGGCAGCCGACGCGACGTCGACCGGTGCCCGCGCCGGCCCGCTGGCCGAAATAGGCTGGGCCTGCGCTCAACGCTACCGCGGCAATACATCCGCACTGTGACGAGAAGACCTTCGCCTTGCGCACGTGATGGCGTAGGACATGGACCACGCCAGATCGCGGCGCGCGAACAGGTGACAACCGGCACCCGGCCGGTCATCCTGCATCGAGCGGGCCATATCGGCCCAGTTGAGGATCTCATGCGCAATCCCTGGACCACGAAGAATCCATTCATGAGCGTCTGGCTCAGCTCCGCCAACAAGGTGATGGGCTCGGCTCGAGGCCAGGCCACGGCCGCGGCAAAACGCCAAGTGGCGACCATGCAGTCCGAAGCGGCAAGGCAAGTGATCGATTTCTGGAGCGGCAAGGCGGCGCCGAAACCGTCGAGGAAAAGAAAGGTTCGCTGATCGCCCTCTCGGCCAGGGGGTTGGGCGACGAACCTCGCGCCCGCACCTGCGGCCCGTACGGCGGAACGCACTTGTGCATGAACCGAACGGCACCAGACGCGTCGGCGCCCTCGTAGGCGAGCGTCCAGCGCGTCATTGCCAGGTTCGACCTCGGGCATGAGACAGGCTAGGTTGCAGTCAGTGCGGCATTGACACCATGTCGACAGACCGCGAGGGTGCGCCCGCTCTCTGTGACACGGATATTCTGGGCAGACCCAAGCGCTCCGCGCCGCCGTCAGTTGATTGCGCGATGCGGGGCGTGCCGCGTGATACTGCCCTCCGTTCGACCTGCGCGCCGTTCCCCCATGACCCAGCCTCCGCCCGCAAGCCCCCAGCTCACGGGGCGTGCTGCGGCCACCCGCCGGGGGGCCCTGTTCACGCTGATCTGCGCGCCGACCTGGCTTGTGCCCAACGCCATCGGCGCCTGGCATCCGGCCGCGCTGGCTGCGGCCCTCTTCGCGTTGACCTACGCCTTCCTGCGCAGTGAGCAACGCTCGCTCGTGGCGCTGGGCCTCGACGCGTCTTGGCGCCGGCTGGGCGAGCTCGCCGCCGGGCTGACGGGCGGGGCCGCCCTCGTCGCGGTGATGGCACTCATCCTAGGACTGGTCCTGCCCTTTCCATGGGCGTGGAACCCGCGCTTCAGCGCGGGCATGGCGCTGTGGTCGCTGCTTTGGCTGCTGTGCGGCAACGCCGTGGAGGAGCTCGTGTTCCGCGGCTACGGCTTCGAGCGGCTCATCAAGGGCCTGGGCCTCGGGCCGGCGCAGCTCGCCACCGCGCTGCTTTTTGCAGTGTTCCACGTCGTGAACGGCTGGCCCTGGCAGTTGGCGCTCCTGGGCACCACGGTGGGCTCGCTGTTGTTCGGCCTCGTGTTCGTGCGCTGGCGCAGCGTGCCCGCGGCGGTGGGTGTGCACGCGGCGGCGAACTGGGTTCGCGACCTGCTGCTCAGCGACCCGCCCACCCTGAACGCCCTGCTCGCCCCGCTCTCGCCACGCCCGTTACGCGGGCAGAGCAATTGAGCACGTTGTTCGTCATGGACGGCGTCTTTCTCGCCGCCTGCGCCGCACTCGCCGTCTCGATCCGGCGCCGCCCTCCCGCAGCGCACGCATCGGGTTGTTGAACCAGGGTGGCGGCGCTTGTGACGCCACCCGCAGCATCTGCCGACAAGAGTTCCCCTGCTGCGGCAGGCTTGTCGAAAACCCATCCCGCCGTTCGTCGTGGGATGTGGTGGGGTCATTCGGCGCCGCCCGACGCTTCGAAAGGGCGAGCCATGAAGTTCCTGCTGACGTCCGCGGGTGTGAAGAACGCCAAGATTCATCAAGCACTGGTCGAACTGCTGGGCAAGCCGATCGCCGACTGTCACGCGCTTTGCATTCCCACCGCACACTACGGCCATCCGAGTGGCACGGCGACCGGCGCATACCGATTTGTCAGCGGCCGGCGCACGCCCTGCCCGATGGTCGATCTGGGGTGGAAATCGGTGGGCCTTCTGGAACTGACGGTGCTTCCGCACATGGCCCGCGAGCGATGGACAGCGTGGGTGCAGAACGCCGACATCCTGCTGGCCGACGGCGGTGACGCCGTGTTCCTCGCTCACTGGCTGCGCCAGTCAGGCTTGGCAGACCTGCTGCCCTCGTTGGCCGGCAAGACGTGGATGGGGCTGAGCGCGGGAAGCATGGCCATGACGCCCCGGGTGGGCGAAGCGTTCGTGGAGATGAAGCCTTCCATCACCGGCGATGACAAGGGCCTGGGCCTCGTCGGTTTCTCGATCTTCCCTCACCTTGACTATCCTGACTTCCCGGAAAACTCAATGCGCCACGCCGAGCGTTGGGCCGCGGGACTCGGCAACCCGTCGTATGCGATCGACGACCAGACCGCAATCCAGGTGGTGGACGGCCGTGTCAACGTCGTCTCGGAAGGACGCTGGAGATACTTTGCCGGCTGAGGCCGCGCCCGTGCGCGCCCCTGGTCCGTAGGAGCTCTCTTGTTCGATGCGCGGCCTGCGCTGACGTTGCTCAAGGCCGCCCGGAACCGTTGCGGGAAACTGGCGTCACCGGCAGGAGGTTCCCCACCACGATGATGGCGCCCCAAGACTCGTACTGGAGCTGCGATGCCGCAGCCTTGTTGTCGACGCTCCGCAGCGACCACAAAGGCCTGTCTTCAGTCGATGCCGCGCGCCGCCTGCAGGCCGAGGGGCCCAACACGCTGGACGAAGCCGCCGACGGCGGCGTGGCCCGACTCGCGCTGCGGCAATTCAAGAGTCCGCTGGTGCTGATCCTCGTGTTCGGCTGCGCAGTGTCGGCAGGGCTTCGCGACTGGCTCAATGCCGCGATCATCCTGGTGGTGGTGCTGGGCAGTTGCGGTCTCGGCTTGCAGCAGGAATACAGGGCCTCCCAGGCGGTGAGCCAGCTGCGAAAGCGACTGGCCTTGACGATCAAGGCGCTGCGCGACGGGGCGGTTCAGACCGTTCCGACATCGGCGCTGGTGCCGGGCGACATCGTGCTGCTGTCCGCCGGCAACCTGGTGCCAGCCGATGGCCTGGTGCTCGACAGCCGCGACTTCCTGGTCAGCGAAGCCAGCCTGACGGGAGAGTCGTTCCCGGTGGAAAAGGCGCCCGGGGTGCTGGCCGCCGACACGCCACTGGCACGGCGGACGAACGTCGTGTACCTCGGCACCTCCGTGCGCAGCGGCACGGCCACCGTGCTCGTCGTGCACACCGGCGAGCGCACTGCTTTCGGTGCCGTGGCGCAACGCTTGCGCGTTGCACCGCCAGAGACCGAGTTCGCACGCGGCATCCAGCAGTTCGGCGCCCTGCTGCTGCGCGTGATGGTGGTGATGGTGCTGTTCGTCCTGATCGTCAACCAGGCACTCGGCCGTCCGTGGATAGAGTCGATGTTGTTCGCCGTCGCCCTGGCGGTGGGCTTGTCGCCCGAGTTGCTGCCCGCGATCGTCAGCGTGACGCTTTCGGCCGGCGCTCGCCGAATGGCCGCGCAAGGCGTCATCGTGCGGCACCTCGAGGCGATCGAGAACCTGGGCAGCATGGACGTGCTGTGCACCGACAAGACCGGCACGCTCACGCGGGGCGTCATGACGCTGGAAGCCGCCACCGGCCCCGACGGCTCGCCCGCGCCGGACGTGCTGCGACTCGGGTACCTGAACGCTGCCTTCGAGACCGGCATCGACAACCCGCTCGACGCCGCGCTGGTGACGGCCGGCACCGCGGCCGGGTTGTCGACCGCCGGCCTGCGCAAGATCCAGGAGATTCCCTACGACTTCATGCGCAAGCGCCTGACGATCGTGATGGCGAACGACGGTGACGAGACGTCGCATCGCATCGTCACCAAGGGTGCCTTCGCCAGCGTGCTGGACTGCTGTACGCACGTGGCGGGCGCCGGCGCGCCACGGCCTCTTGACGATGGGCAACGCGCCCGGCTGCAGGCGTGGTTCCGTGAGCAAGGCGATCGCGGCTGGAGAGTGCTGGCCTTGGCCACCCGCGAGGTCGGACCGCGCGCCCGCTACGACCGCGACGACGAGACCGGCATGTGCCTCGCCGGATTCCTGCTCTTCCTCGATCCGCCCAAGGCCGGCGTCAGGCAGACGCTGGGCAAGCTGGCCGCGCGAGGGATCGCCATCAAGATCGTCACAGGCGACAACCGGCACGTCGCGGCCCACGTGGCCGAGAGCGTCGGCCTCGACGGCGCCACGATGCTCACCGGCGAACAGATCGCCGCCATGAACCAGGAAGCCCTGTGGCATCACGCCGAACGGACGACGCTGTTCGTCGAGGTGGATCCCCAGCAGAAGGAACGCATCGTTCGCGCGCTGCAGCACGGCGGCCGCGCCGTTGGCTACCTGGGCGACGGCATCAACGACGCGCCCGCGCTGCATGCCGCCGACGTCGGCATCTCGGTCGACGACGCGGTGGATGTCGCGCGAGACAGCGCCGACGTGGTGCTGCTGCGGCCCGATCTCGCCGTGCTCGGCCAGGGCGTCGAGGAGGGCCGTCGCACCTTCGCCAACACGCTGAAATACATCGGCATCACGACCAGCGCGAACTTCGGCAACATGATCAGCATGGCGGTGGTCGCGCCCGTGCTGCCCTTTCTGCCGCTGGCGGCCAAGCAGATCCTGCTCAACAACTTCCTGTCCGACATTCCCTCACTGGCGATCTCGTCCGACCGGGTCGACGCAGACCAGTTGGCGGCGGCGCAGCACTGGGACGTGCATGACCTGCGGCGCTACATGCTGGTGTTCGGCCTGACCAGCTCGTTGTTCGACCTGCTCACCTTCTGGTTGCTGCTGAAGGTCTTCCGCGCACCCGAGGCCCTGTTCCAGACCGCCTGGTTCGTCGTCTCGCTGCTGACCGAGCTCGCGATCGTGCTCGTGCTGCGCACCCGGCGCCCGGCGTGGCAGAGCCGGCCCGGCACGCTGCTGTGGGTGTCGACGGCGCTCGTCGCTGGCGTGGCCCTGGCATGGCCGTTCATCCCGCCCCTGGCCGCCGTCTTCGGCCTGGTCCCCCTGCCCCCGGCGATGCTTGCCAGCGTGCTGCTGGTGGTGGCCGCCTACGTGGCAGCCACCGAACTCGTCAAACGGCGCTTCAGGCCAGCACGTCGTCGACGTGCCGGGCACCGGCGCACGCCGCGGCGCGTCCGGGCCGATTGAGATCGTCCAAGCCCTTCTCAAGGATCCAGGCGGGCGAACACCGGCGGGCGTGACCGCATGCGCGAGGGCAGAGGCCCTGCGGCGGCATCGCCGCACCTTCCGCCAGCGCACCGATCACCGGATCGAAGGTCTAGGCGGCCTGCGCCTCGGCCTGCGCCGCGCGACGGGCCTCTTCCTTCAACTGCCGGCGCAGGACCTTGCCGATCTGCGTGCGCGGCAACTCGGTTCGGAACTCGACGCGCCGCGGCCGCTTGTACGCCGCCAGCAGCGTCTCGCAATGGGCGTGCAGCGCATCCGCGTCGAGTGCCGGATCCTTGCGGATCACGAACAGCATCACGGCTTCGCCGCTGTGGGCATCGGGCACGCCGACCGCGGCCACGTCCTCGACGCCCGGGTGCAGCCGGACCGCGTCCTCGATCTCGGCCGGGAAGGCCTTCATGCCGGAGACGACGATGATGTCCTTCTTGCGGTCGACGAACTCGACGTAGCCGTCGGCGGCCATGCGACCGATGTCGCCGGTGAGCAGCCAGCCTTCGGCATTGATCACCTGGGCGGTTTCGGCCGGCATGTTCCAGTACCCCTGCATCACCTGCGGACCGCGTACGGCGATCTCGCCGACCGTCCCCGTGCCCACCGGCTGGCCTGCGTCGTCGAGGATCGCCACCTCGGTCGAGGGCACCGGCAGTCCCAGCTTGCCGTTGCAGGCGGCCCCATCCACCGGGTTGGCGCAGACCATGGGCGAGGTCTCGGTCAATCCGTAGCCCTGGATGATCGGCCGGCCGAAGCAGGCCTGCCAGCGATCGGAGACAGCGGGTTGCAGCGCCATGCCGCCGGCCACGGCCAGTTTCACCCGGTCGCGGCGGGTCGCGGCCATGCGGGCGAATCCGGGCGCCTTCAGCAGCGCCGCGTACAGGGTGTTCACGCCGGTGATCACGGTGAAGGGCGTGTGCTCCAGCACCGCCATGAAGCGCGGCATGTCGCGCGGATCCGGCACCAGCACGTTGTGTCCGCCCAGGCGCAGGAAGACGAGCAGGTTGCCCGTGAGCGCGAACACGTGGTAGAGCGGCAGCGCGGAGATGACCGTCTCCTCGCCCTCCTTCAGCAGGCCGGACGTCCAGGCGATCACCTGTTCCACGTTGGCCACCAGGTTGCCGTGCGTCAGCATCGCACCCTTGGGCCGGCCGGTGGTGCCACCGGTGTACTGCAGGAAGGCCAAGTCGCCGGAGTCGAGGCGGGCATCCTGCAAGGTCAGCGCCGCCCCGACGCCCAGCGCATGCGGCAGGGTGACGGCGGTGGGGATGCGCCAGTCCGGCACGGCGTGCTTCAGGTGCCTGAGCGCGAAATTCACCCACCAGCCCTTGGCAGTGGGGAACAGGTCGCCGAAGCGGGTGACCACCACGTGCTCCACGGTCGTCCCGTACAGCGCCTGCTCGGCGGTATGGGCGAAGTTCTCGAGCACGACCAGCACCCGCGCGCCGGAATCGATGAGTTGATGGCGCAGCTCCGCCGCGGTGTACATCGGGTTGAGGTTCACCACGGCCAGGCCGGCCCGCAGGCTGCCCAAGACGGTGACCGGATGCTGCAGCGCATTGGGCAGCATCACCGCGACCCGGTCGCCCTTGCGCAACTCGCCACAGTGCTGCAACCAGGCGGCGAAGTTCCGGCTGAGCTCGTCCAGCCGTGCGTAGGACACCGTCACGCCCATGCTGGTGAACGCCGGCTGGTCCGCGAACGCCTGGCAACTGTGCTCGAGCAGGGCCTTGAGCGTCGGGCGGTCCTGCCAATCGACCTCGGACGGCACGCCCGGGGGATACGAGGCCAGCCAGGGCCTGGCCAGGGCGGCAGGAGATGCGAGGATGTTCACGGCGCAACCTCTCAATGCGCACCCGGCCACCGGATGGATCGGCCGCGATGCTGCAAGGACTGGCGGTCACTCTAGGCAATCGCCGTGGCAGCGGCTTGCGCCTCGTCAATGCACTGCCACGCTTGACCCTGCGCAAGCGATGGTCGGATGCAACCGCCTACCGTGCCCCATCGCCATGCCATCGGCGGGGGAGCCTCATGGAGTTCAAGGACTACTACGCCACGCTCGGCGTCGAGCGCGGCGCCTCGCAGGACGAGATCAAGCGTTCCTTCCGCAAGCTGGCGCGCAAGTACCACCCCGACGTCAGCAAGGAGCCGGAGGCCGAAGCCCGGTTCAAGGAGGTGGCCGAAGCCTACGAGGCGCTCGGCGACCCCGAGAAGCGCGCCGCCTACGATGACGTCGGCAGCCGCTACCGGCGCGGGCAGGAATTCCAGCCGCCGCCCGGCTGGAACAGCGGCTTCGAGTTCAGCGGCCGCGACGCCGGTGCCGGTGACGACGAGGACTTCAGCGACTTCTTCGAATCGCTGTTCGGCCGCCACGCGCGAGGCGGCGGCCCGGCGCAGCCCATGCATGCCGCGGGTGGCGACCACCATGCCAGGATCGTGATCGACCTCGAGGACGCGTACCGCGGCGGCCGCCGGACCATCTCGCTGCGCACGCCGGTGGCGGACCCGCAAGGGCGCCTCACGCTGCAGGAGCGCCAGCTCGACGTGAACATCCCCAAAGGCGTGCGCGAAGGGCAGCACCTGCGCCTGGCGGGCCAGGGCGGGGCCGGCCACGGCGGCGGCCCGGCCGGCGACCTCTACCTGGAGATCGTCTTCAAGCCGCACGACCGCTTCCGCGTCGACGGTCGCGACGTCTACATGCAGCTGCCGATCGCGCCGTGGGAAGCGGCCCTCGGCGCCACCGTGCAGGCCCCGACGCCGGAGGGCAGCGTGCAGCTCACGATCCCGCCCGGGTCCTCGTCGGGCCGCAAGCTCAGGCTCAAGGGCAAGGGCCTGCCGGGTGCCACGCCTGGCGACCTGTACGCCGTCCTCGACATCCACGTGCCGCCCGCGGATTCGGCGCAGGCCAGGGAGGCCTATGCCGCGCTGGCCCGCGCATTCCCCGGCTACGACCCCCGCAGCGCCCAGAAGGCTTGAACATCATGGCTCACGCTCAGCTCCTGGCCATCGACGCCGTCATCGTCGAGGAAGAAGTCCGGTTCACGCTCGCCGACCTCGGCCACGCCTGCCGAGCAGACCGCGCCTGGTTGATCCAGCTGGTCGACGAAGGCGTGCTGCAACCCACCGGGAGCGGCCCCGACGATTGGCAGTTCTCCGGGCCGTCCCTGCAGCGGGCGCGGGTCGCGTCGAGGCTGTCCCGCGACCTGGAACTTTCGGCCCACGCGACGGCCGTGGTGCTCGACCTGCTGGACGAGATCACGACGCTGCGGGCCCGGCTGAACCGGGCCGGCGAAGGGACCTGACCCGCTACCGCGGTGCGCGCCTGCGCAGGCCCAGCACCGCGCCCAGCGAGATCGACGCGACCACCATGCCGAGGGCCAGCGCCAGATCGCCGACGGCCGGCACCCCGAAATGCAAGAGGCCCCGGACACCGGGCACGGCCACGGCCAGGGCCAGCGCGGCGGACGCCCCGGCGCTGATGGCCCAGAACGAGCGCGCGCTCGCCGCCGACAGCGCCCGCCACCCGACCCCTGCCGTGACATTGACGGCGACAAGCAGCAGGTTGCCCACGGTGAGGCCGATCACCGCCAGCGTCCGCGCGGCGTCGCCGTCCCGCCCGGCCTGCAGCGCCAGCATGTAGATCGCCATCGTCCCCGCCAGAAGGCACCCGCCCTGCACCAACCCCTGCCACAGCATGGGCCAGCCGACGATGCCCTCGTCGGAACGGCGCGGCGGACGCTGCATGAGGCGCGGGTCTTCGGGCGCGCCCTCGAAGGCCAGCGAGCACACCGGGTCTATCACCATCTCGGTCAGCACGACGTGGGCCGGCAGCAGCAGCGGCGGCAGGCCGAACAGCAGCGGCAGCAGCGCCAGGCCGGCGATGGGCACGTGGATCGCGGTGATGTAGATCATCACCTTGCGCAGGTTGTCGAAGATGCGCCGGCCCATGCGCACGCCGCCGACGATGCGGCCGAAGTCCTCGTCCAGCAGCACCAGGCCGGCCGCCTCGCGGGCCACGTCGGTGCCGCGCACGCCCATGGCGATGCCGATGTGCGCGGCCTTGAGCGCCGGCGCGTCGTTCACCCCGTCGCCCGTCATGGCCACGGTCTCGCCATTGCGCCGGAAGGCCTCGACGAGGCTCAGCTTCTGCTCCGGCATCACCCGCGCGAACACGCGGATGCGGCGGACCGCCTCGCTGAGCGCGCCTTCGTCCATGCGCTCGATCTGCGCACCAGTCAACGCCCCCGCATCGACGTCGATCCCCGCCTGGCGCGCCATCGCGAGCGCCGTCGCGACGTGGTCGCCGGTGATCATCGCCACCGCGATGCCGGCCTGGCGAGCCTGAGCCACGGCCTCGGGCACGCTCGCGCGCAGCGGGTCCTCGAACGCCACCAGCCCCAGCAGCGTGAAGTCGTGGTCGTGCTGCTCCTTCGCCGTCTCGCCATCGGCAGCCGCACTCTCGGCCACGGCCAGCACGCGAAGGCCTTGCTCGGCCAGCCGCCGGACCCTCGCCAGCAGCGCCTCGACGCGAGGCGGCTCCAGGTGGCAAAGGTCGAACACCGCTTCGGGCGCGCCCTTGGCGGCCACGCGATGCAGACCTTGCCCATCGGTCCACTCGTGCGACATCGCGAGCAGCTCCGCGCTCAGCGGGTACTCGTGCGTCAGTCGCCATTCGGGGTGCAGGTGCTCCGTATGGACGAGGACCGCGTCGCCGTGGCGCAGCAGCGCCTGGTCCATCGGGTCGATGCCGTCGCGCCGGGAGGCCAGCATGCCGAACTCGAGCAGCCGGTGCACCGGCTCGGGAAGGGGCTCGCCGGGTTGGACGGTGATATCCACGCCATCGGTCACCAGCCGGCGCAGCTGCATCCGGTTCTCGGTCAGGGTGCCGGTCTTGTCGACGCACAACACGGTGGCCGAGCCGAGGGCTTCGATCACGGCGGGCCGCCGCGACAGGACCTTGATGCGTGCCAGCCGCCAGGCGCCCAGGGCGAGGAACACGGTCATCGCCATAGGGAACTCTTCCGGCAGCATCGCCATTCCCAGCGCGATGGCCGACAGCACGCCCTGCGTCCAGTCCCCGCGCTGCAGTCCGTACCAGACCACGAGCGCTCCGCTGGTGGCGATGGCCGCGGTGCCGAACACCTGCACCAGGCGGCGCAGGTGGCGCTGCAGCGGTGTCGGCGCGGTATCGATCTCCGCCAGCGATGCCCCGATGCGGCCGACACGAGTGTCGCGCCCGGTGGCGAGCACCTCGATCACCGCGTGGCCGGAGACGACGAGGGTGCTCGCGTAGACGTGCCGGCCGTCCTCGCCCAGGATGGGTTCGCTCGTCGGGAACGAGCGGCCTTCGCCCGCCGCCTTGAGCACCGGCACGGATTCGCCCGTGAGCAGCGATTCGTCCACGTACAGGCTGTGCGCCTCGCGAACGAGGCCGTCCGCCGCGACACGCTCGCCCTCGCCCACCAGGAACAGGTCGCCGGGCACCAGCTCGCGCGCGGCGATGCGGCGCACCCGGCCGCCACGCAGGACCCGCACCTCCGGCGAGGCCAGCACCCGCAAGGCATCGAGCGCATGTTCGCTGCGGCGCTCCTGGAAGATCACGAGACCGACGGTGACCGCTGCGAAGAAGGCCAGCAGCAGCCCTTCCCCGAGGTCGCCCAGCACCAGATAGATCGCCGCGGCCACCAGCAGCAGCAGGAACATCGGCTCGGTGGCCACGCCGCGCAGCGTGGCGAGCAGGCCATGCCGTTCGCGGTCCTCGATCTCGTTGGGGCCGTGGGCCGACAGGCGCCGCCCCGCTTCCTCTTCGCTGAGCCCTTCGGAGAGCGCCAACGAACTCATGTCGCCTGACGCGATCCGGCCGCCACCATTTCGAATCCCCCGAGAAAGTTCATCACGGCGGCGATGTTGGTGCGGCCGCGGCCGCCTGGCCTTGAGGTCGCTCAAGGCGCGAACCTGCCGTCCCTGCGGGTGTCCACCGCGCCGCGTCGATTGATCGAGCGCAATGCGTCGCCGCGACGGCTTCCTAGGATGGTCGGGTCGGGTTCGGGAGCTGAGCCCGGCCACCCGTTTAACCGCGCCAGAAGGAGCAAGACCATGACTGCACTGACCCGCCGCGAGCGCTTCGAAGACCTGCTGCCGGATTTCTTCCGCCGGTTCGGCCAGCCCAGCGTCTTCAACGAGCAGGTGCCCGGCGACATCAAGATCGACGTCACCGAGACCGACAAGGACTACCGGGTTCGCGCCGAGATCCCCGGCGCGAAGAAGGACGACATCCGCGTCAGCGTGGAAGGCAACTACGTCTCCATCAGCGCCGAGGTGAAGAAGGAGAAGGAAGAGAAGTCCGACGGCGGCCGGGTGCTGGTCAAGGAAACCTACGTCGGCAGCTCGTCGCGCGGCTTTTCGCTGGCCCACGAGATCGACGAGAAGCAGGTCGTCGCCAAGCTCGAGGACGGCGTGCTCAAGCTCACGCTGCCCAAGCGCAGCGACGCGTCCAGCCACCAGATTGCCATTCAGTGAGTTTGCGGGCCCCGGCCGCTGGAGAACGTGATGTACGAGACGATCCTGGTCCCCATCGACGGCAGCCCGACCTCCGAGGCCGGCTTGCGCGAGGCCATCCGGCTGGCCCAGCGGCTGAAATCCCGCCTTCGCCTGCTGTACGTCGTGTCGACCTATCCGCTGATGGTCGAGATGGCGGCGGCCGTCGCCTACGACGAGATGCGGCTGCAGCTGCGCGGCTACGGCGAGGACCTCCTCGCCCGCGCCAAGCTCGACTGCGAGAAGGCCGGCGTGGTCGCCGAGACCGTGCTACGGGAGATCACCTCGCCGCGCATCTGCGAGGGGATCCTGGAGCAGGCCCGCGAAAAGGACTGCCGGCTGGTCGTCATGGGCACCCACGGGCGCCGCGGTTTCAACCGGCTGACGCTCGGCAGCGATGCCGAGATGGTCGTGCGTGAGTCGCCCGTGCCGGTCCTGCTGGTCAGGCAACCCGACTGAAGGAAGCTTTCGCGGGCGGCTGCGTGCGATTCGTCAAGGTGTCGGGCAAGCCGCGGTCGAAGAATGGAGTCGATGCCATGTCGCCCCACCCATACCGAGCCCGGCGCGACCCGCCTCTCGCGTAGAGCCTTTTGCGCAGCCCTCGGCGCTGCCGGCTGTTGCGGGGCCGTCCACGCAGAAGCTGCCACGACGGGCGTGCCGGTGCTCGTCTACCACCGGTTCGCGCGGACGGCCGAAGACGGCATGACGGTGCGCCTGGCCACCTTCGAGCGGCACCTGCAGGTGCTGCAGGACGCACGCTGCCAGGTCGTGCCATTGGCTGACGTGGTGGCGTGGCGGCGTGGAGAGTCGAAGGCACTGCCACCCCGCGCCGTCGCGCTGAGCGCCGACGACGCCCACCGCAGCCAGGCCGAGCACATGGGTCCGATGCTGCGCGGCACGGGCTGGCCGGTCACGCTGTTCGTCTACCCTTCGGCCGTCTCCAACGCCGACTACGCGATGCGCTGGGAGCAGTTGGCCGAGATGCAGGCCACGGGCCTGTACCGCATCGAATCGCACACCTACTGGCATCCCCATCTGCCACGCGAGCGCAGGCACCTGTCGCCGGAGGCCTTCGAGGCCTTCGCGACCGATCAGCTGGTGCGCAGCCGGCAGCGGCTGCAGGAGCGGCTGGGCGCCCATCCCACCCTGCTCGCCTGGCCCTTCGGCATGACCGACGAAGGCCTGATGGCGCTGGCCGGGCGCGTCGGCTACGCCGCCTCGTTCAGCCTGGGCAACAGGCCTGTCCGCCGGCAAGACCCGCTGCAGGCGCTGCCGCGGCACCTCGTCACCGATGCCATGGATGGGCCACGCCTGGCCAGACTGCTCGACGACGCCTTCGCTTCCTGAACCCTCCGATGATCCAGTTCCTCGTCCGCCTCTTCCGTCATGCCAAACGGGCGTGTGCCAGCCTGGCCTGCGTCTTCGCCTGCTGCGGCGCGTGGGCCCTCGATGGCGTCGTGGTGGACGCAACGACCGGGCGGCCCATAGCGCAGGCCAAGGTGGTGTCCGGCCTGTCGCAGGCACGCACCGATGCCCAGGGCGTCTTCCACTTGCCCGGCGCCGACGCCGTGGTGTCTGCCAACGCGGCAGGCTACCGGCGGCAAAGTGCGCCCGCGCCGGCGGAGGGCGGCCCGCTGAGGATGGCGCTCGTGCCCTTCCAACCCAAGGCCGTCTACCTGTCGCCCTACGGCATCGGCGACGCCGGCCTGCGCAACGGTGCGCTGGCCCTGGCGGAGTCCACCGAGATCAACGCCCTGGTGATCGACGTGAAGGGCGACCGCAGCATCGTTCCCTTTCCGAGCGAGGCTTACGCGGCCGCCGGGATCGGCGACCAATCGCCCATCACCGTGCGGGACATGGCCGCCCTGGTCGAGCGCCTGCACGAGCGCGGCCTCTACCTCATCGCCCGAGTCGTGGTATTCAAGGACGATCGCCTGGCCGATGCTCATCCCGAATGGGCCGTGCGCAACGCGGCCGGCGCCGTCTGGCACGATCGCGAGGAGCTGGCCTGGATCGACCCCTTCCGCGCCGAGTCCTGGGAGTTCGCGCTGGGCGTGGCGCAGGAGGCCGCGGCCCTGGGTTTCGACGAGGTGCAGTTCGATTACCTGCGCTTTCCCGACGCCACCGGCCTGCGCTTCTCGCAGCCGGACACGCAAGCCGCCCGTGTCGCCACCATCGCTGCCTTCCTCGACGTGGCCGGCCGGCGGCTGGCGCCCTACAACGTCCTGGTTGCGGCCGACGTCTTCGGCTACATCTGCTGGAACGAGAACGACACCCACATCGGCCAGGACCTCGAATCCATCATCGGCCATGTGGACGTGCTCTCGCCGATGCTGTACCCCTCGGGCTTCAGCTTCGGCATCCCCGGCTTCGCCAACCCGGTCGCGGCCCCTTACGAGATCGTGCACCGCTCGCTGCAGCGCGCCCTGCAGCGCACGGGGGTGCCGGCGTCCCGGCTGCGCCCCTGGCTGCAGGCTTTCAGGGACTACGCCTTCGACCATCGCGAGTTCGATGCGGACGAGATCCGCGCCCAGATCAACGCATCCGAATCGCTCGGCACCAACGGCTGGATGCTGTGGAACGCCCACAACCGCTACACCGCGGCAGGCCTGAAAAGCCCCGCCCCATCGCCATGACCCAAGAACTCACCGTCGCCGCGTTGCCGTCGGACCTCGCCGCCCTGCCCCCCGACAGCCCGGCCGGCGAAGCCAGCGAAGGCTTCGACCGCTGGCTGCATGCGCAGCTGGGCCACCTGACCGCCGGGGTCTCGCCCGCCGCGCTGCAACTGGCCGCCGTGGACTGGCTCTCGCACCTGGCCCTTTCGCCGGCCAAGCAGGCGGAGCTGGTCCACAAGGCCTGGCGCAAGGCGCAACGGCTCGCGCTGTACCTGGCGCACGCCCACGAGCCGGACGCGCCCCGCTGCATCGAGCCCCTGCCGCAGGACAGGCGTTTCGCGGACCCCGCCTGGCGCACCTGGCCCTACAACGTGATCTCGCAGACCTTCCTGCTGCAGCAGCAGTGGTGGCACAACGCGACCACTGGCGTGCGCGGGGTGTCGCGCCACCACGAAGAGGTGGTCACGTTCATCGCGCGCCAGCTGCTGGACATGATCTCGCCCGCCAACTTCGTGGCCACCAACCCCGTCGTGGCCCGGCGCACGACCGCCACGCTGGGCGCGAACCTGGTGCAGGGCGCATTGCACTGGTGGCATGACTTCGAGCGCCAGCAGGCGGGCCGCCCTCCCGCCGGCAGCGAGGCCTTCCGGGTCGGCGAGAACCTCGCGATGACGCCGGGCCAGGTGGTGATGCGCAACTCGCTGGCCGAGCTGATCCAGTACGCGCCCGCCACGCCCAAGGTCGCGCCCGAGCCCATCCTCATCGTGCCGGCCTGGATCATGAAGTACTACGTGCTGGACCTGCAGGCGCAGGATTCGCTCGTCAAGTATCTGGTGGACCAGGGCCACACGGTGTTCTGCCTGTCGTGGAAGAACCCGGTCGAATCCGACCGCGACCACGGCATCGAGGACTACCTTCGCCTGGGCGTGTTCGACGCGCTGGACGCGATCGGTGCCATCTGCCCCAAGCGCCCGGTGCATGCCGTGGGCTACTGCCTGGGCGGCACCCTGCTGGCCATTGGCGCGGCCGCCATGGCACGCGACAACGACCCGCGGCTGGCCACGCTGTCGTTGCTGGCGGCGCAGACGGATTTCAGCGAGCCGGGCGAGATCGGCCTGTTCGTCGACGACAGCGAAGTCAGCTTCCTGGAGGACGTGATGCTGGACCGTGGCTACCTCAGCCGCGGCCAGATGGCCGGCGCCTTCCAGCTGCTGCGCTCCAACGACCTGGTGTGGTCGAGGGCGGTGCGCGACTACCTGATGGGCGAGCGCATGCCCTTCACCGACCTGATGGCCTGGAACGCCGACGCGACCCGCATGCCCTACCGCATGCATTCCGAGTACCTGCGCGGCCTGTTCCTGCGCAACGACCTGGCCCGGGCGCGCTTTCGCGTCGGCGGGCGGCCGGTGGCCCTGGCCGACCTGGACCTGCCCATCTTCTGCCTCGGCACCGAGACCGACCACGTCGCGCCATGGCGCTCGGTCTACAAGCTGCAGCTGCTGACCGAATGCGAACTCACCTTCGTCCTGACCAGCGGTGGCCACAACGTCGGCGTCGTGAGCCCTCCGGGCCACCCCGGGCGCCACTATCGGCAACTCACCCGGCCATCCCAGGGCAAGTATCTAGATCCGGAGCTCTACCTCGCACAGGCCGAGCAGCATCCGGGCTCCTGGTGGCCCGCCTGGGCGGACTGGCTGGCCCGACGCTCCGGCAAGCCGGTGGCGCCTCCAGCGCTGGGCGCTGCGGCGCGGGGCTATCCGGCCCTCGGCCCGGCGCCCGGCGCCTACGTGCTCGCCCCGTGACGGGGATTTCGCAGGCGGCGGCCTGAACGGCTCCGGCCTGGCTCTCACCGATCCGTGAGACGCCCGCCGTGCGCGGTCAGGCCAGGCCCACCGGTTGCTGCATGCCCGGCGTGCCGTGCGGCAGGAAGGTCGGCCGCGGGCGAGCCGGCGAGATGGCCGGGCGCTCGGCGGCTTCTCGCGACGCTCCGCTGCGCAGGGCCTCGGCGAGTCCGCTCATCTGGTCGGCCAGGGCGGCCAGCAGGTCGTCCGCCGCCACGATGCCGGAAAGCTCGCCATTGGCGGCCGTGACGAGAAGGCGTCGCACGCCGGCTTGCTTCATGGTGCCGACGGCCTCCTCTATGCCCGCCGTTTCAGGCACCGCCACGAGTTGGCGGCTGGCGATCTGGCCTACCCGCAGGTCGCCCCCGTCGAGGCCGCGCGCCAGGGCCTCGATGGCCAGGTCGCGGTCGGTCAGCACACCCACCACCTGGCTCTGGCCTTCGGACTCGACGGTGACGACGAGCGAGCCCACGTGGTGCTCGCGCATCCGGTTGGCCGCCTCGCGCAGCGTGGCCACGGCGGAGACCGTGACGATGTGGCGCTGGCAGATGTCGGCGATGTGCATGGCAGGCTCCTGGGTAGCTGGGTGGGTCGGTGGCGGGACGAGGTCATCGCTGCGCTCGAAGGCTTCATCGCGGTCTGCTCGTCAGACGACTCGGCCACCTTAGGCCGTCTCCACGCGAAGGCGTTGACCACGATCAACGACCGGGGCGCGGCCATCGCTGATACAGGCGGTTCACATGTCGTCGTCACGGCGATGCAGAGCGTTGCACGCCGGTTCACCAGGCGGCGGGAGCATGTCGCAGTCGAACGCAGAGAAGAGGAGACACCCCATGGGCAGGCTGTGGATTCGATGGACGCGCCGGGCCTTGCTCGGCCGCGGTAAGTCGCGCCGGGGACCGCCACCGGAGGACGCGCCCGAGCGCTGGCTGCGGCGCCTGCGCGAAGCCGGCCTCTGATGCACCGGTCGCCTGCTGCGGCATGAAGTGCACTCGCGCTGTCCTGTGCCTTGCGCTGTCGAGCGCGGCCTGTGCGCAGCCGCTCGACTGGGCGCCGCTGGATGCCGCCGTCCGGGGCCAGATCGCTGCCGGCATGGTGCCGGGCGCCGTGGCCGTCATCGGCGACGCCGACCACGTCTGGCTCCGACAGGCCTGGGGCCTGCGCAGTGCCGGTCCGTCGCCCGAACCGATGACCGTCGACACGGTGTTCGACCTCGCTTCGCTGACCAAGGTCGTCTGCACCACCACCGCCGTGCTGCAACTGGCCGAGCGAGACCAGCTCGACCTGGATGCGCCCGTCGCCCGCTACTGGCCCGCGTTCGCCGCCGACGGCAAGGCGGCGATCACGGCGCGCCAACTCCTCTCGCACAGCTCGGGCCTGCGGCCCGGCCTGTCGCTGCAAGCCGCAGACGGCCCCGGCCAGGTCCAGGCCCGGCTGCTCGCCGAGCGGCCGACCGCGGCTCCGGGCAGCCGGCTGATCTACAGCGATCTCAACTTCCTGGCGCTCGGCCTGCTGGTGCAACGAATCGCCGGGCGGCCGCTCGACCGGCAATGCGAGGCGCGGGTGTTCCGGCCGCTCGGCATGCGGGACACGGGATTCCGCCCGCCGGCATCGCTGCGGCCACGCATCGCCCCGACCGAGCCGTCGGGCAGCGGCTGGCTGCGCGGCACGGTGCACGATCCGACCGCCCGCGCCGCCGGCGGCGTGGCCGGGAACGCCGGCCTCTTCGGCACGGCGGACGACCTTGCCCGCTTCGCCCAGGCGCTCCTGCAGCATGGAGGCATGACGCCGTTGTTCCGCGGCACGTTGGCCGAGCTCCAGCGGCCCCAAGGGGCGAGCTCCGCCACCACCTGGCACGGCCTGGGCTGGCAGCTGCAGCCGCCGCTGCAGGCCGAGCGCGAGTCGCTCGTGCCGCTGGGCGCGGTGGGCCACACCGGCTACACCGGCACCGGGCTGTGGATCGACTTCACGCACCGCCGCTTCGTCGTGCTGCTGACGAGCCGCCTGCACCCCGACGGCCGGGGCGACGCGCGGCCCCTGCGGCGCCAGGTGCTGGCCCTGGTGGCGAGCCTGCATCCCGTGGACGACGCCCCTGCCGCCCCGCCCGGCCGGCCCGTACCGGGCCCCGATGACGGGACGGCGACGGTCTGGACGGGCATCGACGTGCTGCGCCAGCAAGGCTACGCCGCGCTTCGCGGCAAGAAGGTCGGGCTGGTGACGCACGCCGCCGCCATCGACCGCCACGGCTGGCGCACACTGGACCGCCTGCGCCACGCGCCGGGCGTGCAGCTGGTGCGCGTCTTCACGCCCGAGCATGGGCTGAACGCCGACACCGAGGGCCGGGTGGCCTCCGGGCAGGAGGGCTTCAGCGGCCTGCCGGTGGTGAGCCTTTACGGCGCCTCCACGCGGCCGGCGCCCGAGGCGCTGGCCGGCCTGGACGTGCTGGTGATCGACCTGCAGGACGCCGGCGCACGCTTCTACACCTACCTCGCCACGCTGGGCGAAAGCCTGCGCGCCGCCGCCAAGGCACACCTGAAGGTCCTGGTGCTGGACCGCCCCGACCCCGCGGGAGCCGACCGCGTGGCCGGGCCGATGCTGGATCCCGCCCGACGCAGCTTCACCGCCTACACCACCCTGCCCGTCCAGCATGGCATGACGCTCGGTGAGCTGGCCCGCTACCTGGCGGCCGAGCTGCAGGCCGAGGAAGGCCTCGGCGTCGACCTCGAAGTCGTAGCGATGCGGGGCTATCGACGCTCGATGACTTTCGCGCAGACCGGGTTGGACTGGGTACCGCCTTCGCCCAACCTGCGCCGGCCCCTCACGGCGCTGCTGTACCCCGGCGTCGCGTGGGTGGAGGGCGCCGCCGTGAGCGTGGGGCGCGGCACGGAGCACCCGTTCGAGTGGGTGGGCGCGCCCTGGTTGGATGGGCCGCGCCTGGCGCAAGCGCTGCAGGCCGAGGCCCTGCCGGGCGTGGCCTTCAGCGCGATCGACTTCGTCCCCCTGCCCGGAACGCCGTACGGCAGCGACCGCTGCCACGGCGTGGCGATCCGCATCACGGACCCCGCCACCTTCGATGCCACGCTGCTCGGCGCCGCCCTGCTGCAGGCCCTGGATCGCCAGCGCCCGGACATCTTCCATGCGGAGCGCACGCTCGGCATGGTGGGCTCGGCGGACACGCTGCAGCAGCTGCGCGAAGGCCTGCCGCCGCGTCAGGCGCGCGCCCGCTGGCAGGCGGCCTGGGGCGACTTCCTGCAGCGTCGCCAGGCCGCCTTGCTGTACGGCGCGACTGCGCCGGCGCAAGCAGAACATGGCCCAGCGGCGTCGGCTCCGGCGCCGTCTTGGTCAGCTGGCTGATCGCCAGCGCCGGCATGCTGGCGCCGGTCTTCGTGTACCAGTCGCTGGCCACGCGGCAACCCGCGCTCGACAACGGCGTCTACGCCTATGCGCGGGCGAGCGGCGGCGACCTGGTCGGCTTCTCTTCGGCCCGGGGCTGCTGGATGAGCGCGTGGATAGGCAACGCCAGCGACCTGGCGAATCGGTGGGCCAAGGCGACCGCCCGCGCCAGCGCCGCTGCAGAACGCGCGCCCCCGCTTCGGGCAGACAATGTCGAATCGGCTTGCTTCCGTTCGTCGTTGACTACGACGTGCCCTCAGGCGGGTGCGTCGTCCGTTCCACCCCGCAGGAGTCAAGGCATGTCCTACATCGACGGTTTCGTGATCGCGGTTCCCACCGCCAACAAGCAGAAGTTCATCGAGCACGCGCGTCATTTCGACCCACTGTTCATCGAGCTGGGCGCCATCCGTGTGATCGAGGGTTGGGGCGACGATGTCCCCGACGGCAAAGTCACCGATTTCCGTCGCGCGGTCCAGGCCACGGCCGAAGAAACGGTGGCTTTCGCGTGGGTCGAATGGCCCGACAAGGCCACGCGCGACGCCGCCATGAAGAAGATGGTGCAAGACCCACGCATGGACCCCTCCACACCCGGCAATCCCCCCATGCCCTTTGACGGCAAGCGCATGATCTTTGGCGGCTTCGAACAGCTGGTCGAGGTGAAGGCCTGAACGGTGTTCGGTCATGGTTGCGCCGCGGCAAGCTCGATCAGCTGTCGCGTTGCGGAACCTTCTCGTCACTGTATGAGCGACGCGGCGCAGGGGACGTCGTGGAAGGCCCTTGCGAATCCTCGTGCTGGCGGCCGAAGATGCTCCACGCGGCGACAAACATCGCCGCGACGACCGGGCCCACGACGAAGCCGTTGAGGCCCATCAGCGCGATGCCACCGATCGTCGACACCAGTACCAGCCAATCGGGCAACTTGGTGTCTCGGCCCACGAGCACAGGGCGCAGCAGGTTGTCGACAAGTCCGATCACGAAAACGCCGAACAGCGTCAGACCTGCTCCCTGCCAGACCGATCCGGTGGCGAGCAGGTACAGCGCAATCGGCAGCCACACGAGCGCCGCGCCCACCGCGGGCAGCAGCGACAGCGCGGACATCACGGCGCCCCACAGAAGCGCACCCGGAATGCCGATCACCCACAAGGCAAGCCCCCCCAGGACGCCCTGCACCAGGGCCACGAGCAAGTTGCCTTTGACGGTCGCTCGCACGACAGTCCTGAAGGTGTCGGCAAGCTGGCGCTTGTCGTGCTCCTGCAGCGGGATCACGGCCCACACCTGGCGCCAAAGCGTGCGGCCGTCGCGCAGCATGAAGAAGGCTATGTACAGGGCCACGAACACGCCCACCACCACGTCCAGGGTGTTCTGCCCGATGTTGAGAACCTGGCTGCCGACGAACTGACCCGCGCGGCCCACGCCTTCCGAGACGCGACGCTGGATGGACTCGGCGTCGGCGACGCCAAAGTGGTCGAGCACCTGCATCGCGGGAGCCGGCAGCACGTCCAGCATGTGCTTCAGATACGCGGTGACATCGATACGCCCCGACTGAACGCCCCCGGCGAAGTGGGCCGCCTCCCGTGCAAGCGACACGCTGATCGCGGTCAGCGGCAGGATGACGATCAGGGTCACCACGGTGAGCGTCCCGAGCGCGGCCCACCCGGACCGCCCGCGCAGCATGCGCAACAGCCGGCGCTGCAGCGGGGCAAACAGCAACGCAAGGATCGCGCCCCACATCATGGCGCCGTAGAACGGTGCGATGACGACGAAGAACGCGATCGAGACGACCAGCAGCAGACCGACGAGCCAGACGTGTTGGGACGAGGCCTTTGTGGATTCGACAGTGGTCATGATTGGCAACCGGGGGTTGAGGGCCATTCCAAGCAACTGGAATGGCACGAATCGCGGAAGTCTCATTCTGACCATTCGGATCGGAGGACACCGCCGGCAGTTCTGGACCTTGCGAGAGACGCGGGGGATGGGGCGAGGGCCGATGGGCCATCATGCTTCGCGGCCGAAAGTGGCGGGCCTGCCGATTGCTCATCTTCCCTGCTGGGCAACCTGCCTTGCCTCAGACCGCGGCGTTACGGCCTCGCCGCGCGCGCCGAAGAGTTGCAGCCGAACGGAAAGCCGCCATGGACGCCATCCAGACACATTTCGACAGTCTGCGCCCTGAACTGCGCTTCGGCTCTCTGTTCAATGCGGGCCGCGCGTTCGTCTTGCCCTGCAACGCCGCGGGCCGCGCCTCGACCGAACACGGCCGCCAGGCGCCGCGGCGATGAAGATGCGCCCGGTGTGGATCGCCGTCGCAAGCAGCCTGCTGACCTTGTGCGCGGTGTTCGTCGTTCTCAATCTCGCTACCGGCGAGAAGAAGGTCGAGCAGCGCCTGGAGCGGCTGTACGCGACGGATGAGCCGCAGTTTCTGCGCGCCATGGGCAACTTGCTGGGTCCGCCGATCCTCCAAGGCAACAAGACCGAAGTGCTTGTCAATGGCGACATGATCTTTGCCGCCATGCTGGGGGCGATCAAGCAGGCGCGACGCTCCGTCACATTCGAGACCTACATCTATTGGTCCGAGACCATCGGGCGGGAATTCGCCGACGCGCTCATTGATCGCGCTCGCTCAGGCGTGAAGGTCCATGTGCTGCTCGACTGGGTGGGCAGCGCCAAGATGGAGGCGCGTTATCTGGAGGAGATGAAAGCTGCCGGCATCGAGGTCGAGAGATACCACGAACCTCACTGGTCGAACCTGCAGCGCATGAACAATCGCACGCACCGCAAAGTGCTGGTGGTCGACGGCGAGATCGGGTTCACCGGTGGCGTCGGCATTGCGGACAAGTGGCGCGGGAACGCCCAGGACAAGGACCATTGGCGCGACACCCACTTCAGGGTGGAAGGTCCCGTGGTGGCGCAGATGCAGTCCGTCTTCATGGACAACTGGATCAAGGCCACGGGGCGCGTCCTGCATGGCGAGGAATACTTTCCGGCGCTGGCGAGCCGCGGCGATCAAGCCGCGCAAATGTTCAGCAGTTCGCCGACAGGCGGCAGCGAGAGCATGCATCTCATGTACCTCTTGGCGATCACCGCCGCCAGTCGCAGCATCCACCTGGCCAACTCGTACTTCGTGCCGGATGAGCTCGTGGTGCAGGCACTCGCGGCGGCAGCCAGGCGCGGCGTGAAGGTGAGGGTCGTCACACCCGGGCCGGACATCGATACCGAAGTTGTTCGCCGCGCTTCGCGTGCTCGCTGGGGCGAACTTCTCGAAGCCGGAGTGCAGATCGCCGAATACCAGCCCACGATGTTTCACTGCAAGGTGATGGTCATCGATGGGCTGCTGGTGTCGGTTGGCTCCACCAATTTCGACAATCGCTCCTTCCGGCTGAACGACGAAGCGAACTTGAACATCGTGAGCGAAGCATTCGCGCGGCAGCAGGTCGAGATCTTCGAAGAGGATTTCCGACGGTCCAGGTTGATGACGCTCGAGGCCTGGCGAGGCAGGCCCTGGCAGGAGAAGGCGCTGGAGCACGCAGCGTCTCTCTTCGGGGCTCAGCTTTAGCGAAACCCAGTGCGGCCCTGGTGATACTGACGGACACAATTTTGAGAATCGGCGTCTTCAATAGGGCCTGTAACAGGCCTAGCGTCTCTCGCCGGCGAACCCGCCATGCAACGTCAAGGAGCCTCTCATGCTTGAGCGAACTCTCATGGCTGCGACCCTGGCCATGATCGGATTCAGCACCGGTCCCGCCAATGCTGACACCGGTACTTTTCGCGCGTCCGGCCCTTCTCCCTACCTGCCGGATTGCAATGGAGTGGTCCAAACCGGCACCCTGTACACCAACGCCGAAGTCGAGCCCTTCGTGGCCGTGAACCCGCGCAACCGATTGAACCTGGTCGGTGTGTGGCAGCAGGATCGCTGGTCCAACGGCGGAGCGCAGGGGCTGGGCACCGCCTTCTCTGTGGACGGCGGCGTGCACTGGCACCGCGTGTTCCAGCCCTACACGCGCTGCGCCGGCGGCAATGCATCCAACGGCGGCGACTACGAGCGCGGCTCAGACCCCTGGGTGAGCATCTCGCCCAACGGCGTGGTGCACCAGGGCGTGCTCGGCCTGAGCTTCAACGCGGCCGCCGACGAGCCGGTGACGGCCTTGCTCGCCAGCCGTTCGCTCGATGGCGGTCTGACCTGGAGCCTGCCCGCGACGCTCCAGGCCGACACCGCGGAGCGCTTCAACGACAAGAATTCGCTCACGGCCGATCCGACGGACTCGCGCTATGTCTACGCGGTGTGGGATCGGCTGAGCAGCATCCCGAACGAGGGCGCTGGTCCGACGCTGCTCGCGCGCAGCGTGGACAACGGCAAGACCTGGGAACCGGCCCGCATCATCTACGACCCTGGCACGCAAGCGCAGACGATCGGCAATCGCATCGAGGTGCTTCCGAACGGCGTGCTGGTCAATCTGTTCACCCAGATCGACTTCGTCACGGGCGCGGCGACGCTGCAGGTGATCCGCTCGATGGACAAGGGCGACTCCTGGTCTGCGCCGATCATGGTCGCGGATCTGCTGGCCATCGGCGCCTTTGATCCGGAGACGGGCACGCCGATACGCGACGGCGCAATCCTCGCCCAGCTCACCATCTCGCGCCAGGGCGCGATCTACGTGACCTGGCAGGACGCGCGCTTCTCGGACGGGGCGATGGACGGCATCGCGCTCAGCCGGTCGACCGACGGTGGCCTCAGCTGGAGCGAGCCGGTGCAGATCAACAGGAATCACGCCGTGCAGGCCTTCACGCCCACACCGCACGTGCGCGACGACGGCACGGTGGGTGTGAGTTACTACGATCTGCGCAGCAACACCCCCGACCCGGACACGCTGTGGACCGACGCCTGGCTGACCCGCACGCGCTTCGGCAACACCTGGCACGAAGCCCGCGTCGCGCGGCCCTTCGACCTGTCGGAGGCGCCATTCGCCGGCGGCTACTTCCTGGGCGACTACCAGGGCTTGACGAGCATCGGGCCGCTGTTCATCCCGTTCTTCGCCAAGTCCAAGGCCGACGAGGACAACCGCAACGACATCTACGCGCAGTGGTCATGGAGGGGCCTGATGCCGGGCGGTGCGCTTTCGGCGCCGGCAGCCGCTGAGGTGGCGGCGGCCGAAGCCCGGCTGCCTTCGTACACGGCGCAAGGTCGCGCAGTGACCCAGGTTTCGCCAGCCTGGCGTGCTGCGACCTGGCGCGCCTTCGAGCGCAGCATGCGGGCGCGCGTCCCGAACTGGGACGCGATGCGGGCCGGTCGGGCCGTCCCGCAGTTCTAGTCCGGAAGCCGTCTCTCAGCTTCGGCTGAACCGGAGCAGCGCGAGACGGTCTCGCCGGACCGTCCTCGCGCGCAGTCGATCTTGCAGTCTGTCGTCTGCTTCACGGACGGCCACCGCACCCGCGACTTCGTCGCAGTGAAACGTTGGCGCTCAACGGGCAGTGGATCCAGCCGCACGGCCGCTTGTTCGCCAGTGCGAGTTCCAGGGCGGTGCCGGCGAACTGGTGCGACCGGCGCCGCTGAATCACACACATGGTGCGGGGGACGTCCCGAAACCGGGAGTAACCAAGGGTTTTCCCTGGCATAGGGTTTGCACTTAGGTTGACTGCCCGCCACGAGCGGACCCCTCAACCCGAAAGGAACTCGACATGTCTTCCTCGATCTCTCGCTCGACCCTGAGCTTCGCCGCTCTCACGTTGTCTCTCCTCGCCTCGGTGCTCGGCGCCAGTGCAGCTCATGCGTCGAGTCCGCGATTGCTGGCACGCGAAGTGTCGGGGGCCTACGACATGCAGGATGGCAGTACCGTCCTCATCGACGTTGTTGGTCAGCGCGTGCTGGTGGAAAGCTCGGCTCCAGAGTACTGGACGGCCCGAGACTCCAATCTTCTGGTGAGCCCGGACGGCCGGCGCAGCATCAGGCTGTTGCGCGACTTCGACGGCAGGGTCGACCGCATCGAGATGCAAATCACGAGCGCCCGCTGAGCGAAGCGGCTGGGCGGGGCGGCATGCGTCACCGGTCTGGGGGGTGGCCCCTGGCAGGCGGGCAGACAGTAAACGCCACGCAAGGAACAAGGTCCGCCCCCTTCAACCCGAGGTGCGGATACCGTCATTCGACAGCCGCAGACTCGTTCTCTGCGTACCGGTCAGGCTCCGTGGTGCGGAGGATTTCGGTCAGAACGGAAGTGGCGTAGTTCCCGGCGCGCAAAGAAAACATGAGCACCAGTTGATGGGCTTGCGGCCATTCCCATGACATTTCCAACGGGCTCGCCACCAGGGCGCGACGCTCCTGATCCAGACCGGCGTGCTCCATGCCGTCGCACAAGGTGGCGTGACGTTCAGCCACTCCGTTCTCCAGGGCCTGCGCTTGATCGGTGGCGATCACGCGGCCCCGTCCCCAGAGCGGTCCGGTGGGCCGGCCAGCCTCGTCCATCACGTCACCGGGCAGGGTCTTGCCCCAAAGTCCCTGCTGAATTCGCAGCGCCAGCACTTCATTGAAGACGAAGGAGCGCACCGCCGACAGGTAGATGCCCTTCTTCTTCGGGTTGCGCACGCGGATTTCTCGCGCCAGCATGGACCGGCCCTGCTCCACGTTGCCGCCGTCGTGGCCGAACCGCTGAGCGCCGAAGTAGTTGGGCACGCCATGCGACGCAACGGCCTTGAGATTGGCCTCAATGGCGTTGCGGTCGCCGGTCACGTCACGCAGCACGATGCGGAATCTGTTGCCCTGCAGATCACCGGGGCGCAGCTTCTTCACGTGGCGGCTCTGACTCAGTACCTTGAACTCCGGGTGCTGAAGCTGGGTCAGGTCGGGCGTTTCGCCCTTCGGCAGATAGATGCTGAACCACTGACGGGTGATGGCGTAGCGATCCTTGAGGCCGGCATAACCCACGTCCTTTTCCTGCACGCCAGCGGCCTCGGCCAGCTGCTGGGCGACGAAGGCGGTGTTGGCGCCGTTCTTTTCGATGTCCAGCCAGACGTGTTCGCCCTCACCGGAGGGCAACTGCAGCGGCAGCTCCGTCACGATGAAATCCTCATTGAAGAGTTTCAGGGTGGCGCTGGCGCCGCTGGCTGGATAGGCGTTGGGCCACTGCGGCAAGGTGGTGTATTGAGCGTCGGTCATGAGCGGTCTGACGGCACGAGCCGTAGATGGGGTCGGGCTGTCCAGCCGACCAGGGGCAGTCAGACAGTGATTCTCTCCCTACCCGCATGCCCCGACGACCCTGAAACGAGGAAGGCGCCTTTGGGTCGTCTCGCGCTGGTCTCGCCAAGCATCCGCGGTCGCTGCACCCGTTGGCGGCGCCTATGCCCTTGGGGCTCGCCGCGCAGCTCACGAGAACTCCGAGGTTTACACTGCCCTTCGCCAACAATGACGAGGAGGAGATCAGGATGAAGGCCGTGAGCGCATTGGCTGCATTGCTCGCACTGGGCATTGCAGGTTCACAGACCGCGGAAGCCGCGACACCCGCCGCCAGCCTGGATTCCTCGCCTTTGCCGGCCGACAGGGTGGATGTCTGGGCCGCTCGGCCGGAAGAGTCCCTCGCTTTAAGGGTTATCTACAGCAACTTCAAAGATGACTCGCACGACCGCTACGCCCTCGCGGGTTATCTCATATCGTCACCTGAATCCGACTTTCACCAACGCTATTCGGTGGCCGCGCCGTTCACTCCGTTAGAGAACGCGACGCTCAGGAAAATCCGGCTGCCTCTGTTCAGCATGTGGGTCAAGCATGAAGTGGAGGTCAGTCTTCGAAAGGATGAAGACGGAATGCCGGGCGCGGTGATGAAGCGATTCAGCGTACCGTCCCCGTGGTGGGACGGTAGCGGCCGCCTTCTTATCCAGACCGTGACTTTGGAGAAGGGCATCCCCCTGATTGCCGGCAAGAAATACTGGATTTCCACTCGGGCGCTGGGTGTCGCGCAATCTGCCTGGTTCTGGAACTCCCTGAACCTCTACGGAGACTTCCTGCGCAAGCTCGATTCAAGCAAATGGGAGCCGCTCTACGACGTGCTGCCAGCGTTCGCCGTTCTCGGCGACTAAGAGACGACATGTGGATTTCTGGCGCGGCGCGACTCGTCGCTTGGTGCTCCGCCACGCATCAGAACCGGCTCGAGCTACAGCCTTGGTTCATGCGCCAGTCCAACCGCCCCTGTCCACCTCGCCGTCTCGACCATCTCGAAGGCTTTTCCCCTCCGACGCCGGCGATGGCCTGCGCTGTCGTTCAGGTCGTCGAATGCGAGTGACTCAGTGCAGGCTGAGGACTGAACCGCTCTCGCGGTAGGGCTCCGCCCCTGCGTCGGCGACCACGCTGAACTCGACCGTCACCAGCCCGAAGTTCTTCTTCGAGGTCACGGTCCGCCGTCCCGATCTGGCGCTCGGGATGCGCTCGGTTCGCTTGCCCCAGAAGCTGCCCGTGGTGCTCAGCCAGCCCGCTGGTCGAGATCGGCTGGTCTGCGCTCAGCGCTACCGCAGGCAACGCATCCGCTTGACGCCCGACCGACCGGTCGGTACGATGCTCTGCATGGGCCCGGCGATCGGGCAAGCGCTCCAGGGGCCCGTCATCACCGTGACCAGGCAGAACCGAGGACCTTTCCATGCAGAACCTCGCCGGCCGCGTGGCCGTCATCACCGGTGCCGGCAGCGGCATCGGAGCCGCCATGGCGCGGTGTTTCGCCCGCTCGGGCATGAAGATCGTCGTCTCGGACATCGACGCGGCGGCCGCGGAAGCGACCCGCGCACACCTCTGCGAGGCCGGCCATGCCGCGATCGCCGTGCGCACCGATGTAGCCAACCAGCCCGAGGTCGACGCCTTGGCCGAGACCGCCTACGAGCAGTTCGGTGCGGTGCACCTGTTGTGCAACAACGCGGGCATCGTTCCGTCGGGCCGCCAGCGAACGATCTGGGAGTATCCGCTCGAAGATTGGGCGTGGTCCCTGGGCGTGAACCTGATGGGCGTGGTCCACGGCATCCGCAGCTTCGTGCCCCGCATGCTGGCGCAGGGCGACGAGGGACACGTGGTGACCACGGCCTCGGTGGCCGGTCTCGTGGGCAGCTCCGGCTCGGTGCCCTACGGTCTCGCGAAGCAGGCAGCCATTCGTGCGACGGAATCACTCTACGCAGCGTTGCAGGAACGCGGCGCGCCCATCGGCGTGACGCTGCTTTGCCCTGGGCTGGTGAACACCGGCATCTACCGATCGGAACGCAACCGCCCTAGCGACCTGCGCCCTGCCGCCGGCGCGGCCGAGGAGACACCCGAGCTGCAGGCCATCGCCGACCAGCTGTACGGCAACGCCATCTCGCCCGACGAGGTGGCCGAGATGGTCCGCCGCGCCGTCCTGGACCAGCAGTTCTACCTCCTGACCACCGACAAGTTCGACGAGCCGATCCGAGAGCGGACGGAGGCCATCCTCGCGCGCCGCAATCCGCATTTCCGCAACCTGGTCGAGCTGTCGAAGTCCGACCTGCGCACCGGAAGGCCACTGTGATGAGCGCCACCGCACGGCCGCTCCGAGGGTGGCGCGACGTCCCTCTCGGAGGGACCCCGCGCAGCGGGAGGGTGCACCAATGAGCGGCCGCCTGTCCGACAAGGTGGCGTTGATCACCGGTGCAGCCTCCGGCATCGGGCTGGAGACCGCCCGGCGCTTCGCGCAAGAGGGTGCGACGGTCATCCTCGCCGACCGCAACGCGGCGGGACTCACGGCGGCACTGTCCGAGTTGCAGGCCAGCGGCGATCGGCATCTGGCGATGGCCTTCGACGTCACCGGCGAATCCGAATGGGTCGCCGCGATCGAGCAAGTCCGCAGCCGGTACGGCCGCCTGGACATCCTCGTCAACAACGCAGGCTTCGGCCGCTTCCGATCGATCGCCGAGACCACGCTCGACGAATGGCGCGCGACCCTCGCCGTCAACCTCGACAGCGTGTTCCTGGGCACCAAGCACGCGCTGCCCCTGCTCGCCGAGAGCGGGCGTGGCGCCATCGTCAACATGTCGTCGATGCGGGGCATGGTCGCCGGGCCCACCTCCGGGGCGTACACCGCCGCCAAGGCCGGCGTGCGTTACTTCACCAAGGTGACGGCGCTGGAATGCGCCGCCGCCCGCAACGGCGTGCGGGCCAATTCCGTGCATCCGGGGCACGTGGAGACGCCGCTCACCGCAGCGGCCTATGCCAAGCCGGAAGTCGCCAAGGAGTTCCTGTCGCACACCCCGCTGGCGCGCTTCGGCCAGCCGCGCGAGATCGCCGACGTTGTCCTCTTCCTCGCCAGCGACGAGGCGAGCTACATGACCGGCAGCGAGGTCGTCGTCGACGGCGGCGTCACCGCGCAGTAACGAGCCACAAGCCACGAGCCCACACGATCATGCATCGACCCGTTCTCGCCTGTGCCAGCCTGCTCCGCCTGGAGGGTGGTCGCCCCAGCCTGATCGGCAGCCGCTGCGCCGACTGCGGCGAGGTCTATTTCCCCTCGGCCGCGAGCTGCACCCGCTGCCTGGGCACTCGGCTGCAGCCGCATGATCTCGGCAGCAGCGGGGTGCTGTGGTCGTGGACCATCCAGGGCTTTTGCCCCAAGCCACCCTACGACAGCGGCGAGACCGTCGACAACTTCCAGCCCTACGGCGTCGGCTACGTCGAGATGGCGAGCGGCATCAAGGTGGAATCGCGGCTCACGTCGGCCGATCCGGCCTTGCTGCGCATCGGGATGCCCATGGCGCTGACCATCGTCCCCTACAAGCTCTGCGAGAACGGAGAACGGGTGAGCACGTTCGCCTTCGAGCCCTCGGGTGAGCATGTGAAGGAGCGCGAGCATGTCTGAGGATGTCGCCATCATCGGCATCGGCCTGCACCCCTTCGGGCGCCACGACGAACTGTCGGGCCGCGCCCAGGGCGCTCGTGCCTTGCGCGCCGCCTTGCAGGATGCCGGCGTCTCGTGGAACCAGGTCGACGTCGCGTACGGCGGCAGCCACGACGCCGGCAACGCCGACGCGCTGTGCAATGACCTGGGCCTCACGGGGCTGCCCTTCATCAATGTCGCGAACGGCTGCGCCACGGGCGGCAGCGCGATTGCGAGCGCGGTCGCGGCCATCCGCGCGGGGATGGCGGAGATCGCCGTTGCCGTCGGCTTCGACAAGCATCCGCGAGGCGCCTTCAATCCCCTCCCGCGCGATTGGGGCCTGCCCGACTGGTACGGCGAGACGGGCCTCATGCTGACCACCCAGTTCTTCGCGCTCAAGACCCGTCGCTACCTGCACGAGCACGGCATCGGCGAGGACGCGCTGGTGCATGTGGCCGAGCGGGCCTACCGCAATGGCGCGCTCAACCCGAAGGCCTGGCGGCGGCGCGCGATGTCGCACGAGGAGATTGCCGATTCGGCGCCGGTCAACCTGCCCCTGCGGCAGTACATGTTCTGCAGCCCGGCCGAAGGCGGCGCGGCGCTGGTGCTGTGCCGTGCATCGGCGGCGAAGCGCTTGTGCGAGAAGCCGGTGACGGTGAAGGCAGCCGTGGTGCGAACTCGCCACCATGGGTCGTTCGAGGTGTTCAGTCCTGCGCTGGCGGCACAGCAGGCGCCCGCGCCCACGGTGACCGCGTCCCGTGCGGCATTCGAGCAGGCCGGTGTGGGGCCCCGGGACATCGACGTCATCCAGATCCAGGACACCGACTCCGGCAGCGAAATCATCCACCTGGCGGAGAACGGCTTCTGCGAACACGGCGAGCAGGCGCGGCTGCTGCGCGACGGCGAGACCGAGATCGGCGGCCGTCTGCCCGTCAACACCGACGGTGGATGCCTGGCCAACGGCGAGCCGATCGGCGCCTCCGGCTTGCGCCAGGTGATCGAGGTCTGCACGCAGTTGCGCGGCGAAGCGGCGTCGCGCCAGGTCCCAGGCCGTGCGAGGCTGGGCTACACGCATGTGTACGGCGCGCCGGGGGTGAGCGGCGTCACCATCCTTCAGCGTTAGGCCCCTCGGACATGATCAACGAGCAGATCATCGAATGCGACCTGCTGGTCATAGGCGCGGGCATGGCGGGCCTGTCGGCCGCCGGCTGGGCGGCCGAGCACGGGGCCAGGGTGATCGTGGTCGAGAAGGCGGCAGCGACGGGCGGCTCGGCCGCGCTGTCCGGCGGGGTGCTGTGGACCGCGTCATCGCGGCAGAGGATGGCCCTGTATGGCGGCGGAGATCCGGAACTGGGGGCAGTCATCTGCGCCACGTTCCCGGATGCGATGGCGTGGCTGCGCCAACGCGAGATCGCCGTGTCGCCGAAGATGAACGTGCTGCACGGCTACGGCTACCAGATCGACATCGTCGAGCACCTGCGGGGCTGCGAGGCGCTGGTTGAACAGGCGGGCGGCCACGTGGTGCTGGGGACCGATACCTTGGAGCTGGTGCGCGACGAGGAAGGCTCGGTGATCGGCGCGCGCACCTCGCATCCCGATGGCAAGGTGTCGGTGCGCGCGCGATCGACGATCCTCGCCACCGGCGGCTTCCAGGGCTCTGCCGAGATGCGCGCGCGCTACATCCATCCCCACGCCGAGGGCATCCTCTTGCGGTCGCAGCCGGTGAGCGACGGCCACGGGCTGCGCCTGGGTGCGGCGGCTGGCGGCGAAGTCGCGGGCAGCAACCGCGGCTTCTACGGCCACCTCGTGAGCGAGTCGCCGGACTGGGGGCAGGAGCGGCTCTACACGATGCTCAGCCAGTACCACAGCGACCGGACGCTCCTGCTCAACGAACAAGGCCGGCGGTTCTGCGATGAGACGCTCGGAGACCACACCAACACCTGCTTCACCGTGCCTCAGCCGGGCGCCCGCGCGCTCTGCTTCTGGGACGCGCGAGTGCATGGGCTGTACGCCACGCAGCCCATCGTGGCCAGCGCCGTGCCCGAAGACAGGATGGCTGTCGCGCTGGACCACGACGGCAAGGGGGTCGTCGCCGAGACGCTCGAAGCGGTGGCAGCCTTCGCCACAGAGCACGGCTTCGACGGCGCGCAGGCGCTGCGCTCCATCCGCGAATTCAACGAGGCCGCGCGCCATGGCTGGGAGCGGCTCGATCCGCCCCGCGCCGAGGCTTGCGAGCCGCTGGACAAGCCGCCCTTCTACGCGCTGATCGTGCATCCGGCGATCACCTTCACCTTCGGCGGCCTGAGCATCGACACCGGCGCTCGCGTGCTGCGCGCTGATGGCAGCGTCGTGCCGGGGCTGCTGGCCGCCGGCGCCGATGCAGGCGGCGCCTACGGCATCGGCTATGCGGGCGGGCTCGCGATGGCGATGACCTTCGGGATCACCGCCGCGCGCAGCGCGGGCTGGCGATGAGCAAGACGGTTCGAGAACCCGCGGGCAGGAGACAGTGAACGAGATGACGAACAAAGCCATGGGCGTGACGATGAGCGAGACCCTGGACGAGCCGCGGCCCCCGTCCTCGGCTGCGGGCGGCACGGCGGCGGCGCATGCGCTGGCCGGCGAGGCCCGGACGCGCCGTCTGGCCCTGCTCTCGCTGTTCCTCATCGCGATGTTCAACTACATCGACCGCACCATTCTTTCGATCCTGCAGATCCCGATCAAGGCGGAGCTCGGTTTGTCCGACGGGCAGATCGGCGCGTTGACCGGCCTGTCCTTCGCTCTTTTCTACACCACGCTGGCGCTGCCCATCGCGCGCCTGGCGGACCGTTTCAGCCGGCGCTGGATCGTGGTCGCTTCACTGGCGCTGTGGAGCCTGATGACGGCACTGAGCGGGCTCGCGATCGGGTTCGCATCGTTGGTCTTCTTCCGCATCGGCGTGGCGATCGGCGAGGCCGGGAGCGGCCCCGCCAGCGTCTCCCTGCTCGCCGACTACTTTGCGCCGAAGCAGCGCGCCACCGCCATGTCGACCTACGGGCTGGGGCTGCCGCTGGGGCTGATGCTGGGCTACAGCGCGACCGGCTGGCTGGCGCAGACGGTGGGCTGGCGCTACACCTTTGCCATCATCGGCGGCGTTGGCGTGGCGCTGGCGCCTCTGGCGCTCATGATGCTGCGCGACGCGCCGCGCGGACGCTACGACCCGCCGGCTCCGGCGGGCGAGGTCCGGCTGGGGATGCTGCCTTCGATGCGCCTGCTTTGGCGCATCAAGCCCTTCCGGTATGCCGTGCTGGCCACCATGCTGCACGGCTTCTCGCAGTATTCGATGATGACGTGGAATGCGCCGTTCTTCGTGCGGCTGCACGGCTTCACGCTCTCCGAGGTGTCGCTGCTGATGGCGCTGCTGGCCGGTGCGGGCGGGGCGATCGGGATGTACCTGGGCGGCTTCCTCGCCGACCGGCTGGCGATCCGCGACGCGCGCTGGCGGCTGTGGGTGATGGCGATCGCCGTGGGCGCCACGGGCCCGTTCGCCTTGATCCAGTACCTGGCGCCTTCGACGGGTCTGTCGGTCGCGGCGGCCGCGATGGCCGCCGTCCTCATGGTGGCGTACTTCGGGCCGATCCTGGCGGTCACGCAGTCGGTGGTGCCGCCGAACATGCGTGCTTTCAGCAACTCGGTCCTGTCGCTGTGCTTCAACCTCTTCGGCCTCGGCCTGGGGCCGTGGTTCACCGGCCTGTGCAGCGACCTGCTGGCACGTGACCCGTCGATCGGCGCCGACGCGCTGCGCTATGCCCTGTCGCTGTCGCTGGTGCCCGGCCTCATCGGCGCGGTGATGTTCATCCATGCCGCACGCTTCTTCAAGACGACGTCCGATCGGAGCTGAGCCAAACGCTGCGAGCCGCCCACCGGACGGTCATCGCCCGCCAAAGTTCGGCCTGCGCTTCGCGGCGAAAGCTGCGACCGCTTCCGCGAAATCCTCCGAGGCGGCGCAGGCCACGAAGGCCCGTCGCTCGGCATCCAGTTGGCCGGCCAGGTCGTTGTCGAACGCGGCATGGATGAGTTGCTTGGTGCGGCCGAGCGCCGCCGTCGCCTGGCGCGCCAGCCCCTGCGCCAACTCCATCGCGGCGCTGTCCAGCGACTCGTCGGGAACGACGCGCGTGACCAGTCCGAACTCCAGGGCGCGGCGAGCATCGATGCGCTCGTCGAGCAAGGCCAGCTCCAGCGCCCGACGCACACCCAGCAGCCGTGGCAGGCTGTGGCTGCCGCCGCCATCGGGTGAAGCGCCGAGCTGGCAATAGGCCATCTTGAAGCTACAGCCCTCGCCCGCGACGGCCAGGTCGCAAGCGCACATCAAGGACAGGCCGAACCCGGCCACCGCCCCGCGGACCGCTGCGATCACCGGCTTGCGCATGGCCCGCAAGGTCGCCACCGCGTCGCCCACGTCGGCGATCAGCTGGCCGAGCCTGGCATCGCGTTCCGCCGCCGGCAGTCGCAGCAACTCCGCAAAGTAGCGGACGTCCCCGCCCGCCATGAAGTGCCGCCCGGCACCCGTCACGATGACGCAGCGCACGGCGTCGTCGCGAGCGAGCTCGGCGAGGGCAGTGGCGAGTTCCCTCGCCATCTCGGGGCCGATGGCGTTCATGGCCTCCGGCTGGTTGAGGACGATGCGCGCCACGGCGCCGTCCCTGTCCAGGTTCAGCTTTCGAGTCATTCGACAACCCGGGTGGACGCAAGAAAGCGGGTGAAGTGCTCGTCGCGACTCCCGAACAGCGTGGCATTCACCATCAGCCGGCGGAAGTAGTGGCTGACGTCCAGCTCCTCGGTGACACCGACGGCGCCGTGCATCTGCACGGCCTCGTTGGCGACATGGCGCGCGGCGCTGCAGACGTAGGCCCTGGCAGCGCTGACGATGCGGGCACGCTCGGCGGCCGGCTTCGCCAACGCTCGCTGGCACGCCAGCGTCAGTGCGGCGATCTCTTCCTGCAGCAGGAACATGTCCACGGCCCGGTGCTGCAAGGCCTGGTTGGTGCCGAGCGCCCGGCCGAACTGCTTGCGCGTCTTCAGGTGCTCGCAAGTGCTGGCGACCAGCGCGCGCACGATGCCCAGGGCCTCTGCGCACTGAGCCGCGGACGCGTGGTCGAGGGTCTCTTCGATCGCGGCTTGTGCGGATCGGCCGTGGTCCGGAGCGAGCCGTTCGGCGGCGGCCCCGGCGAAGCTCAGGTTGGCCGCGCCGCGGCCGTCCACCAGCCGGTAGCGTGTCAGCTCGACGCCGGCGGCGCGCGGGTCCACTTGGTAGAGCATCATGCCGCCGCCCGTTTTCGCTTCGGACGCGGAAACGATGAGGAGGTCGGCGATGTCGCCATGCAGGACCGCGACCTTGGCTCCGAAGAGCTTGCCATCACGGACCAGGCAAGCGCCGGTGCCATCGGCCGCAGCGCCTGCCTCTACGTGCGCGAACGCGAGCTTGAGCGAGCCATCGGCCAAGCCGGGCAGGAGGCGCTCCTGCTGCGCGCCGCTGCCCTGGCTCAGCACCAGCCCGGTGCCGACGATGGCGCTGGCCAGTATCGGCTCCATGATCAGGCGGGCACCGACCACTTCCATCAGGGCCCCGATGGCCAGGGCATCGGCATTCAGGCCGCCCTGCTCTTCCGGCAGGCGCAAGGCCAGCCAGCCGAGTTCGCTGTAGGCCCGCCAGGCCTTCCCGCTCCAGCCTGCCGAGTCGCAGACCAGCGTGCGACGCTGCACGAAACCGTAGTTGTCCGTCGCATATCGGTGCGCGCTTTCGCGCAGCATGACGGCCGCTTCCATGTCCATGCTCACAGCCCCAGGACCGTCTTGGCGACGATGTTGCGTTGAACCTCCGAAGCGCCGCCGAAGATGGTCGACGCCCGGTTGTAGAGGTGGTCCTTGAGGATGCCGCCGGCATCGTCGGGCCCCAGCGGCGGCAGCCCGCCTGCGTGCAGGGCCGCCGTGTCGTAGGCGACGCCGGCGACCCCCAGCGTATCGATCGTCGCCTCGGCGATGTGCTGGTAGAGCTCGGTTCCGCGCAGCTTGATCAGCGACGCCTCCGCGCCGTGGTCGGTGCCGAGCATCATGGACTCCACCGCCTGGTAGGCGGCTTCCTCCAGGGCCATGAGGCACAGCTCGAGCTCGCCCAGGCGAGCGTCGAGGCGCACCGATGCCCTGCCCGATTCCCTCGCCAGGTCCTTCAGCCGCTCCAGTGCATGCCAGGCCATGCCGACGATGGCGCCGGCGGTGCGCTCGTTCTTCAAGAGGAACTTGGCATAGCCCCAGCCCGCGCCTTCCTCGCCGACCAGGTTCTCCGCAGGCACCCTGACGTCCTCGAGCCACACCTCGTTGAGATGGTGGAAGCCGTCCATCGTGGCGATCGGCTTCACGGTCACGCCGGGGCTGCGCATGTCGATGAGGAGGAAGGAGATCGATCTCTGCGCAGGTTCGTCCCGCGTGGTCTTGACCAGGCAGAACAGCCAGTCGGCCCACTGGGCATAGGTGGTCCACACCTTCTGGCCGTTGACGACGTAGTGGTCGCCGTGGCGGATGGCCTCGGTGCGCAGCGCCGCCAGGTCGGATCCGGCGCCGGGCTCCGAGTAGCCCTGGGCCCAGAACTCGGCGGTGGTGGCGATGGGAGGCAGGAAGCGCGCTTTCTGTGCTGGCGAGCCGAAGGTGTAGATGACAGGCCCCACATACTTGACGCCGAAAGGGATGATCCAGGGGCAGCCGAGGCGGGCCAGCTGGTCCTCGAAGGCGAAGCGTTCCAGGAGCGTCCACGCCTGGCCGCCCCACTCCTTCGGCCAATGGCCGATCGCCCAGCCCTGCTCATGCAGCAGGCGCATCCAGTGGACGTAGTCGGACTTGTCCAGCACCTGGTGGCGCCGTGACTTGGCCCGCAGGTCGTCCGGCATGACGCGGCCGTAGAAGTTGCGGATCTCTTGCCGCAGCCGCTCGGCCGCGTCCCGGGCTTCGTGCATTGCGTCGGTCATGACTGTTCCGCGGGTGCTATTGCACCGCCGCGCCCCCGTCGATGGTCAGTTCGGTGCCGGTCGTGTAGGACGACTCGTCGGAAGCCAGGAACATCACCGCCGCAACGACCTCGTCCATGCGCCCGAGGCGGCCCATGGGAATGCGCGAGAGCCGGCGCTCCAACTTCGTCGGGTCCGACCACACGCCATGCAGCATCCCGCCGTCGATGGGGCCGGGGTGCACGGAGTTGCAGCGTATGCCCTCGCGCGCGTACTGCGCCGCGATGACCTTGGTGAGGGTTCGCACCGCCCCCTTGCTCGCGGCATAGGCCACCTCCATCAGCGCGCCGAGGCCGAGGGCCGCGATCGACGAGACGTTGACGATCGAGCCGCCCCCGCCTGCGCGCATGGGCGCGATGGCGTGCCTGGTCCCCAGGAAAACGCCGCGGGCATTCACCGCCATGATGCGGTCCCACGCCTGCACGGTGCACTGCTCGATCGGTGCCGGGGCCGGCCCCAGCCCTGCGTTGTTCACCAGCACGTCGAGCCGGCCGCGGTGCTCGAGCGTCAGCCCGATGGCGGCTTGCCAATCGGCCTCGCTCGACACGTCGAGATGCAGGTAGAGCGATTCGCCCCCGAGCGCAGCGATCTCCGCCTGCACGGCCTGCCCCGCCGCATCGCCGATGTCGCCGATCACCACGCCGGCCCCGGCGGCGGCGAAAGCCTTGGCCATTGCCGCACCGATGCCTTGGGCGCCGCCGGTGACCAGCACCGTCTTGCCTTCGAATCTCTTCATGAGTGATGCCCCTTCAGTCGCCGTTGGCAAACTGCCAGGCCGCGGCCGCGAGCGGCCTGATGTTGGCCGTGATCTCCGCGGCGTTCGCCGAGGCGGCGTTGCCTTCTATCAGCCGGTGCGCAATGCCCTGCAGGATGGCCGCCGTGCGGAACAGGTTGAACGCGCGGTAGAACGGCAGGTTCGCGCGAAAGGCGATGCCGGTGCGCTCGCCATACCGCTGGATGTAGTCGTCCAGCGTGGGGATGCCGAGTGCCGCCAGGTCCTGCCCGCGCAAGGTGCCGCGCGCATCCACGCCCTGCGGCCTGTACCACTCCATCGCGTGGTACATCAGGTCGCCGAGCGGATGGCCCAGGGTCGACAGCTCCCAGTCCACGACGCCCACCACCCTCGGCTGCGTCGGGTGGATCAGGATGTTGTGGAAGGAATAGTCCCCGTGGATGATCGAGGAGCGCCCGTCGTCAGCGGGCACTGCCGCGGGCAGCCAATTCATGAGGCGCTCCATGTCCGGAATGTCTTGTGTCTTGGACAGCTCGTACTGGCGCGACCAGCGGGCGATCTGCCTCTCGAAATAGTTGCCCGGCTTGCCGAAGTCGGCCAGCCCGAGTGCCGCGTAGTCGACGGTGTGAAGGCGCGCCAGGGTTTCGTTGGCCGAGTCGAACACCGCTGCGCGCTCCGCGGGAGCGAGGTCGGGCATCAGGCAATTCCAGAAGATCCGGCCCGGCACGTGGCTCATCACGTAGAACATGCCGCCCAGCAGGCTCGGGTCCTCGCACAAGGCCAGCGGCTGCGGCACGGGGAACCCGCCCGGCAGCTCGGCCAGGACGCGCATGACCTTGAATTCGCGATCGACGGCGTGCGCCGACTTCAGCAAGGGCCCCGGTGGCTGCTTTCGCAGCACGTACTTCGCCTTGGGCGTTTCGAGCAGGTAGGTCAGGTTCGACTGGCCGCCCTGGAACTGCTTGACGCTAAGGGGACCGTCGTATCGAGGCACGTGGGCATGCAGGAAGTCTTCCAGCCGCCGCGCATCGATGCGCGCGAACTGCCGCACTTCACCGACATCGCCGATGTAGGACTTGGGCGACATGCCCACCCCCGCCTCGGCGTTCATCGCGACTTGCTCGCTTGCCCTGACGGCGACATCGACCACGGCGCACGTTCGTTCCGATGAAGCAACATTTCGCAGCGCATCCGCTCCTCCTTTTCCCACCCACCCACCAATCGACCAGTCGGACGAATGCTATCGACCGACCGGTCGGCTGTCAACGTGCCGGAGGCATCTTCGATGGATGTTGACGCTCGACCGACCGGTCGGTACGATATGGATCATCAGCCTTTGAGGAGCATCGAGGTGACGGATTCGAACGCTTTGCTGCAGTCGGCCCTGCTGAAGCAGCTCGCTCCCTTCACGCTCTCCGGCTACGCCCTGTTCCGGGAGGTCATCGACACCGACGGTGCGTTGCCCGCCAAGCTCAAATGCCTGTTCGCCGCGGTCGCCGCCGCGAACAAGCGGTACCTCGAGCTGGCGCGAGGCGAGCTCGAGCGCGCAGCAGGCCTGGGAATGACGCTGAACGAAGCGGCGAGCGGTCTCATCCTGCTGAGCAGCCTGAGGGGCGAAGGCGCAGCGCTCGCGTTCGACGCCCTGCTGGCCACCGTCTATGGCCCTCCGGCCTCGGAGCCACGACCGACCTCCCTGGTGCGCGCCGAACCCGGGGAGGCCGAGGCGAACTTCAGGAGCTACTGGGGAACGGTGCCGCCTGCCCTGGCGAGCCTGCTGCGCCTGGTGCCGAAAGGGGCCGACGGCTACTTCCTCATGCGCAAGGGAACGATCGAGTGCAATCAGCTCGATCGGAAGTCGGCGGAGTTGATGCTGATCGCCGTCCTGGCCTCCGACTACAGCCCGCAGGCGGCCACGCACATCAAGGCGGCACGGGCGGTGGGGGCAAGCAACGAGGAGATGGCCGAGGCGGTGCTCTGCGCCGTTCCTTCTGCCGGCATCGCCGCCTGGATGGCGGCCGGCGTGCTCATCGAAGCGGAATGAGCCCGCAGGGCCGCCCCAAGGGCGAATTCCCCCTTGGGGGGACGGCGCACAGCGCCAAGGGGGTCGAATGAGTCCCGCCCCGAACCGGCAGTGGCTGCTGCGCCGGCGACCCCAGGGCCTCGTCACGGCCGCAGACCTCGCGCTGCACAGTGCTGGCGTCCCCACGATCGAAGACGGGCAGGTCCTGATCCGGGTCTTGCTGCTGTGCATGGATCCGACCATTCGCAACTTCATGAATGCCGATCCCGGCTACGGCATTCCCATCGGCCTCGGCGAGCCCGTCAGAGGAATGGTGCTGGGCAGGATCGTCGAGTCCCGTGATCCCGCGCGTGCAGAAGGCCAACTGGTGTGGGGCTTCGGATCCTGGAGCGAGTACGTCGTCGGCGCCGGCGCCCGGTTCCATCCGGTTCCCGTTCATCTGGGCCATGCCCCGGCCGTCTATGCGCACGCCCTCGGGACCATCGGACTGACAGCCCATCGCGGGCTGTTCGACGTGGCCGGCCTGCGCCCCGGCGAGACGGTGCTGGTCAGTGCCGCTGCGGGAGCGGTCGGCTCGTTGGTCGGCCAGATGGCCCGGATCGGCGGCGCATCGAGGGTCGTCGGGATTGCCGGCGGCGCCGAGAAGTGCCGGCGTGCCACCGAACGCTACGGCTACGACGTCTGCATCGACCACCAGGACTCGGCGCGCTGGCGCGATGCCATCGGCGATGCGCTGCCGGACGGCGTCGACGTGGTGTTCGAGGGCGTGGGTGGCGCTGTGCTCGAAGCAGCCATCGACCGGGTCAACAAGCATGGCCGCGTCGCGCTCTGCGGCATGGTCTCCCGCTACAGCGCCACCGAGAAGGCGCCGGGCCCCGCGAACCTGTGGAACCTGGTCGTGAAGTCCGCCCGGATGCAGGGTTTCCTGGTCAGCGACCTCTTCAGCCAGCCCGCGCGCATGGACGAGATGCTGCGCGAGATCGATGCCTGGATCCGCGGCGGCAGCCTGCGCTACGACATCGACATCCGCCACGGCTTCGAGCAGGTTCCCGAAGCATTCAACTGCCTGTTCACCGGCGCCCATGCGGGGCGGCTGGTGGTGGACATCGCGCAATAGGAGCGTCCCTTTGATGAGTCGAGTCAGCTATGCCCTTCACGGCCGCGTCGCCGTCGCCACCGTCGAGAATCCCCCTGTCAACGCGCTGAGCCATGACGTGCGAAGCGGCCTGATGGACGCCATCGCGCGCTGTGTGGCCGATCCGCAGGCCGAGGCGCTGGTCATCATTGGCGGCGGTGACACGTTCATCGCGGGCGCGGACATCAACGACTTCGGCAAGCCCTACGACGAGCCGACGCTCTACGACATCATGGACGCGTTGCTGTCCTGCCCCAAGCCGGTCATCGCGGCCATCCACGGCACGGCCTTCGGCGGCGGCTTCGAACTCGCGCTCTCCTGCCACTGGCGGGTCGCTGCCCGCGGCGCCCAGGTCGGCCAGCCGGAGGTGAAACTGGGCCTGATCCCTGGTGGCGGCGGCACGCAGTGGTGGACCCGGCTGGCGGGCCCGGAGGTGGCGCTGCAGGTCTGCACCAGCGGTGATCCGGTAAGCGCCGAACAGGCCTTCGAGTGGAGCGTCATCGACCGCATCGTCGAGGGCGATCAGCTGGACGGCGCCTTGCGCTTCGCCGCAGAGGTTGCCAGTGGTGCGTTGCCCCGCAGGCTTCGCGAATCCTCCGACAAGATCCGCGGCGCCGATCCAGCGCTGTTCGCGGACTTCCGCAGCAAGCACCAGCGCAAGTGGAACGGCCTGGTGGCGCCGTGGAAGATCGTCGACTGCATCGAAGCCGCCTGCAGGCTCGACTTCGAGGAAGGATCGAAGCTGGAGCGGCAGGCCTTCCAGGAGTGCGAGCGCAGTTTCCAGAGCCGCGCGCTGATCCACCTCTTCTTTGCGGAGCGCGCCGCGGGCAAGGTGAAGGACGTGAACTCCTCGCCGGCTGCGCCGATCCGGTCCGCCGCGGTCGTCGGCGCCGGGACCATGGGCGGCGGCATCGCCATGTGCTTCGCCAATGCGGGCATCCCGGTCACGCTGCTCGACACGTCGCCGGACGCCTTGAGCCGGGGGCTCGCGACCATCCGCGCCAACTACGCCACCTCGGTGGCACGGGGCAGCATGACGCGGCTGAACGCCGACCGTGCCCTGGGCTGCATCCACACGACCGAGAGCGATGCCGATCTGGCCCATGCCGACGTCGTCGTCGAGGCGGTGTTCGAGGACCTGGCGTTGAAGAAGGAAGTCTTCCGGCGCCTGGACGCCGTGGCCAAGCCCGGCGCGATCCTGGCCACGAACACGTCGACCCTGGACGTCGATGCGATCGCCGCAGCCACCTCTCGCCCGGAGAGCGTCGTCGGCCTGCACTTCTTCAGCCCCGCCAACGTCATGCGCCTGCTGGAGATCGTGCGCGGCGCGCGCTCCAGCCCTGCCACCCTCGGTGCCGCCCTCGGCCTGGCCCGGACCCTGCGCAAGACCGCGGTGGTCGCGGGCAATGCCGAGGGATTCATCGGCAATCGCATCCTCGACGCCTACGGGACGGAAGCGGACTTCCTTCTCGAGGAAGGCGCCACGCCCTGGCAGATCGACCGCGTGCTGGTCGAGTTCGGCTTTCCGATGGGCCTGTTCGCCATGCGCGACATGGCGGGGCTGGATGTGTTCTGGCGCATCCGCCAGCAGCAGAACGCGACCCGCCCCAGGCCCGCGCGCTACTCCCCCATTGCCGACCGCCTCTACGAGAGGGGCCGCCTTGGGCAGAAGACCGGGAGCGGGTACTACGTCTACCGCGGCCGCGAGGCCACTCCAGATCCGGAAGTCGAGTCCCTCATCGCGGGCGTGTCGGCGGAGCTCGGATTCGAGCGCGAGCCGATCGCCGACGAGGACATCCTTCACCGGCTGCTGCGCGCCATGGCCAGGGAGGGCGCGCGCCTTCTGGAGGAAGGCGTTGCGCAGCGGGCCGGCGACATCGACGTCGTCTATGCCAACGGCTACGGCTTTCCGCGCTACCGCGGCGGGCCCATGTGGTGGGCGCGGGAAGTCGGCCTGTCGCTTCTTCCATCCACGGAGCTCACTCATGCGTGATGCGGTCATCGTTTCCGTCGCCCGTACGCCCATCGGCAAGGCCTATCGCGGTGCCTTCAACAACACCCAGGGGCAAGCCCTGGCGGCGCATGCCATCAAGGCTGCGCTGGAACGCACCGGCGTGGAGCCCGACGCCGTCGACGACGTCGTCCTGGGCTGCGCATTGCAGCAGGGATGCACGGGTTTCAACGTGGCACGGCAGGCCGCCTTGCGGGCCGGCCTGCCGGTCAGCGTGCCCGGCATGACTGTCGACCGCCAGTGCGCCTCGGGCCTGATGGCCGTGGCGACCGCCGCGAAACAGATCTTGGTCGACGGAATGAAGGTTGCGGTGGCGGGCGGTGTCGAGTCGGTCTCGCTGGTTCAGAACGACAAGGCCAACTCGTTCCGCGTGCAGGACCCCGTCCTCGACGAGCGGATCCCGCAGCTCTACATGGCGATGCTCGAGACCGCCGAGATCGTTGCCGACCGCTACGGGATCTCCCGCGAGCGCCAGGACGAGTTCGCCCTTCGCTCCCAGCTCAGGACCGCCGAGGCGCAGGCTCGGGGCCGGTTCGACGAAGAGATCGTGCCGATGGATGCGGTGATGGCGCGAATCGACAAGGCCACCGGTGCGACCAGCTTCGAGACCATCACCATCTCCCGCGACGAAGGCAACCGGCCACAGACCACGCTCGCCGAGCTGGCCGCGCTGAAGCCGGTGCTCAAGCAAGGCCAGCGACTCGCGCAAGGGCGGTACGTCACCGCGGGCAATGCCTCGCAACTGTCGGATGGCGCCGCCGCGCTGGTGCTGATGGAAGCGGCGGAGGCTTCACGCCGGAGCCTGGAGCCGCTGGGGCGTTATGTCGGCATGGCGGTGGCAGGGTGCGGGCCGGAGGAAATGGGCATCGGGCCGGTGCTGGCCGTGCCCAAGCTGCTGGCGCAGGCCGGGTTGCGCGTCGATGACATCGGACTCTGGGAACTCAACGAGGCGTTCGCCTCGCAAGTGCTGTACTGCGCCGATCGACTCGGCATCCCCGACGAACGGATCAACGTCTCGGGCGGTGCGATTGCCATCGGCCATCCCTACGGCATGTCCGGCGCCCGCATGACCGGCCACGTGCTGATCGAGGGTCGCCGGCGCAAGGCCAGGTACGGCGTGGTCACCATGTGCGTCGGCGGCGGCATGGGCGCGGCCGGCCTGTTCGAGATCTTCTGAGTGCCCCCAGGGCCGGGCTTGCCCGGCCCGCCCCCCGTGGGGTTCAAGCAAAGTGGCAAAGCCACATTTGCTTGAGAACTCCCCCCAGGGCCGGGCTCGCCCGGCCCGCCCCCCGTGGGAGTTCAAGCAAAGTGGCAAAGCCACATTTGCTTGAGACCCGATATTGACAAGCAGGGTGCTTGTGCTATCTTTTGCGTTCGACCGACCGGTCGGGTGTGTACTGAAACGCTGATCATCAGCATTTGCAGGAGCGAGAGCATGGAGAAGGAAAAGGACGTCATTCAATACGAAGTCGCGTCGAATGGCGTCGCGACGATCTGGCTCAACCGGCCCCACAAGCGCAACTGCGTCAGCCCGCAGCTGCTGAAGGAGCTGGAGGCGGCGGTGGATCACGCGGCCGAGGACAAGGAGGCACTGGCGGTCGTGTTCCGTGGCCGCGCCAACACCTTCTGCTCGGGTGCCGACCTGGATCTGCTGGTCAGCCCGGTGCTGCACGAGACCACCACTTCGCTGCAGCTCGCGATCGATTCCGCCCGCACCTACGACAAGATCTTCAACATGAAGAAGCCCACCATCGCGGCGGTCGAGGGCTATGCCGTCGCCGGTGGCTTCGAGCTCATGATCTCCTGCGACTTCGCCCTCGCCGCCTCCGAGGCCAAGATCGGCGACTTCCACATTCGCCGGGCGCTGTTCGGCGGCGCCGGCCCGATCTACCGCCTGCCGCGCATGATCGGAATGCGTCGCTCCAAGGAGCTGATGCTCACCGGCAAGCTGCTGACCGGCGAGCAGTGCGCCGACTGGGGCCTGATCAACGCGTGCGCGCCCCAGGCCGAGTTCGACCAGCTGATCCAGGACTTCTGCGCACCGCTGATCGACAAGAGTCCGTTCTGCATGTGGATGACGAAGATGGCCGTGAACCGCGGGCTGGACGCCGACACCAACTCGCTGATCACCCTGGAAACCATGACCTGCAACGTCGTGCACCATTCGGCTGATGCAAAGGAAGGCGTGCGTGCATTCCTCGAGAAGCGCAAGCCCGAGTGGACCGGCAACTGAACTGCGAAGGCGCGTCGATATGTCAACCAGCATGGTCGTTCTCGCGACCCGTCCCCCTGAGTGGACGCGCGAGCAATTCACGCTCTGGTGGCGCGGCGAACACGCCGAGCAGGCCAAGAAGCTGCCCGGATTGCAGGCCTACCGCCATGGCGAAGTCGTGTTCGACTACGACCATCCGGAGGCTCCCGAGTGGGACGGTCATGCGGTCCTGACCTTCCCTTCCAGGGATCACCTCGACGCGGCACTGAAGTCGCCGCAGTGGGCGGCGGCGGTGGCCCATGTCGGCAGGATGAAGGGCAAGCGGATCGTGCTCGTCACCGAGGAAGCCGACCTGCTCCTGCGCACGGCGGGTCAGCCGGCAGGGGAAGCGGCGACATGACCACGCCATTCGACCCCGGCTTCGTCGCCCGGCAGTTCCGCCTCGACGGCCAGGCCGCGCTCATCACAGGCGGGCGCGGGGCCCTGGCCGAGGCCATTGCGGCGGCGCTGGCCGATCTCGGCTGCGACATCGCCCTGGCCAGCCGGCACGAGAACGACTGCGCGGAAACAGCGGCGGGCATCGCCGCCCGCTTCGGACGCCAAGCGATCGGCCTGCGCTGCGATATCTCCGACGAGGAAGAGGTCGAGGCGGCCGTGGGGGCGACGGTGGAGCGGTTCGGCAAGCTCGACATCCTGGTCAACAACGCCGGCGCATCCTGGTGGGGCTTGCCGGAGGAGATTCCGCTGTCCGGCTGGCGCAAGGTGGTCGACACCAATCTCACCGGCACGTTCCTGGCATGCCGCCATGCCGCTAGGCACATGATCGCCAGCGGGGCCGGCGGCTCGATCGTCAACATCGCATCGGTCGGCGCCTTCCTGTCCTACACGCCGGATGCGGGTCAGGTCGTTCCATACACGACCACCAAGGCGGCGATGGTCCACCTCACGAGCGACCTCGCCGCCCAGTGGGCGCGGCATGGCATCCGCGTGAATGCCGTGGCGCCGGGCTCGGTGGAAACCGGGATGACGCAGACGCTCGACGCGAACACCCAGCAGAAGCTGCTGGACGGGATCCTCCTCCACCGATTCGGCAGACCGTCCGAGATCGTCGCCACCGTGGCGCTGCTGGCCTCGGCCGCCGGGAGTTTCATCACCGGCCAGACTTACATCGTCGATGGAGGGCAATGCCTTGCCTGAACCGAACCCGGCCACCCATTCCATTGAAGGCCTGACGTGGACCGACGCACCGCTGTGGGAACAGTTCCACGCACTGGCTGACGCCGATCCGCAGGCGCTGGCCATCGTCGCCGCCGACGGCCGCTCCTGGACGCGTGGCGAGATGCGCAGCATGGCCGTGGCCGCCTATCACGCGCTGCTCGCCGCCGGCGTCCAGCCGCATGACCGCGTGATGCTGCAGGGGCGCAAGACACCGCAGACGCTGGCCTGCGCGCTGGGGGTTTCCGCCGCCCGCGCCATCGTCTGCCCTTACACGCCGGACCTCGGAGCCGCCGAGCGAGAAGTCCTCGACCAACGACTGGGACATATCGCTGTCGTCAGTGACTCGGAAGGTGCGCCGATTCCGGGCGTCCCCGGGCTGCGCCTGTCGCTGCGCCACCGCGCTGCCCTCGGCGAGCCCGACGCGCGCGACGCGCTGGCCGCGATGATCGGCTTCACGTCCGGCACGACCGGTGTGCCGAAGGGGGTCATGCATTCAGCCGCGGCGATGAACTACACGGTGCGGGCGTGCCAGCGGATCGCAGGGCTCGCCCCGGGGGACGCCATCCTCGGCGTGGTTCCGCTGGGCAGTGCCCCGGGCTTCACTTTCACGGCCCACTTCAGCCTGGCACTCGGCCATCCGCTGGTCGTGATCGATCCCTGGGATGCGCGGGAAACGCTCAGGCTCATCGAGGCACACCAGGTTCGCTGGGGCATCTGCGTGCCCACCCACCTGGCTTCGCTGATCGAGGTGGCGCGAGGCGAGCACTGGTCGCGAACGAGTCCGTTGAAGGCCTTGGGCGTGGGCGGCAGCTCGATGACGCCGGAGCTGGTGGCCGACGCACACGCGCTGCTCGGCATCCGGGCGCTGCGGATGTTCGGAATGTCGGAATGCATGGGGCACGCGTCCACGCTGCTGGACGATCCCCCGCAGCGGCTCGGGCACTCCGACGGCCGCTCCTTCCCGGGGACCCAGGACGAGGCCTTCGACCCACAGCTGCGCATGCTGCCCAGGGGCCAGCGCGGGCAGGCGGGCGTGCGCGGCCCCTCGCTCTTCCTCGGCTATTGCCTTGGCCTGGGCGACCAGGGCCATCGGCTGACCGAGGGCGGCTTCTATCTCACCGGCGACGAGATCATCTGCGACGACGCCGGCTACGTGAAGGTGGTGGGCCGCCTCAAGGACCAGATCATCCGGGGCGGCTTCAACATCGACCCCGCGGAGGTCGAAGCGGCGCTGATGCGCCATCCCGCCATCGCGCAGGTGGCGGTCGTGTCGGTGCCGGAGAAGCGGCTGGGGGAGCAAGCCTGCGCAGTGTGTTGTGTACGTGATGGCCAGGCGACCCCCACCCTCGAGGACATCAAGAGCCACTTGTCCGAGATCGGGCTGTCGAAGAAGAAGTGGCCGGAGCACCTGCTGGTGATGGCCGAGTTGCCTGTCACCGCCACGGGCAAGATCGACAAGAAGCGCCTGCGCGGGATCGCCGTGTCGCAAGTGCATCCCGAACCGCGAGAGGCGAAAGGCCCCTTGGGACGCGTGCATTAGACTCTCGACCGGCGGGACGGTCGAATGAACCGTCGGCCGTGGCAACCGGCAACGCCATCCATCGAAACGATCCGAAGAGAGAGCCCTGATGAACAGTGCAACAGCCAAGGCAGCCGCGCCCGCGAAACGAAAGAAGCCCCGCGCAACGACCGCGGCGCACGACGACAGACGGATCGACATCATCGAGCACTGCGCCGCGCTGTTCGACAAGGTGGGCTACCACGGGACCTCGATGCAGATGCTGGCGGACGACGTGGGGCTCGGCAAGCCGAGCCTGTACCACTACTTTCGCAGCAAGACCGACATCCTCTACGAGATGCATCAGATGCACATCGATGCCCTCATCGAAGGACTGGCGGCGGACGACGTGGCCAGCGCGGACCCGGCCCAGTCCCTGGAGAGGGCGGCTTTCCTGACGCTGCGGCAGATCGCCGAGCACCCTGGCTACGTGGCCGCCTTCATGGACCACTACAGGGAGCTGGAGGGCAAGCAGCGGACCGAGATGCGCAAGCGCCGGAGCGAGTACCTCGCCTGCATCACGAACATCGTCAAGAGCGGCATCGAAGCGGGCAGGTTTCGCGACGTGGACGCGGACCTCGCCACCCTCGCCTTCCTGGGCATGTGCACGTGGGCCTACAAGTGGTATCCGCGCATGGCGGCGCAGAACCCGCCCGAGAAGATGGCGAAAAGCCTTTGCGACATCTTCCTCGGTGGTCTTCTCAAACAGGCTTGACTCGCACGCTTTCAGGCAGCGTCCATCGCCGCTGCGCCGCTGACCCAGGCTGAGAGCCCGCTCGTCGCGACGGTGCAGACGATGGCCTCGGCGATCTCTTGTTCGCTGGCGCCTGCCGTGCGAGCGCCCTTGATGTGCACCGACGTCAGCGGGCTGTAGTCCGCCGCCAGCACCGCCACCAGCAGCAGCTCGGAGTACTTCGGACCGAGCGGCGTGCCATTGATGGTGCCCTCGCGCATCAGGTAGTAGGCGTCGGCGCCGAGCGGCAGCAGGCTGGCGAGCTTGCCGAGGGACGGCGGCATGCTGCCGAAGTAGGCGAGGAAGTTTTTCTCTGCCTCCCCGGGCTCCACCTCCTTGATGCGCAGCGGTGCCTCCCCGCCGCTGCTCCCCGGATACACCGCCTCCAAGGCCTCGATGAAGGACAGCGCGGCCCCCTCCCCGCGCACGCTGCTCAGCACGATGGCCGCCGCCGTTGCTTCCTCTAGCCCGAGACCCAGCTGCCGCGCCCGCTCCAGCTCACGCAACGCCATGGCGCGGTAGCCCTTGGTCGTGGCGGCTGTCGCGACGAACAGCGCCTTCACCCGCGCAGGAAGGGCACCATCCTGGTCGATGATCGCCCTGAACCTGGCGTAGCCGCTGAGTGTCAAGGGGGCGATCCGCCTCAGCAGAGGCGAGTCCAGCAGCGCATTCGCTTCGCTGACGACGAAATCCATGGTCATGTCCTCTTGTTCAACGTCATGACAACGCCGCGCGTTGCGAGGCTCCACGCGCGACGGGGTCCGGTTCGGCCTGCTCGTGCCTGCGAGTCTCACCTTGCAGCAGGAAGTGCGAAAGCGCCGGGATCAGGATCAGTGCACCGAGCATGTTCCAGACGAACATGAAGGTCAGCAGGATGCCCATGTCGGCCTGGAACTTGATGGGCGACCAGGCCCACGTGACGACCCCGGCCGCCAGGGTGACGCCGACCAGCGCAACCACCTTGCCGGTGAAGGCCACCGCCCGCTGGTAGGACTGAGCGAGCGAGAGCCCGAGCCGTTGTTGGGCGAGTTGCACCGAGAGCAGGTACAGCGCGTAGTCGACGCCAATGCCGACCCCCAGAGCGACGACCGGTAGCGTCGCCACTTTCACGCCGATGCCGAGCTGGACCATCAAGGCCTCGGCCAGCAGGGACGTCAGCACCAGCGGAAGCACGGCGACGACCACGGCGCGCCAGCTCCGGAACGTGATGGCACAGAGCAGGATCACCGAGCCGTAGACGTAGGCCAGCATCATCCGGTTGGCGTCCCGCACGACGATGTTGGTGGTGGCATCGATGCCCGCGCTGCCAGCCGCCAACAGGAAGCTGCGGTCGGGCGCGTCGTGCTTCGCGGCGAACTCGCTCGCGGCCTTCACCATCCTGTCCAGGGTTTCGGCCTTGTGGTCCGACAGGAAGGCGAGCAGCGGGGTCATCGAGCAGCGCGCATTGAGGAGCTCCGCGTTCCACGACACGGCGTTGTTGATCTGTGCATCGATGATCGACTGCGAATCGGCAATCGTCAGCCACTTCGGGTTGCCCTCGAACGCACCGGAGGTGTAGGAGCGAACCGTGTCGGCCAACGACGTGGTGCGCTGCACGCCGGGTTGCTGCTGCAGTTCCCAGGCCAGGCGGTCGATCTCGGTCAGTGTCTCGTAGGAGCGGCAGCCGTCATCGGCCGTCTTGACCATGATGGCGAAGACGTCGCTCGATATGCCGTAGTTCGCGGTGATGAAGGCGTTGTCGCGGTTGTAGCGCGAGTCGGGCCGCAGCTCGGGCGCGCCAGCGTCGAGATCGCCGATCTTCAGGTTCATGGCGCCGACATAGCCCACGGCACCGAGCACCGCCGCGACCGCGAGCGCGCCGGTGGCCCAACGCCGCTCGGTGAAGCGGTCGAGGAAGCTCCAGAGCCTGCCGAAGCCACGACCGCGCGTTTCCTCGTCCTCCTCGGCCAGGCTGCGCTTTGCGGCGGCGGGGCTGACGCCCACGTAGGAGAGGAACACCGGCAAGAGGATCAGGTTGGTCATGATCAGCACGGCCACCCCCAGGCTCGCCGTCAACGCGAGTTCGCGGATCACCGGGATGTCGATCACCATCAGCACGCCGAAGCCGACCGCGTCGGCCAGCAGGGCCGTGAGACCGGCGAGGAACAGCCTGCGGAAGGTGTAGCGGGCAGCGACCCACTTGTGCGTGCCGCGCCCCACGTCCTGCATGATGCCGTTCAGCTTTTGCGCGCCGTGGGAGACACCGATCGCGAACACCAGGAAGGGCACGAGGATCGAGAAGGGATCTAGCCCGAACCCGAGGCTGACGACCAGGCCGAGCTGCCAGATCACGGCGATCAGCGAGCAGGTCAGCACCATGGCCGTGCTGCGCAGGCAGCGCATGTACAGGAAGATGACCAGCGCCGCCACGGCCGCTGCGATCAGGAAGAAGGTCATCACCTTCTGCAGACCCTCGATCAGGTCGCCCGCCAGCTTGGCGAAGCCGATGACGTACATGCGGACCTGTGGCGGCGAGCCTGCGTCGGCGCTCGCGTAGCGCTGGCGAATCTTCTCCAGCGACGCCGACAGCTTCTGGTAATCGAGTGCGTTGCCCTTCCCGTCCTGGGCCAGCAGCGGGATCACGATCATGGTCGACCGGTAGTCGTTCGCCACGAGGCCTCCTACCAACTTGGCCCGGGCGATGTTGATCTTCAGGTCCTCGATCGACTTCGGGCTGCCGTTGTAGTCGTTGGGCAGGACCGGCCCGCCCCGGAAGCCTTCCTCGGTCACCTCGACCCATCGCACCACCGGTGTGAAGATGCCTCTCATCCACGCCCGGTCGACCCCCGGCAAGGTGAAGATCTCGTCGTTGATCTTGGCCAAGGTCGCCAGGTACTCGCGATCGAAGATGTCGCCTCGCGGGTTCTCGATCACCACGCGCACCGAGTCGCCCAGCCCCCGCAACTCATGGCGGTTGTCCATGTAGTTCTTGATGTACGGGTGGCCCTGCGGAAGCATCTTGTCGAAGCTCGCGCCGACCTGCAGCCCCCGCAGCTGGAAGGCGAAGAACGCTGTCAGGAGGGCACAGACGGCGATGATGAGCGGCCGGTTGTTGAAGATCAGCCGCTCGAGCCAGTTGCCGGAGGCATTGTCGAAGTTGCGGGGATCGGCAACGATCACCATGGACGGGTTGCTGTCGATGGCTGTGCTCATGTGGATGTTCCTAGTCACTCGCGGCCTCGACCCGCGCACCTTCCGAGCCGACCACCACGGCTTTGCCGCCCGGTGCACCAGTGACCCCGTAGTAAGCCATCGGCCTTGCGGACTTCAGCCTGGCGAATGTCTTTCCGGCGTCCAGGCTGCGGACGAGTTCACCGGCCTGCGTCGCGAGAAGAATGGCGCCGCCGGGCAGCACGGCCCCGCTGGTGATCCCCGCCTGGCTGCCGATCGGCACCTTCTCCCAGGACTTTCCCTCGTCGACGCTGCGAAACAGGCTCCCGCGCAAGCCGAACGCGAGCAGCCAGTCCGCCCCGTCGGCAGCCAGCAGCCCGAACACGCTGCCCTGGTATGGCAGCGCCCGGGTGACGAAGCGGCCCTTCTGTGCGTCGAAGCGCCACACCATGCCTTGCTCGCCGGCGAGGCAGATGCCTTTGGTGCATCCCGCGATGGCGTAGAAGTGCAGTTCGTCGGGATTGTCGATGCGATCCATCCAAGGGGTCCAGGTCTGGCCGCCGTCTTCGGTACAGAAGAGGCGGTTGAAGGCCCCGGCCACGCATCCGGTGGTCTCGCTGTCGAAGTGCACGGCCATCAGTGGCTGGGTGCCCCCGTCGCCGGCGAGCCGCTTCTCGCGCTCGATCAGCTTGCGGATGCCGGGATCGTTGCCCGCCCTCGCCTCCAGGTAGCGAATCGCGATGTCGGCGCTTTGCCTCCCGTCGAGCTGCCTGGTCCAGTGCGCGCCGGCGTCGTCGGTGTGCAGGACGACCCCGCCGTGGCCCACGGCCCATCCCTTGGCAGCGCCCGCGAACGCGACGGCCACCAGATCGGTGCTGACCGGGACGCTCGCCTGCTTCCACGTCTGGCCGGCGTCATCGGAGTAGACGATGTGGCCCCGCTGGCCCACCGCGACGAAGCGGCTTCCGGCGGCCGCGACGGCCAGCAGCGGGCCGCGGGCCGCGAGGCTGCTCGATCGTGCCGGCTGATCGAGAGGCCCCTTGAATGGATCGGCAGCCGCTGTGAGCGACGTTGCCAAGCCCAGCGCGAACACCGAGCTCGCCAGGACCCGAGCGCCGAAGCCGCGGAGCCACCGGCCGGAAGATTTCTTCGTCAAGGATGCCAAGACCTGCTCCTCGAATCCGGCCTAGCGCACCCCTTCGGCCGCGAGTGCCTCGGCACTGAAGAACGAGTCCGGCTTCATCTCCGTGACCGTCCATCCCCCCTTGTCGGTCGGGTCCGTCTGGTGCGCGTACAAGCCGGTCGCCAGGTCGTACGTGACGTACTCGTCCGTCGTGTGGTACCCAGGCGTCTCGTACAGGGAGATCGGCAAGTTGTGCACCACGCGGTAGATCTGCCCGGTCGAATCGTAGTTGTCGGCGATCCCGACGCCGGGAAAGTCCTCGTCGAAGTGGAACACCCGCTTCGGGTAGACGTGCCGCTTGCCCGGCTTGAGGGTGGCCTCCACTACCCAGACCCGGTGAAGCTCCCAGCGCATGCAATCGGGATTCAGGTGATTCTTGACGTGCCGCACGGGATCCGGGCACACGGCCGGGTCGCGAACCTTGTAGGCGTGGTACGGGATGTACATCTCCTTCTTGCCGATCAGCTTGAAGTCGTACCTGTCCATCGCGCCGAAGAAGACGGCCGTGTCGTCCAGGACACCCGTGCCACCACCTGTCGAGCTCGGCGTGTCGTAGGCCAGATCGGGCGAAAGCTTGACCCGCCGCTGGCCAGGCAGGTAGGACCAGGCGCGGCGGCCGGTGTCGACCATGTCGACCGAGTCGCGCACCAACACCTTCTCCCCGGCCTTGCGGGCGGGCGCCGAGTAGTCCAGACGCAAGACCTCGTAGGGCTCGTTGCCGGAAATCGGCGTGGTGCGCTTCGGGTCGAAGATCGGGTACTGGATCCACACAGTCGAAGCCGCCACCAGCGTGCTCTTGCCAGTCGCATCCACCACGCGAGAAGACATGTTGGCGCTCGTGAAGGCCGGCGCATCGAACTTGAGCAGACGGTTCCAGATGACCTCGTTGCCCGTCTTGGGGAACGGGAACGGCAGGCCCGGCCAGCAGCCTTCGAGCTTCAGCCCGTCACTGACGGTCTTGCACTGCGAAGCGTTCTTCACCGTGTTGTCGAGGTAGTACTTGGGGTAGTTCGCGGTGCGGTGACTGGGGTAGACGTCGAGGCGGTAGGTCGGATACTTCGTCAGCATCGCCTTCGTTCCCTCGCTCAGCTTGTCCGCGTACTTGTCCATGTTCTTCGCATCGATCGAGAACTGCGGCTTCTCGCTCGCGAAGGGATCCGGGCGGCGCGTCGGCGTCTTGGGGTCGAAGGTCGCCGGAGGCGCGATGGCGCCGGTCCACTCGGGGATGGTGCCCTCCTTGTTGCCGGCCTTTTCGGCGCCCCAGGGCATGCGCGTCGAGCCCAGCGTCTTGACCTCTTCGGGCGTCGCGGCGGCAACCGCTGCGCCGGCGAGCGCTGCACTGATAGCGGCGGCGATGACTTCGATGTTCCGTGCCATTTTGGATGTCTCCTGTGCTGCGCTAGAAGGTCGTCTTGAACGTCACCGACAGCCAGCCGCGATCACGCAGGTTGCCGTTGCCGTTGGATGAACCCAGGACGGTCGGGCCGATGCCGGGGACTGCGAACGCAGCAGGTGTCGGCACGGCCCTCGTCAGGCCGTAATAGTCGGTGTAAGCGATGGCCAGGGTGTATTTGGCCTGGTAGTCGGCGGTCAGGCCCATGCTCCAGCTGCCGGCGTCCTGGTTGCCGCCGAAAGGCACCGGTGAGTTGCCCTTGAGACCCCGCGAGTATGCGATGGGCATCGAGAGGTCCACGGCCGGAAGGACCTGATACCAGGTCGGCGAGAACGAGATCTGCAGGCCCCAGGCGTCTTTCGTCGAGCAGCCGTCGCGCCAGCTGCCCTTCGGGTCACCGCCGACGCCGGGACAGGTGTAGTCGACATTCCTGAAGCCGGTGGGATTGGACTTGACCTTGTCCACTCTGCTGTAGGTCAACTCACCCGACAGGCTCGCGAGGTCGAACAGCGGCGTCTTGCCGATGACGGCGATCGCATTGACGAGCCCGTGCCAGGTGTCGCCGCGCGCAAGATCGGTGGACCCGAAGACCGTGTTCAGCACGCTGTTCTCCCGGTGCACGATCTCGGAGCCGATCGACACGCCCCCGGGGACCAGTGCCGACAGGCTCACGCCCCAGAGCTTCACGTCCTTGGCATAGGCACTGAAGAATTGCGTGGGGTTGGTGCCGAGCAGGAACTGCGGGACCTTGTCGTCGAACTCGCGGTAGTACAGGCCTATGGTTCCGAACCCTGTCACTGCCCTGGCGTTGATGCCCCAGTCACCGCGGTTCTTCGGCCTCGCGAAGGGTCCTTCCTTGAGGTCGCCCTGGAACGGGGCATTGGTGATGGGGCTGACCCTCGTTCCGCCAGCGAACAGGAAGTCGGTGGCGGCGAGGTACGTGCCTCCCTCGGGCAGGCGGAAGGGCTTCCACTCCAGCGCGTACTGCGCCGCGATCGAATAGGTTTCGTTCAGTCGCAGCAGGGCCGAGATCTGGTTGCGGGGCAGGAAGAGTTCCTTCGCCTCCGAGCCCGGGGTGGCCAGCGACTTGACGAAATTGACCGCACCTTGCGAATACGACACGCCGTGGATCGGCGTGAACAAGGATTCGCCCCAATAGATGTTGTGCCGGCCGACCCTCACGTCCAGCGGCGAACTGCCGAGGTCGATGCGGCCGAAGACGAACGCGTCGAGGAACTCCGCGGAGTGGGCGTAGTAGCGGCGAACCTTGCTCGTGAACCGGTTGTCCGGGTAGGCCGTTCCCATCCCTGCGGCCTGGTAGGCCGGATTGCCTGCCACGTCATCGCCGTACGCGAAGTCGTTCCAGGCCGAGCCGGACACTCGAAACCCATAGTTCTTCTTGTAGACGAAGTCGAACTCGGACAACAAGTCGAACCGGTTCGTCACCATGTCGCCCTGGTCGAACTTGTAGTCACCGGCCTGCAGCGACCATGTGTCGCCCAGCGTTCGGTTGCGTTCGTCCACTCGCCAGCCGACGTTGTAGCGGACCTGGTTGTCCCAACGGATCTCCATGTCCGGGTCAGATGTCTCGATCTGGAATGCAGCTGCGTCGCCGCTCCAGCAGCCCGCTGCCGCCAGGGCAGCCACCACGGGCCGCAAGCAATGCCGGATGGCCCGGCTCTCACCATGCGTCATCATCGTCTCCTCCAAGGAAATACCCCACGGCTGGCGTGCATTGCTTGCATCGCTGGGGTCGTAATCGAGCCGGCGAGCGTGGGCTCGACGGGGCCGACAGGCCGCTTCAGGCGCAGGCTTGCGCCGACTCGCGGCTGGCCACGCGACCGGCGTCTTCGCGGGAGTAGAAGCGGCCGCCGCGCACGAATCCGGCAATGACGGAATCCTTGAGCGCGGCCACTCTTCCAACGGCGTCCCTGGCCACCACCAGGTCGTCGGGCAATCCGTCGATCAGGTGAAACGGCGCCGGCCGGCCATCAGCGAAACAGGATGCATAGACGGCACTCGTCTCCTGGTCCATGAACGCCGGCTTGAATCCCAGGGATCGGTTCTCGGCGCTGGTCCCGCCGGTTCCCCGATGGACCAGCGTTTCCTGCCTCAGCCTGTCTTCGATCATTGCCCGATTCATCGCACTGTCTCCTTGGTCTGTTCTGCGAAAACTTCCTACTTCGAGTAAGCCTTGATGCTTGCGTACTCGCGTCCCTCGTGCTTGCGGCACTCGAGGTGCGCGATGGTTCGGCAATGCACCTCGTCGGGGCCATCGGTCAGACGCACGATCCGGGTGTTGGCATAGAGCTCGGCCAGGCCGAAGTCCTGGGCAACGCCGCCACCACCGTGCGCCTGGATGGCGAGATCGATCACCCGCTGGGCCACCCGCGGGGCGGCGACCTTGATCATGGCGATCTCGCCGCGGGCCGCCTTGTTGCCCACCGTGTCCATCATGTGGGCGGCCTTCATGCACAGCAGCCGGACCATCTCGATATCGATGCGTGCTTCGGCGATGCGCTCCTCCCAGACGGAGTGCTCGTGGATGCGCTTGCCGAAGGCCTCCCGCGACATCAGGCGCACGACCATCTTCTCCAGGGCCACTTCGGCCGAGGCGATGGTGCGCATGGCGTGATGGATGCGCCCCGGTCCAAGCCGGCCCTGGGCGATCTCGAAGCCCCTCCCCTCGCCGAGGATCAGGTTCTCCGCGGGGACGCGCACATCTTCCAGGATCACTTCGAAGTGGCCGTGCGGGGCATGGTCGAAGCCGAACACGTCGAGGTGCCGCATGAGCTTCACCCCCGGCGTCCCGGCCGGGACCAGGATCATCGACTGCTGACGGTAGGGGTCTGCCTTCGGGTCCGTCTTGCCCATCACGATGAAGAAGGCGCAGTGCGGGTGACCTGCACCCGAGCTCCACCACTTGTGGCCATTGATGACATAGTCCTGGCCATCACGCCGGATCTCCGTGCGGATGTTTCGCGCATCCGAGGACGCCACGGCCGGCTCGGTCATCAGGAAGGCGGAGCGGGTCTCGCCGTTGGCCAGGGGCAGCATGAAGCGGCGCTTCTGCTCGGGCGTGCCGTACCGGTGCAGCACCTCGAAGTTTCCGGTGTCGGGCGCCATGCAGTTGAACACCTCGGAAGCGAACGACACCCGGCCCATCAGCTCGGCGATCGGTGCGTACTCGACGTTGCTCAGCCCCACGCTGGTGAAGAACTCGTCGTCGTGCTCGGAAGGCGGCATGAAGATGTTCCAGAGCCCGGCAGCCCGCGCCTTGGCCTTGAGCTGCTCGAACACGGGCGGGGTCTGCTTCCAGCGGTCGATCTCGGCGCGTTGACGGTGGAAGGTGGGAATGGCCGGATGGATGTGCTCATCCATGAAGGCGCGAACCCGCCCCATCCACTCTTTCGACTTCTGCGACTGCTCGAAGCTCATGCTCAGGATCCTTGGCGGCCTTGTGCCGAGTGGCAGGGACTTGATGTCGCACCCGACATCAACGTGAGCACAATGTATTCGACCGCCCGGTCGGTTGTCAAGCTCGACCGCCCGGTCGGTTTAAATTATCATGCAGCCGGTTCCTCTCTTCACCAAGGAGACTGCATGACCACCCGTGAGATCTACATCGTCAGCGCGGCGCGTACCGCCATCGGAACCTTCGGCGGCGCGATGAAGGACGTGCCGCTGTCGCAGCTGGCCACCACCGCGGTGCGCGAGGTGGTCAGGCGAAGCGGCGTGGATGCTGCGCACATCGGCCACGTGGTCATGGGCAACGTGATCCCCACGGACGCTCGCGACGCCTACCTGGCCCGAGTCGCCGCCATCGACGCGGGCATCCCCCAGGAAGCGCCGGCATTCAACGTCAACCGCCTGTGCGGATCCGGCCTTCAGGCCATCATCTCGGCCGCACAGACGCTTCTGCTTGGCGAGGCCGAGCTGGCGATCGGCGGTGGCGCCGAGTCGATGAGCCGAGGCCCCTACGTCATGCCGGCTGCGCGCTGGGGAGCCCGCATGGGTGACGTCCAGGCGACCGACTACATGCTCGGCATCCTGCACGACCCGTTCCACAAGATCCACATGGGCATCACCGCGGAGAACGTTGCCCATCGCGACGGCATCACGCGGGAGATGCAGGATGCACTGGCCGTCGAAAGCCAGCAGCGGGCGGCCCGTGCGATCGCCGAAGGTCGCTTCAAGTCGCAGATCGTTCCGGTCGAGATAGCCACTCGCAAGGGCACGGTGGTCTTTGACACCGACGAACACGTGCGAGGCGAAACCACGATCGAGCAGTTGGCCCGCATGAAGCCCGCTTTCAAGGAGGGCGGCACGGTGACCGCGGGCAACGCCTCAGGCCTGAACGACGGCGCAAGCGCCGTCCTGCTCGCGACCGCGAGCGCGGTGAAGGACTTCGGCCTGAAGCCACTGGCACGACTGGTCACCTATGCCCATGCGGGCGTGGATCCGAAGCTGATGGGGCTCGGGCCGGTGCCGGCCACGCGCCTGGCACTCAAGCGCGCCGGCCTGGCCATGAAAGACCTCGACGTGATTGAGTCGAACGAAGCGTTCGCGGCGCAGGCCTGTGCCGTCACGCGCGCGCTGGAGCTCGACCCGGCCAAGGTGAACCCGAACGGATCCGGCATTTCTCTCGGCCACCCGGTGGGCGCTACCGGCGCCATCATCACGACAAAGGCAATCCATGAGCTCCATCGCATCGGCGGTCGCTACGCGCTCGTGACGATGTGCATCGGCGGTGGCCAAGGCATTGCTGCGATCTTCGAGCGGGGTTGATCGCGAGGATGATCTCCGCCCGCGGCACCCGACGCGCCACCAAGGCAAGCAACGCAGCAATTCCCGTCAGTGGCGGCCGTCGGCGTACTCACGTTGACTCGCACCAAGCGGTCGTCTCTGCGCTGTGAGCCAATGTTCTTCAGGGCACCTGAGCGGAGCATTTCGTGAGGTCCGCAGGAAGCTGTAGCGCGAGCTTCACAGCGTTCGTAGACGGAACTGGAGCTCGATTTCTTGCTGTCCGCGATAAAAGCGGGCCACGCTGAACGATTGAGCTTCTTTCAGCAGAAATTTCTCTGAGTTTCTGCTGAATTTCTTGCTGCTCTGCCTGCAGCGCAAGAAATCCTGAACCTTGCCGGCGAGGTTGGTGCGGAGTGCGGGAGTACTCTTTCCACTCCCTTCCAGTTTGACCTGTTCTGCCGCAGCCGCGGCGGCTTTCGGCGGAGCCGATGCGATCTCCGACGCAACGACCGCCAGCCGAGCGTTAGCAGCGGCCGCCTTGCCGTCCAGCTCCTGTATCTTCGCCGCGCCCGCATCCGAAACCTTGGCAGGTATGGTGGCCTTCGCGAACGCTCTAGATTCTTTGTCGGCGTCTTCAGATGCCGCTTGCTGATCCTTCACGGCCTGGGCAATTTCGGAAGGCTTTGGTACCTTCAGAGTCTTTGAGCTGACGTTGTCGAAGATCTTGTTGGCCAAGTCCCTGAGATTGGCCTGGACTGCTTTGAGAAGGCCGGATAGCTTCTCATAGGCAACCAATGCACTTTCCTCACCCGCTGCGGGCACCTCGGCGATCGCCATGTCAAAGAGCCCGTCTTCCTTACCGTAGTGATTCCAGACCGTGCTGGGCACCGTCTCGATGGCTCCTTGCATACACTCCATCGCCACTGCCCCTTGCTTGTACGACTCGGCTTGGGCTTAAATCTGATAGCGGTCGAGCACGAGCCCAGGTCCGCCCGCTCCTGCGAAGGCCCACTTTGCAGCGGTGAGGTTCTGCTTCACCGTGTTGTATGCGGCGCCCAGAGCAAAGCCGAACTGGCCGTTGTTGAGCAGGTCGCGTTCGAGAAGAAGCTCACGGTTCGCCTCCCGCCAGGTCTGCGCGAAGACACCCGCCAGCTGCGCAGCTTTAAGGCCATCAGTGACGGTTGGAATCGACACATCGTTCCTTGCTTTTGCGAGTACCGGCGCTGGTTAATTCTTGTCTGCCGCAGTCGGAGCTCTGACCTGCGACGGCAATGCCGCGCAGCCGCAAACCAAGACTGCCACGGTTACCGACGCCAAGAATTTCTGGATCCTCTTCATTCTGCTTTGCCTCCAGCGTGAACGAACGCGGCGACTCCGTCGTCCTCTGCTGGACCCAAGGCCGTCCGTATCGGGCGCGGCGACCTCAATCGCAAGTGCTTCCCATCTCCGACTTGCTTTGATCGAGTGGCGTGATTCCCTTGGCCAGCAGAGGGTCAACGAATCGGTCACGGAAGGCCTCCCGATCAGCATGCGTGTCCCTTCCGCTTTGCGAGATCTCGATGAGCTTCGCGCCGTTCGATAGGTGCCACTCTTCAATCTTCACGCCTTCCGCCTTGAGCCGTCGCATCGTGCTGGAGCACCCCTTTGGTGTGGCGCTCATCGGCACTGGGAAGGTGCTCCCGTCGATGCTGGACTTCGCGGTGCAACTGCGCGAATACACCGCCTTCGACTGGTGGCGAGAGATGAACGAAATGTCCGCCTCCTCTTTCCGCTCAGCGGCAGAGGGAAGCGGGCACGGCCACTCGGCAAGCGAGGGAGACATGGGAAGCACTGTCGGGCCCCTCAGTTTGTAGGTGAGCTCTGTCTTCTCTCCCTTCGAGCGTTTGCGCGCGATGGGAGCGAATCCAGGCGGCGCGTCGACCGGACTCGCAACATCGAAGTATTGAATCTCGTACTTGTCCTCCTCGGGGTGGCCGAGCTGGAACTGGGCAAGCACCTCCTCGGCGGACTTCGGGCCGCCCTTCTTCGGATTCCACCGGATCGCGTACTCAGCGGTTCCGACGCACGTGCAATCCACAGCGGTAGCAGCGATCACAGGCCCGGTCGCAGGCACAAGTCCCACCAGCAGAAGTAACGCGGTTTTCCGCAGCGTCGGCATTGGGTAGCGCCTCATTGACCTCTCCCTGGCCTGCGTCGGGCCGTCGCAGATTTCACCTGAGCGCGATTTGCGCCGAAAGCGGTTGGGCATCCGTCTGACCTCGGCCGTCGCTACTGCCCGGACTCTCCTGCCGAAGGACCGCCACCACCTCGGAGCGCTGCTCGCACGGCAGTGGCATGTCGCTGGATGGCGTGCACCAAAGCCCGAAGCGCAGCGTCCTCGCTGGGGACAAGAATCTTGACGGTGTGACGGCGTCCGCTGTCTTCGACGGTCACGATGTTGTGCTGGTAGTCCGCCGCACCCTTTGCTGGTGTTCCCACTGTCTTTGGCTGCGCGAAGAAGTCCGCAGCGCTGATGAGCTTCTTGAGTTCATCCTGGTCTGCGGGACCCAAGCGGTCGACATCGACCACCACCGGCTTCTGCAAGCCGGGGATATAGCCGAAGCCGCCGCTTTGAGAGAACTCGATCTTCACTGCACACTCACCGGCCTCTTCAGAGGTCAATTCCAACCGCTTTCCAGCCATCCCGTACAGCTTGCCTTTCGGTGCTGTTGACGCCATACAGCCGTCCTGCCACATCATCGGTGATCCGCGCATACCGTCGGAATCCCGTGTTTGGCCGAACGCGCGGGTCGCGCAAGGCGTCGTACCAGATACGGCCGGCCTTCTCCCATGCATGGCCGCCGATCCGAGTCGCGACCTGATAGAAGGCGTGGTTAGGAATGCCCGAGTTGATGTGCACGCCGCCGTTGTCCTCGAACGTATGGACAAAGTTCTTCATGTGGCTCGGCTGCGGATCCTTGCCAAGAAGTTCGTCGTCAAATGCGGTGCCTGGCGCCTTCATGGAGCGGAGTGCGACGCCCCTGATGCCATCAGCAAGCAGGCCGGCACCGATCAGCCAGTCGGCCTGTTCCGCGGTCTCCTTGCGGACGAACTGCTTGATCAGCGATCCGAACACGTCGGACAGCGACTCGTTGAGCGCACCCGACTGATTGAAGTACTGGAGCTGCGACTCGTCTTCAGTGACGCCGTGTGAGAGCTCATGGCCGATGACATCAAGCGCGATGGTGAAGCGCTTGAAGATCTCGCCGTCACCATCTCCGAAAACCATCTGGACCGAGTTCCAGAATGCGTTGTTGTAGCCGTCTCCAAAGTGCACGGTGGCGTCGAGTGCCATACCGGAGTCATCGATGGAGTTGCGATCGAAGACCTCGGCAAAGAAGTCGAAAGTAGCGCCGAGTCCTTCATATGCTTCGTCAACCGCTACGTCGCCGGTTGCTCCCTGGCCTTCAGCCCGAACGGGAGTACCGGGCAGATTTTGCGTGTTGCTGGCGTTGTAGATGGTGCGACGCTTCCCGAGCATCCCTACCGCGGTAGCTACGGCGCTGCGTGCGGGCGCAAAGCGAGCGGCTTGAGTCGCCAAACGTAGCGCGCGGAAGGTGTTGTCGAGGGACTTCGTGCGCAGCGCTGCCGCCCGCTGCTTCGGCGTACCGTTCTGCGCGATCTTGTCGAGCACGTAGGGGGGAACGAGACAGAATATCGAATGCCGATGAGCATGCGGGCACATAGGAGTCCTCCTTGATTCCACGGATGACTGCCATGGGATCAGTAGGCCCTGTCAAGCGGCAGCAACTTGCAGGTCCAGTCAAATGTTGAAGCGTGCCAATTGCCGCCGATGCTTGCGCAACCCGTTGACTGGTTGTCCGGCGCCGTTCACCTGGCGGCAGCTTCCGGAGAACGGTACGTCTGACGCTTACCTCTGGAATCCCCAAAGATATGGATGATCGGCGGCCACCGCTGGCTTGAATAGCGAACTGGTGTAGATGACGTGCGAGCGCAGCTGCAGGGAACGAAGGCGTTTCGAGCGCGGTTGACGCGACGCTGATCTCGGCGCCTGGTTCGACGAAGAACGATTCGGGCGAGCGCGACCGACGAGGACCGCAGGCAGGTTGACGAGACGTGATTCGACTCGGGCCGGCAGTGCACGGCTATTCGCCACTGGAGACTTGTACGCGCGACACCGGCGGCGCGGCATTGCCCCACGAACCGCGGATGTAGGTCAGGACGTCCGCCAGCTCTTCGTTGCTGAGGTCCTGGCCGAACGGTGGCATGCCAAAGGGCTCTGGGTTGCCGGCGGTGGTGGGCGCAAAGCCACCGTGTCGAATGACCTGCAGCAGGTTGACATGGGAGCCCAGGGTGACCGCCCGGTTTCCCGCCAGGGCGGGATAGATGTTCGCGACGCCTTCGCCGTGGTCGCCGTGGCAGGCGGCGCAGTCCGCTACATAGACCTTCTTGCCGCGAGCCATCGCATCGGCATCCGTGCGCCTTCTGGTGGCTGGTTCGGGCGGCTTGACAGGCAGCGAGGCGAGGAACTGCGCCATCGCGTCGAGATCCTGGTCGGTGAGGTACTGGGTGCTGCTGAAGACGACTTCGGCCATGGGCCCTGTGACCGAAGCGTGCTCGGACACGCCCGTCTTGAGCAGCCTGACCACTTCGGCCCTCGGCCAGCCCTGCACACCCGCTTCATGCGGCGTGGCCAGCGACGGCGCATACCACGTGGCATCGGGCATGAGGCCGCCCGCGAACTCGCTCTTCAGGCTGGTGCCGCCCAGGAAGTTGCGCCCGGAGTGGCATGCCACGCAGTGGCCGAGCCCCTCCACCAGATACCTGCCGCGGTTCCAGCCAGCGCTTCGCTCCGGCACGGCGGCCGTCTGACCCGGCCGGAAGTACAGGGCCCGCCAGACGGCCAGGGCCGCTTGCGTGTTGTAGGGAAGGCGCAGCTCATGCTCGCGGTTGGGCCGCTCGATCGGCTTGGTCGATCGCAGGTAGGCGTAAAGGGCGTCGGAATCTTCGCGGGTGACGTTGGTGAAGCTCGGGTACGGGAACGCTGGGTACAGCAGGCGGCCGCTCTTCGAGCGCCCATGGTGCATGGCGCGCCAGAACTCTCCTGACGACCACGCGCCGATGCCTGTCCGGGCATCGGAGGTGATGTTCGGCGCATACACGACGCCGAAAGGCGTCTCGATGCCACGGCCGCCTGCGAACGCCTGTCCGGCGGCGCCGGTGTGGCAGCCCATGCAATTGCCGGCCCGCGCCAGGTAGGCACCGCGAGCGATCGCCTCGGCAGAAGCCGGAGCAGCGCCAACGCCAGTCTCAGCGACGGCCTCGCCAGCCACGTTGAGCCAGACGACTGCCGCCGCGAGCGCGGCGGCGACCATGATCGTCGCCAGCGCTCCCTTCAGCCACCATTGGCGATATCGCGTCGCCCTCATGGTTCGCTGCTCCCGCAACGCATGGGCAGCGGCTCCAACGCGGCGGCAGCCGGCTTGGTGCCGAGGGGAAGCGTCTGCGCCGACAGCCAGCGCGCCACGGCGCCCACCTCCTCGGGCGACAGTCGCCGTGCGATCTCGCCCATGCAGTCGGGCTCGCGGGCCTTGCGCTGGCCTGTGCGCCACGCGCCGAGTTGGGCGGTGAGGTAGTCCGAAGGCAGGGTCAGCAGCCCCGGCATGGCCGGCAGGCGCCCCGCCATGCCGTCGCCATGGCATGCGACGCAAGCCGGTACCTGGCGATCCGGCGCCCCCTTGAGCACCAGCGTCTTGGCGAGCTGTTGCTGCTCAGCGCTCAGGCCGGGCGCCCGCGCGGGCGGGTACGGAAGATCCAGCTCCGAGAAGTAGCTGGCGATGGCGCGCAGGTAGTCGTCGGACATGTGCTGCAGAAGGTGGCTCATGGCCTCGTTGTGACGCCGGCCTTCCTGAAAGTTCTTCAGTTGGTTGAAGAGGTAGCCCTGCGGCTTGCCGGCGATGCGGGGGTAGTAGCCCGCGCTCGTCGCGCGCCCTTCCTTGCCATGGCAGACGACACAGGCCTGCATGCGTTGCGCCATGCTGTCCGTCACTTTCGCGGTCGGGTTCGGCCTGGCGCCTTCGGCCTGCGCGCAAGCGTTCGTCGCCAGATGCAGGCCGGCCAGGATGAACGCGGCGGCAACGACTGGCCTCATGTGCCTACCGCCCCAGCATGCCGACGGCGAGATGGGCCAGGCCCCACAAGGTCACGCCGAACAGCGCCGTCAGGCTGACGGCCACCGCGACCAAGGCCACCGGTTTCGCCTGGGCCAGTTCGTCGCCGGCCGCGGCGCGTCGGCGAATGCCGAAGAAGCTCCACAGCACCATGCGCAGGTAGTTCGCAGCACCCATGTCACACCTCGCTTTCGTGCTCGAAACTGTGCCGGATCAGCGCCCATGATCCAAGCTTCAGATGGTCAAAATTTGACCGGATCAGATGCTTGGGTTCAGGGGTGCTCCCAAGGGAATGCCTCGATTCGGTACAGTGATCGATCCTTGGAGCATCCTGCATATCAGATCCTCCGGAACAGATCACCCGACAAGCCATGAAGCGATACGAAGTCCTGGCGCACGACGTGGCTCAGTCCATCGCATCCGGTCAATTGCGCCCGGGCGATCGACTGGGTTCCGTGAGGGAAACGAGCAGGAGCCGCGGCGTCAGCCCGTCCACCGTGTTCGAGGCCTATTACCTCCTGGAGGCCCGAGGGCTCATCGAAGCCAGGGCGCGCTCGGGATATTTCGTCAGCCACACCCTCGGCAAGCAAGCAGAGCCGGCGAGCTCTCATCCCGCGGAGGAAGGGCGGCAGGTCGAGGTCTCGAGCCTGGTGTTCCAGGTGTTGGGTCACGCGAAAGACCGTTCCCTGGTGCCGCTGGGCTCCGCGTTCCCCAGCCCGGCCTTGTTTCCGCTGCCCAAGCTGGCGCTTGCGCTCGGCAAGGCGGTTCGGCGGCTGGATCCATGGCGCACCGTCGAGGATCTTTCGCCTGGCAGCCCGGCCCTGCGCAGGCAGATCGGGCTTCGCTACCTGGCCATGGGCTGCCGCGTTGACACCGATGAGCTCGTCATCACCAACGGCGCCATGGAGGCACTCAACCTGTGCCTGGAAGCCGTCACGCGTCCTGGCGATCTGGTGGCGGTGGAGTCGCCCACCTTCTATGCGGCTCTGCAAGCCTTGGAGCGGCGCGGCCTGCGCGCCGTCGAGGTGGCCACGCATCCACGCACCGGTGTGGATGTTGGCGCGCTGGCAGCGATCCTCGACAAGCATCCCGTCAGAGCCTGCTGGCTGATGCCCAATTTCCAGAACCCGCTCGGCAGCCTCATGCCCGATGGCGCGAAGCTGGCGCTTGTCGAGTTGCTGGCGCGGCACCAGGTCCCTCTCATCGAGGACGATGTCTATGGCGAGCTGTACTTCGGCGCCCAGAAGCCGAGGCCGGCCAAGGCCTGGGACAAGTCGGGTCTGGTGATGCACTGCAGCTCGTTTTCGAAGACCTTGGCGCCGGGCTATCGGATCGGCTGGGCCGCAGCCGGCCGCTTCACCGAGGAGCTGAGCCGACGCAAGTTGATGAGCTCGCTGGCGGCCCCCGTGCCCTCGCAGGAAGGCCTGAGCGAGTACCTCGGCCATGGCGGCTACGACCGGCACCTGCGCCAGCTGCGCGAGCTGCTGTCCCGCCAGCGGCATGCGGTGTCCCGGCTCATCGCCAAGCACTTCCCCATGGGCACCAGGGTGACCCAGCCGGAGGGCGGCTACTTTCTCTGGGTCGAGTTGCCGGCGACGGTCGACGCCCTCGAGTTGCACCGGCTCGCGCTCTCGCACGACATCAGCTTGGCGCCGGGGCACCTGTTCTCCGCGGACCATCGCTACACGCACCACATCCGGGTCAACTTCGGCCACCCTGACAACGAACGTGTCGAGGTGGCGCTGAAGACCATTGGCCAGATCGCCAAGGCGTTGGCTGAAGGCTGAGTGTTGGGCGACGCAGGCATGGGACATGACGGGGCTGCTGCGGCACGCCTTGAAACCGGTGTCTTTGCGCCTGTCGGTCCGGAGCCACTCCGTCCGGCCCATGCGCCGCATGCCGCGGCCTCGGCCGGCGACCGCGATCTGCGCGCGGTGGACGTGGCGATGGCAACCTCTGCCGCGCCGGCCTACTGGAGACCGGAACTGCCTTTGCCGCTCTGCCTCGAAACTTGACGCACAGCGCGGGCCGACCGCCACCGAAGCGGTGCATCTTTCGATTGGGCATTCACTCCGCACCATGACGCGCTAAGGCCTGTTAGTAACAGGCCCTAGTCATCATCGCGTCCGCCGCGGCCGCGTCCTTCGTCTGGCTCTACGCCCGGATCGCGGTGGCACTCCACGCAGTTCTGGAAGTTGCGGATACCTTCCTCGAGGTGTTCCGCACGGACTCTTGCCTCCGAGTGCTCATGGCAACCGTAGCAGGTGTACCGGCTGTAGTCGTTGTTCTTGTGGCAGGTCTCGCAGGACGCCTGGTGATCTCGATCCAGCACGAAACTCTTGTCGTGGTCGAAGGTCGCCGGCTTCCACGCCTCGGTCTTGTGGCAGGCCTTGCAGCTGCCCCGCATCTGGCGGTGAAGGCGGTCTGCCGGCGCGTTGTGACAGCTCTCGCACCGGTCGAGCATCGCCGGCGCCAAGAGCTGGTGGTCGAAGTGCGCGGGCTTCCAGGCGGTGCTTTCGTGGCATTGGCTGCACTCGACCTTGAGATCGCGGTGCACCGTGTCCTTGGGAGCCGCATGGCACGACGAGCACTGATCGCGAACCCCTGCCTTCAGCAGCTCGTGCGAGAACGGCTTGCGGCTTCGCTTGGTGAGCCTGGGGCCCTGGTGATCGCTGTGGCAGGCCATGCAGTCCTGCTCAATCAGTTCCTGGTGGAACGAGACCTTGATGTTGCGCGCCGGAATCGGCACGCCCTTGGTCGTCTTCAATCCCACGTCGGCCACGGCGTGGCATTCGGAGCAGCGCTGGGACGATGCGCCGCGCCAGGCCACGTGGCAGGCGAAGCAGTCGGTCGCCAGTTCCTCGTGCCCCCTCACCAGCGGCCCGGGGCTCACCATCAGATGCGGGTAGACGAACGCCAGCGCGACCAGCACCGCCAGATTGAGCGCGATCACGATCAGCAGGACCGGACGCTTCTTCACTTCCAGCCCCAGAACAGGAAGATCGCCGCGATGTGCGCCGTGGCCAGCACGGCGAACGCCAGCGTGATCGGCAGGTGCACCGCGCGCCACTTCTTGACGGCGTCGAAGGTCAGGCTGTCCCAGTACAGCTGATCCTCCAGTTCGGATTCAGGCAGACCCCGGCCGCGCATGCGCTGCCGCGCTTGCTCCAGTCGGCGGCGCGAGCGGTCCAGCAGGAACTTGCCGGTCAGCCCGCTGCCCACGTTGATCAGCATGGCGCCTACCGCCAGCCATCCCAGGATGGCGTTGAAGTGCACGCCGGCGTGCACCAGCACCAGTAGCGAGCCCAACCAGGCCAGCAATTCGTGCCACCGCAGCAGCGTGGCCGGATGGCCGCTCTGGATCAGCTTGCGCTTGCGCAGCGAGTAGGCGCTGGAGCCGATGATGAGCAGCGTGCCCGGGATGCCCAGCCAGCGGCCGATCCACAGCAGGTTCAGCAAGTGCAGCACGCCGTCCAGCGCCAGCGCGACGAGGGCCAGCAGTGCAAAAGCCCCCACGAACGGCAGCACCTCGCGCCGGAAGAGTCTGGCCTTGAGCGGCATCAGGCCTCCAGCACCAGCGGCGTGGCGGGCCGGCCGACGCAGGGCAGGCAGTGGCCTGCGGCGACGTCGTGGTCCGGCGCGTGCTCGTACTGCACCGTGCCTTCGAGCAGCCGCGTCTCGCAACTGCCGCAACCGCCAGAGCGGCAGCCGGACTCGACCGAGATGCCGTGGCGCTCCGCGAAATCGAGCAACGAGGCGTCCTGTCCATCCCAGGTCAGGGTGCGGCCGGATCGCTGGAACCGCACCTCGACGTCGGCCACGTCCTGTCTCGCGGAGGGCGAGGCGCCTCGCAACCTGACGGAGGCAGGCCCGAACGCCTCGCAGTGGATGTGGGCCGCCGGCACGCCCCACTCCGCGAGCGCGGGCACGAGCGCCTGCATCATGGCTGGCGGCCCGCAGACGTAGAACTGATGCCGGCCATGCGGCAGCGTGCGCCGAAGGAGTTCGACATCCACATGCCCTTGATGCTGGAAGTCGCGGCCGATCGCATCTGCAGCTTCGGGGCGGCTGTAGACCACGTTCAACCTCAGTGCGGCATGGGCTGCCGCAAGCGCCTCGAGCTCAGCCTTGAACGCGTGCTGGCGGCTGTTGCTCACGCCATAGTAGAAGTGGAAGGTGCGCTGGGGCTGCCGCGCCAGGCACCACCGAAGCATGCTCATCATCGGCGTGATGCCGATGCCACCGCCGATCAGCACGGCGGGCAGCGATGCGTCCGGTTCGATGAAGAAGTGCCCCGAAGGCGCCTTCACCCGCAGCAGGTCCCCGACCTGCACTCGGTCGTGGAAGTAGGTCGACGACCGGCCCGGCGCGCAGTTGGGGTGATCCGCCGGCGGCGGAACGCGCTTGATCGTCACCCGGTAGTGCGCCGGATCGGGGGCGTCGGAGAGGGAGTAGCAGCGAGTGATCGCGAGTCTGCCGGCGGCATCTGGTTCGGCCTCAGGCAGATCCAACGAGAAGGTCAGGAACTGGCCGGGCTTGAAATCCGGCAGCGGCCGTCCATCCGCTGGCTGAAGGTAGAAGGAGCATTGGGCCTTCGCCGGATCTTCATACTCGCGTCGGACCACGCGAAACTCGCGCCATCCGCTCCACGCGGCATCGGCGCGCATCGTCGGCGCCGACATGCTCTGCACAACCGTCGGCGCGGTCGAGCGCCGCCACAACGTCCACGCAACGCCGGCTGCCAATTGCAGTAGCAGCGCTGCCGAGATCCAGCCGAGCAGAAGAGGCGCAGTCATCGATCGGTGTGGCACGGACGACCCGTGCGCGGCACCGGTCACGCCAGCGATTCTGGTCAGCAGGCAGCCATGCTCCGTTGATTGTCATCAACACAGAAGCGGCGGCAGTCCCGTTCAGGCTGCGTTCATGCGCGCAGCCCCATAACGCCGGGGCTTGCGGTCAAGGTAGCGCCTGACGGATTCGATGACCGCCTGGGTGACATCACGGTACCGGTGCTCTACGTCGGAGGGGCAGGAGGCTTCGGAACCTACGTCATCTTCACGCTGAGCTTGCTTGGCAGCACGAAGGTGGACATACACCGCGTCCGGCGTCAGCCCGAAGGGCGTGCGAGGCTGGACTTCGCGCACGCCGACTTGCTCGATGCTCGCCGCGCAGACGATCTCGTGTGGCGCCGCGTAGCGCATTGGATCGATCGCAGCGCAACGCGTTGACTTCGTTCCCATCATCAAAGCATCACGCGAGTGGCGCAGGATGTTGGGCCTGGGAGCGCCAACGCGCTCAGGTCACCCGACGGGATCCGGTCACCGACCCGGTTTCGTCGATCAGGCCGCGTGATGGCGGGAGCTGTGCCACCGGGGCGCGAGCCGGCGGGCCGGCGGCGGGCGCCCCTGTCGCCACGCCGAGGATCTGGTCGAGCTGGGCCCGGTCGACCGTCTCGCGCTCCAGCAGCAGACCGGCCAGCGACTCCAGCGCAGCGCGACGATCGACCAGGGTCGCCAGGACGCGCTGGCGGGATTCCTCCAGCAGCCTTCGCACCTCGGCGTCTATGGTCTCGGCGGTGCGGTCGCTGCAGTTGCGCTGCTCGGGCAGCGTGGGGCCCCCCGGATACAGGGGTGATGGCCGCTGGTCGTAAGTGGCCAGGCCCAGCGCCTCGCTCATCCCGTAGTGCGTGACCATGTGGCGGGCCATGTCGGTCGCGCGCTGCAGGTCGTTCTCGGCACCGCTCGAGGAGTCGCCGAAGACGAGCTCCTCGGCGACGCGGCCGCCCAGCAGCACGTCGATGCGGTCCAGCAACTCGCTCCTGCGCAGCAGGTAGCGGTCCTCGGTCGGTGATTGCTGGGTGTAGCCCAGGGCCGCGATGCCGCGCGGGATGATGGACACCTTGGTCACGCGGTCGGCGGCTGGCCGCGATTCGGCCACCAGCGCGTGACCCGCCTCGTGGTAGGCGACGAAGCGCCGCTCGGTCGCGTTCATCACCCGGTTCTTCTTCTCCAGGCCCGCGACGATGCGGTCCAGCGCCTCGTCGAAGTCGTGCATGCCGACCGCCGGCTTGTCGCGCTTGGCGGCATGCAGCGTCGCCTCGTTCACCAGGTTGGCCAGGTCGGCGCCGGCAAAGCCGGGCGTGCGGGCCGCGAGCGCGGCAAGGTCCACGTCCGGGGCGAGCTTGACCTGCTTCGCGTGCACTTCGAGGATCTGGCGGCGGCCGTTCAGGTCGGGCCGGTCGATGGCCACGTGGCGGTCGAAACGGCCGGGCCGCAGCAGTGCCGGATCGAGGATCTCGGGGCGGTTGGTCGCCGCCATGATGATCACGCCGCGGTTGGTGTCGAAGCCGTCCATCTCGGCCAGCAGCTGGTCCAGCGTCTGCTCATGCTCCTCGTGGCCACCGGCCAGGCCCAGGCCGCGCGCCCGGCCGAGCGCGTCGATCTCGTCGATGAAGACGATGCACGGCGCCATGGCGGCGGCCTGCTCGAACAGGTCGCGCACGCGCGCGGCGCCCACGCCGACGAACATCTCCACGAACTCCGAGCCCGACAGAGACAGGAACGGCACCCCCGCCTCGCCCGCCACCGCCTTGGCCAGCAGCGTCTTGCCGGTGCCCGGGGCGCCCACGATGAGCACGCCCTTGGGGATGCGCCCGCCCAGGCGGCGGTACTTCTCGGGGTTCTTCAGGAACTCCACGATCTCCATCAGCTCGTCGCGGGCCTCGTCGATGCCCGCCACGTCCTTGAAGCTGACCCCCGTCTGCTGCTGCATGTAGACCCGCGCCTTGCTCTTGCCGATCGCGAGCAGGCCGCCCTGCCCGGCGCCGCCCAGGCGCTTCATCAGCAGCCACCAGATGCCGAAGAAGATGAGCGCCGGGGCCACCCAGGAGATCAGCGTGCCCAGCCACTTGCTCTCTCGCACGCTGCCGTAGCGGACCCCGGCGGCGTCCAGGGCCGCGACCAGGCCGGGGTCGTCGATCAACACGGTCGCGAAGGTGTGTTCCCCGCTCTCGCGCGTCAGCGCTTCGGCCTGGTCCTTCGGCAGGATCTGCTCGAGGCCTCGAACGTCCAGGCGGCCGGTGGCCAGGCCATCGGCGATCACCACGTCGCTCAGCTTGCCGGCCACCAGCGCCTGCTTGAACTCGCTGTAGGCCAGCGTCTGCATGTGCCGGGCGGACAGCAGGTCCTGCACGAACATCAGCGCGACCAGCGCGAGCGGCAGGTACCACAGCGAGAAGGTCTGCTTCTTGTCCATCGGCACGGCTTCGTCCTCAGAACTCGGGGGAAGCGTCGGGCAAGCCCGCCATCCCCGCCGCCGCACCCTTGGGCTGCGGCACGTTGGCGATGACGCAGGCCGTCGTGAGGATCAGGCCGGCGATCGAGCTGGCGTTTTGCAAGGCCAGCCGCGTCACCTTGGCCGGGTCCATCACGCCCATCGCCAGCAGATCGCCGTACTCCCGCGCGGCGGCGTTGTAGCCGAAGGGCGTGTCCTGCCCCTCGTCGACCCGGTTGACCACCACCGAGGGCTCGTCGCCGGCGTTCTCCACGATGCGCCGCAGCGGCTCCTCCAGAGTGCGCTGCACCAGCCGCAGACCCGCGTCGTGGTCCAGGGTCGGCCCCTTCATCGCGGCCAGCACGCGCCGCGCCCTGAGCAAGGCGATGCCGCCGCCGGGCACCACGCCCTCGGCCACCGCCGCCCGCGTCGCGTGCAGGGCATCCTCGACGCGGATCTTGCGTTCCTTCAGCTCCGTCTCGGTGGCCGCGCCGACCTTGATGAGCGCGACGCCGCCCGAGAGCTTGGCGATGCGCTCGTCCAGCTTCTCGCGGTCGTAGTCGCTCGTGGTCTCGTCACGCTCGCGCTTGAGGCTGGCGATGCGGTCCCGGATCGCCTGCTCTTCGCCGTGGCCGCCGATCAGCGTGGTCTCGTCCTTGCCGACCTCGACGCGCCGCGCCCGGCCGAGGTCGGCCAGCGTCGTCTTGGACAAGGCCAGCCCGAGCTCGTCGCCGACGACGCGCCCGCCGGTCAGCACCGCGATGTCCTGCAGCATCGCACGGCGCCGGTCGCCGAAGCCGGGCGCCTTGACCGCACAGGTCTTGAGCGTGCCGCGCACGCTGTTGACCACCAGCGTCGCGAGCGCTTCGCTCTCGACCTCTTCGGCGATCATCAGCAGCGGGCGCCCCTCCTTGACCACCTCCTCCAGCAAGGGCAGCACGTCGGTCAGGGACGACAGGCGCTTGTCGCACAGCAGGATGGCCGCGTCCTCGAACACCACCGACTGGCGCTCGGCGTTGTTGATGAAGTAGGGCGACAGGTAGCCGCGGTCGAACTGCAGGCCCTCCACCACCTCCAGCTCGCTGGCCAGGCCCGAGCCGTCCTGGATGGTGATCGCGCCGTCGCGCCCCACCTTGTCGATGGCCCGCGCCAGCAGCTCGCCGATCGACTGGTCGTTGTTGGCCGAGATGGCGGCCACGTGGGCGATCTCGGCCGAGCCGGCGCAAGGGCGTGCCATGCGGCCCAGCTCTTCCACCACCGCCTGCACGGCCTGCTCGATGCCGCGCTTGAGGTCCATCGGATTCAGGCCGGCGGCGAGGTAGCGCATGCCCTCTTGCACCATGGTGCTGGCCAGCACGGTGGCGGTCGTGGTGCCGTCGCCCGCCATCTCGCTGGTGCGCGCCGCCACTTCGCGCAGCAGGCTCGCCCCCATGTTCTCGAAGGGGTCCTCCAGCTCCAGCGCCTTGGCCACCAGCACGCCCGAGTTGACGATCTGCGGCGGGCCGTAGTCACGTTGCAGGATCACGGTGCGCCCTCGCGGGCCCAGCGTCACCCTGACGGCCCGCGCCAGCTTCTGCACGCCGGCCAGGATGCGTTGGCGGGCATCGTCGTCGAACACCAGTTGCTTTGCCACCATCTCGAAACCCCCGAAAAGTCCGTTGACGGCGGCGATGGTGGTGCGGCCGCGGCCGCCCGGCCTTGAGGTCGCTCAAGGCGCGAACACGCCGTGCGCGGGCATGGCGGACCAGCCTCGTCGATTGATCGAGCGCAACGCACCGGCGCGGGCTTCCCAGGATGGCGGCGTCGGGTACGGGTGCCGGCCCCGCGTTCACTCCATCGCCAGAAGGAGCAAGACCATGACTGCACTGACCCGCCGCGAGCGCTTCGAAGACCTGCTGCCGGATTTCTTCCGCCGGTTCGGCCAACCCAGCGCCTTCACCGAGCAGGTGCCCGGCGACATCAAGATCGATGTCACCGAGACCGACAAGGACTACCGGGTTCGCGCCGAGATCCCCGGCGCGAAGAAGGACGACATCCGCGTCAGCTTGGAAGGCAACTACGTCTCCATCAGCGCCGAGGTGAAGAAGGAGAAGGAAGAGAAGTCCGACGGCGGCCGGGTGCTGGTCAAGGAAACCTACGTCGGCAGATCGTCGCGCGGCTTTTCGCTGGCCCACGAGATCGATGAGAAGCAGGTCGTCGCCAAGCTCGAGGATGGCGTGCTCAAGCTCACGCTGCCCAAGCGCAGCGACGCGTCCAGCCACCAGATCGCCATTCAGTGAGTTTGCGGGCCCCGGCTGCCGCGGCGTGGCGATCCGCATCACGGCCCCCGCCACCTTCGATGCCACGCTGCTCGGCGCCGCCCTGCTGCAGGCGCTGGACCGCCAGAACCCCAACCACTTCCATGCGGAGCGCACGCTTGGCATGGTGGGTTCGCCGGACACGTTGCAGCGCCTGCGCGAAGGCCTGTCGCCCGGCGAGGCCCGCGCACGCTGGGAGGCCGCCTGGCGCGACTTCACGAGGCGCCGCCAGGCTGTCCTTCTGTACGACGCCACTGCGCCGGCGCAAGCGGCCGCCTCCTCCGACCCGGCTCGATAGCCTGCGCTGATCCAGCGCAAAGCGCCAAAAACACGGGTGTCTAGATTGGGACGCGCCGCCGGTGGCACCCGCCGGCTTGCGCAATCCAACAGGAGACAAGCATGAGCCTGGCGCGACCCGCATCCCAGTCCCAGCTCGGCCTTCAGGCGAGCACCCCCTCGGCACCGCCTGCCACGGCCGCGGCACCCGCCACGCGGGCGCTGCGCCTGCCTGCCCTCGGCGCCCTGGTCATCGGCTCGATGATCGGCAGCGGCATTTTCAGCCTGCCGCAGAACATGGCCAGCGGAGCCGGCGCCGGCGCGGTCCTGCTCGGTTGGCTGATCACCGGCGCCGGCATGCTGGCGCTGGCCTTCGTTTACCAGTCGCTGGCCACGCGACAACCCGCGCTCGACAACGGCGTCTACGCCTATGCCCGGGCGAGCGGCGGCGACCTGGTCGGCTTCTCTTCTGCCTGGGGCTACTGGATGAGCGCGTGGATAGGCAACGCGAGCTACCTGGTGATCTTCTTCGCCGCGCTGGCGACCTTCTTCCCGCAGTTCGGGGAGGGAAACAACGCCGCCGCCATCGCGGCCGCCTCGGTGCTGCTGTGGGCCATGCATGGCCTGACCCTGGCCGGCGTGCGCAGCGCCGCCTTCGCGAACCTGCTGACCACGGTGGCCAAGCTGGTGCCGCTGCTGCTGTTCGTGGCGCTCGTGGCCGTCGCCTTCAACACCGACACCTTCGCCACCGGCTTCTGGGGCGCGCCGGCGCTCGGCAGCGTGCTCGACCAGGTGAAGAGCACGATGCTCATCACGGTCTGGGTCTTCATCGGCATCGAGGGCGCCAGCGTCTACTCGGCCCGCGCCGAGCGGCGCGCCGACGTCGGCCGGGCGACGCTGCTGGGCTTTTTCGTCGTGCTGGCACTGCTGATGGCGGTGTCGCTGCTGTCGCTGGGCATCCTCCGCCAGGAAGAGCTGGCCGCGTTGAAGAACCCGTCCATGGCCGGCGTGCTGGAGCGGGTCACGGGCCCCTGGGGCGCGAAGCTGGTCAGCATCGGCCTGGTCGTCTCGGTGGGCGGCGCCCTGCTCGCCTGGATCCTGCTCGCCGCGGAGACGCTGTTCACGCCGGCCCGTGAAGGCCTGATGCCGGACGTGCTGGCGCGCGAGAACGCCAAGGCCTCGCCGTCCACGGCGCTGTGGGTCACCAACGGACTCACGCAGGGCATGCTACTGCTGACGCTGTGGGCCAGCGCCACCTACCAGGCGCTGATCATGCTGGCGACCTCGATGATCCTGGTGCCCTACCTCTTCACGGGCGTCCATGCGCTGCGCTCGGCGATGAAGGGCACCGGCTATGCCGCGGCCGAAAGCCGCACGCGCGACATCCTGCTGGCCGGCTTCGCCACCGTCTACTGTGTCTGGCTGCTCTACGCCGCCGGCCCGAAGTACCTGCTGCTGAGCGCGCTGCTGTATGCGCCTGGCCTGGCCGTCTTCGCCTGGGCCCGCCGCGAGCGCGGCCAGGCCGCCCTGCAGGGCGTCGAGTTCGTGGTGGCCGCCGTGCTGATCGGCGCGGCGGCCGTAGCGGGCTGGATGCTGGCCAACGGGAGCCTGGCGCTGTGAGCCCGCTCGCCGACGACACACTGGTCGCGGTGGCGCTGGGCGGCAATGCCTTGCTGCGCCGCGGCGAGCCCCAGGATGCGCCCACGCAACTGGTCAACGTGCGCCATGCCGCGGCGCAGATCGCGCGGCTGGCGCACAGCCACCGCCTGGTCGTCACCCATGGCAACGGGCCCCAGGTCGGCCTGCTGGCGCTGCAGGGCGAGGCCTACCCCGAGGTGCCGCCCTACCCGCTGGACGTGCTGGGCGCCGAGACCGAAGGCATGGTGGGCTACCTGCTGGAGCAGGAGATCGCGAACCGGCTGCCCGCCGGCCGGCACGTCGCAACGCTGCTGACCCGTGTCGCGGTGGACCGGCAGGATCCGGCCTTTCAGCATCCCACCAAGCCCATCGGGCCGATGTTCGACCGGGAGCGTGCCGAGTCCCTGGCCCGCGACCGGGGCTGGACGCTCGTCCCCGATGGCACGGGCCTGCGCCGGGCCGTGCCTTCGCCGAGGCCGCAGGAGGTGTTGGCCCTGCATGCGACGAAGGCGCTGCTGGACCGGGGGATGGTGGTCATCTGTGCCGGCGGAGGCGGCGTCCCCGTCGCGCGGACCGGGCCGGCAGGCGACTACGAGGGCGTCGAGGCGGTGATCGACAAGGACCTCGCCGCGGCCCTGCTGGCGCGCCAGCTCGACGCCGCGATGCTGGTGATCGCGACCGACGTGACGGCCGTCTTCATGGACTGGGGCACGGCGCACGCACGCGCCATCCGCCGTGCCTCGCCGGAGGCATTGCAGGCGCTGCCGCTCGCCGCCGGCTCCATCGCGCCCAAGGTGGAAGCGGCCTGCGACTTCGCCCGCGCCACGGGAAACCCGGCGGTGATCGGCTCGCTCGACGACATCGAGCGCCTGCTCTGCGGCCAGGCCGGCACCTGGGTCAGCACCGGGTGCAGCGGCCTGGAATTCGCCTGAGGGGCATTAGGGCAACGCTGAACAAGTCCCACGCGGCGCGCGCATCCCCGCCTCGGGCGGTCTGCCGCGTTGCAAATCCTCGCCATAGCCCGCGCTATGGCTGTGGTTTGCGCCTTGCAGCCCATCCCGAGGCGGGGCGCGCGCACTCGCGGGGACTTATTCAGCGTCGCCTTAGACCGGGTCGCGCTCGATCGGGCACGACATGCAGTGCCCGCCGCCGCGCCCGCGTCCCAGCTCGGCGCTGGGGATGGTGATGACCTCGACGCCGGCCTTGCGCAGCAAGGTGTTGGTGTAGGTGTTGCGGTTGTAGGCCACCACCACGCCGGGCGCGAGGGCCAGCACGTTGTTGCCGTCGTCCCACTGCTCCCGCTCGGCCTCGTAGCTGTCGCCTCCGGTGGCCACGGTCCGCAGCCGGGGCACACCGAGCAGCGAGGCGAGCAGCGGAAGCAGCGCTTGCGACTCGGCGGTGTATTCCAGCTCGCCTTCGCGAGGGCCAGGTGCGATGGTCGTGCAGCGGATGCCGTCGACGATCTCCGGGAACACCGTCACCAGGTCCGCGTCGCAGAAGGTCATCACCGTGTCCAGGTGCATGGCACCGCGGCTGCGCGGCAGCTTGGCCGCCACGACGCGCTCGGCCACGCCAGCGGCGAAGAGCGCCCGGGCGAGCAGCGACACCGCCTGCGGCGTCGTGCGTTCACCCATGCCGACGAGCACGATGCCGCGGCCGACGGGCATCACGTCGCCGCCTTCCAGCGTGGCCGCGCCGTGGTCCGCCTCCGGGTCGCCCCACCACACGCGAGCACCGGCGAAGCGCGGGTGGAAGCGGTACAGGGCCTTCATCAGCAGCGTCTCGGCGCGGCGCGCCGGCCAGTGCATGGCGTTCAGGGTCACGCCGCCGTAGACCCAGCAACTGGTGTCGCGGGTGAACATGGCGTTGGGCAACGGCGGCACGACGAAGTCGGCCGGGTCGAGGAAGTTCGCCAGGCCTGCCGCCAGCTCGAAGGGCAACTCGGCGCGCACGATGCCGCCCACCAGGCGCTCGGCCAGCTCTCGCGAGGGCAGCCCCAGCAGCCACGCGTGCAGCTCGCGGGCGAGCGCCACGCCCACCTGAACGGGCGCGAGCTTGCGCTCCAGCAGCCAGGCGCGCGCCTCGGGCAGCTCCATAGCCTCGGCCAGCAGCTGGTGCAGCTCCAGCACCTCGATGCCGCGCTCCTGCATCAGGCTGGTGAAGGCGTAATGATCCGTGCGGGCCTGTGCGACCCACATCACGTCGTCGAACAGCAGCTCCCGACAGTTGGCCGGGGTGAGCCGCTGTTGCGCCAGGCCCGGGCGGCAGACCAGCACGCTGCGCAGCCGGCCCGCCTCGGAGTGGACGCCCTGCATCGGTGCAGCGTTCATCGATGCCCCCTTCATGCCAGCGTCGCCACGAGGAGCGCCTTGATGGTGTGCAAGCGATTCTCGGCCTGGTCCCAGACGATGGAGGCGGGCGACTCGAAGACCTCCTCCGTCACCTCCAGCGCGTCCATCCCGTGGTCGCGCCAGACCTGCTCGCCCAGCCGGGTGTCGCGGTTGTGCAGTGCCGGCAGGCAGTGCATGAACTTCGAGTCGAGGCGGCAGGTGGCCGCCATCAGGTCCGCATTGACCTGGAAGGGCCTGAGCTGGCGGATGCGATCCGCCCACACCTCGGGCGGCTCGCCCATCGACACCCAGACGTCGGTGTAGACGAAGTCGGCACCCTCCACCGCATGGCGTGCGGATTCGCAGAAGCGCAGCCGCGCGCCGCTCGGACCCGCGACGGCATTGGCCTGGTCGATCAGCGCCTGCGCCGGCCACAGCGAACGCGGCGCCCCGACGCGGAAGTCCAGCCCCATCATCGCCGCGCCTTCGAGCAGGGAATCCGCCGTGTTGAACCGCGCGTCGCCGACGTAGGCCAGGCTGATCTCGGACAGCGGCTTGCGGCTCGACTCCTGCATGGTCATGAAGTCGGCCAGCACCTGCGTCGGGTGGTACTGGTTCGTCAGGCCGTTGTAGACCGGCACGCCCGACCACGTGGCCAGGTCCTGCACCACCTGCTGCTCGAAGCCGCGGTACTCGATCGCGTCGTACAGCCGGCCCAGCACGCGGGCCGTGTCCTTCACGCTCTCCTTCTCGCCCAGCTGCGAGTCGTGCGGGCCGATGAACGAGACGTTGGCGCCCTGGTCGAAGGCCGCGACCTCGAAGGCACAGCGGGTGCGCGTCGAGGTCTTCTCGAACAGCAGCGCGATGTTGCGGCCGCGCAGGTGCTGCTGCTCGGTGCCGGCCATCTTGGCCCGCTTCAGCTCGTGCGCCATCTCGAGCAGGTGGTTCACGCCGCGCGCCCGCAGGTCCTGCAGCGTCAGCAGGCTGCGGCCCTTGAGGTTGAAGCTCATGGTCGTCCGTCCTGGGTGGTGTGCGATGCCGGCATTACGGCATCGCAAGCGGCCCGGCCGCTTGACGCGGCGCAAGCCGGCCTCAGGCTCCGGCTCGCTCGACGCGCGGCGAGTGGAACTCGCGGCCGACGACCGTCCTGGCGTAGAGGTAGTTGCCGCGTGCCCGCTCGCTCAGCGTGTTCATGTCGACCTCGCCGTGGCCGTCGCAGGGGAAGGCCAGGCCGCGACCGTCGTCGAACAACGAGCGGAACCGCAGCAGGTGCGTGTCGTGGCGGCCGTTCAGCAGTTGGATGGTGCCCATCGTGCGCTCCCGTGATGGATGCCGATGGAGGTCACCTTAGGAGCGCCTTGGCAACGTCCCGCAAACGGCGGCGAACAAAGCGTCAACCCTGCGAAACGGCGTGTGAACGGTCGATGACCGGCCGCCGTCAGCCCGCCAGGACGGCTTGATCGCGCGCAAACGACGTGGAGAAGAGCGTGGCCGACCTCATGACCACATGCCTGCCTTGCGCTCACACAAGGTCGGCCTGCGCGGGCCTCGGTTGAATCGGCGGCGCCGCCAAGCGATGGCCGGCTCAACCCACTGGAGGATCGAACATGCTCAAGAACTGGATGGCGGCCTTGCTGATGACGACGGCCGCGGGCGCCCAGGCGCAATACCAGGCCCAGTACCTGGAGACGACCCAGGACTGGGGCAGCGTCGTCGCCGACTTCGACGGCGACGGCCATGACGACCTCTACATCACCGGCCACGACGAAAACGATCGCATCTGGTACTGGACACCGACCGGTTATGTCCCTTCGGCCTTCGTCTTCCCGCCGTCGGACCGCCACGACTGCGATGCCGCGGATTTCGACCGCGACGGCCTGCTCGACATCTACTGCGCCGTCGGCGCCAACCAGGGCACGGGCAAGGGCTACAACGAGCTGTGGATCCAGGCCGAGGGCGGCACGTTCTACAAGATGCTCGACCACGGCGCGGAAGACCCCTACGGCCGCGGGCGCCTGCCCGTGTTCCTCGACGTCAACCACGACGGCTATCCCGACGTCTACGTGACCAACGAGGCCACCGACCGCACCGACGGGCAGCCGAACATCAATCACCTCTTCATCAACCAGGCGGGCGCCGGCTTCGCCGAAGCGCCCAGTCTGGCCACCGGTGCGCGCGGCTTCGCGTGTGCCGTCAAGGGCGACATCAACCACGACGGCTGGGACGACCTGGTGGTCTGCAACACCGAGGGCCGCAGCCACCTGTACATCAACAACCGTGGCGGCGACTTCAAGCGCCTGACGGCCACCCCCTCGCTGGATGTCACGTGGCGCGACGCCAAGCTGGTCGACATGGACGGCGACGGCTGGGACGATCTCGTGGTGCTCAACAACCAGAACACCGTGCAGGTCTGGCTGAACACGCACCACTCGCCGTTCTACGAGACGGCCAACTTCTCCACCAAGCTGGTCGTGCAGGCGGTGAAGATCACCGTCGGCGATTTCAACCGCGACGGTTTCAAGGACGTCTACGTCGTGCTGCAGAAGCGCGACTGCAAGGACTCCTACCACGACGCCGCCCCTGACGTGGTCTTCAAGGGCCACCCCGGCCCCAGCTGGACCAAGCTGACCCTGGCCCAGGACTACGGGGGCTGCGGCCACCTGGCCGATACGGTGGACGGCAGCAAGATCCTGCTGATGAACGGCGGCTATGCGTACCGCGGCCCGAACTACCTGATCGAGTCGATCGAGTGAGTTGAGCGACCTCAATGCGGGACGGCGTGCGCTCCCTAGAGTGCCTTCTCGGCGAGCCGGGCGGAGTCCGCCCGGGCGATCCCACAACAACCCCTTGGAGGTGCCCATGCACATCGTTCATCTCGCGTCCGCCGCTTGTCTGGCCGCTTGCGCCATGGTCAGCGCACAAGCCAGGTTGCCCCTGTTCGACGACTTCTCCGGCCATGAACTCGACCGCACCAAGTGGCAGGAGACCGAAGCCTGGCGAAGCGTCGACAAGGGCAAGGCGCGCCTCGGCCGCTGGATCTACGGCAGCTCCGCCACCGACACGGGAACGACCATGGAGTCGTTCATCCTGAGCACGACCACCGGCTCCGCACCTCGCTCCATCGCCGCCAGCATCACCGTCACCGACATCGCGACCAATGAAGGCTGCGCATTCAACCCGATGCCGAGCCGGCCCCGGGCGCGTCTGGCGGTGGCCTATTTCAACGTGCGACCGGGCGGCCCGGTGCCGGGTGACCGGACTGGCGACGTGCTGGGCCTGATCCAGCTGGCCCGCACCTCGAACACCGCCGATGCGCCGGGAATCCTGCGCGTGAACGGCATCGTGGCCCAGTGCCTGACGGCCGACTGCATGAGCGCCTCCACCCTGTACCTGGCCGACCTCGGCACGGTGTCCGCGGGCACCAAGGTCATGGGCCGCATCGATTGGGAGCCGGCCGCGAAGCTGTTCCGCTTCACTCGCGACAAGACCCTCGCGATAGAGACTCCGTACACCGAGATCGACACCGTGCCGCCTTCGCAGCCCCTGCAGGCCCTGGGCCTTCGGGTGGAGGCCGCCAACTGCGCCAGCGGCCCGCGCACCAAAGCCGGCATCGCCGCCGAGTTCGACAACGTGCTGCTGGCGCCCTGAGGCCGTCGCCCCATCGTCGCCGGCCCCGGGTCACCAGTGGAGGGCCGAACGAAAGTCGGCCCCGCCGGCAGGCCGATTCAAACGTCCTGCGGGCGCGCGGGCTCTCAATGGGCTCCGCAATCGCTCGCCAGCGTGGCAAGGAACCACATCGGCACGCCGTCGCGCCGGCCCGAGCCCACGATGTGGCCGGCGGGCCCGATGGCCCAGGCCCAGAGCTCCCAGTGGCCGTGCTCGTCGCCGGCGATGAGGTCTTCCAGCACATGAGACTCGCCCTGGCAGTAGACGACATCGTCTGACGCGGACGCGACGCCCAGCACGATTCCGCTGCTGCTGATGCCGCGTACATCGATCCAGCCGAGCGCGCCGGCTGGCGGCAGGTGCTCGAAGTGACCGGCCTCGAAAACGTAGCAACCGATCACGTCGGTACACCCCACCACCTGTCCCAGGTTGTTGATGGCGCGGGCGGTGCCATAGCCGACCTTGGAGACCGAGCCGAGGTAGTGCGGCTCGCCGGACGCATCCCACAGCGCCGGCCGCGACTTGTTGCCTTCCAGAGCCACCCCTACCACCACCCCGTCGTCGTTGATGCCGCTGGGTATCGAGCCCTGGTCCTTCTTCAGCAGGCGCAGGCGCCGATAAGCGCCGTTGTCGTAGATGACGGGGCGGGAGAAGCCGCTGTCGAGACCCACGACCTGACGCTTCGAGTTGATGCCGGCGGCGGTGCCCATCTTCGTCAAGCGGGTTCGCTGGCCATCGATGAACAGCGACGCGATGCTGCCGTGCGGCGCGCTGAGATCGCGCTGCGTCATGGCCACGTCCCCCAGGTCGTTGATGAAGGTCATGCCGCTGGACCCGCCGCCGCTGTGACGCAGGTCGGTCACCACGCCATCGGCGAGAGTGCCTTTTCCGCCATGGTCGGAATCCCCCACGACCACGCCCGAGGCATTGACCCCCTCGAAGGTCTTCAGGGCCGTGCCTGGCGCAAACCCCTGAATGGTGTAGACCGGCGCCGCGGCCATCGCCGCGGCGGGCAGCAGCGTCGAGAACGCCACCTTGAAGGCCAGATGGGCCAGAGCAGTTCGGATTCGCATTTTCATTCCTCCGTGAATGGATGTTGATGCCGGGCACCTGCTTCGACGTCGGCAGGTTCGGCGCGAAAGGATCGGCCTCGTCGCCCCATGGCCGGTATCCCTAGGGTTTCGCGGCTCGTGAACCAGTTCACGAACGGCGCCTGGCCGGGACCAATTGCAAGGTGAAGGTCATCGTCGTCAGGCGGCCGACGATCACCGGCCGGAGCCGCCGCACACATGCCGCTGACTTTTGAAGGCAGGAGGGGACGGGCTGCCGCTGTTCAGGTTCGGCGACGCGGGCTCATTGGCTTGGCGACGAGCGCGAAAGTGACTGCTCAGACGGGTCTCGCCTCGACCCGGGTGTTGCGCCATGTCAATGGCTCCGACTTTGCGGCTCCTAGCATGGGACGCATCACCTTCGTGCCCGGGAGCCTGGCCATGGTTTTCGCATTGACCCGCCGAACGGCAGCCGTAACCCTGACGGCATGGGTGCTGGTGCTTGGTTTCGCGTCGGCCGCGAGCGCGGGATCCTGGCGCACGCCGCGGCTACTCGAAGGCCCGTACGCGGTGTCATCGCCGCCCGACGCGCCGCTGGTCGTTGAGAACGGCCTGGGGCATGCGCTGGCCGCCTGGAGCGCCGCCTCGGGCGCGCGATACGCCGACAAGGCGGCGGGCAGGAACTGGGGCAGCGCCAAGACCGTGCCCGGGGGCAAGAAAAGTTCCGGCCCCATCGCGGCCGCCCTGGCCGACAACGACTTCGCCGTCATCGCCTACTTCACGGTCGCCACACGCTACACGCCATCGAAACTGATGGTGTGCACGCGCCTGGCGGGCGGGGCATTCTCCCCGCCGGTGGCCGTGACCACCGCCCACCTGGCCTGGGACCTGCACGCCGTGGCGGCACCGGACGGCAGTGTCACGCTCGCCTGGAGCGAAGGGGGCGCGGTCAAGGCGGCCCATCTGGAGGCAGGCCTCGGCATCTGGGACATCGCGGTGCTGTCCACGCCCGGTGTCCCGGCTTCGTTGCCCGACCTGGGGAGCAACGAAGCGGGCGACGTCATGGTCGCGTGGCAGGAGGGCGCGGGATACCGGCCGGTGGCCATCTATGTGGCGCAACGGCCGGCGGGCGGCCACTGGGCCGTGGCAGCGCGCGTGTCGCCTGCCAACGGCCACAGCACCTGGAATGCCAAGTCCGGCCTGAGCGCCGCGGGGGATGCGGCCGTGGGATGGCTCGACGGCAACACCATGGTGGTGGCGCGCAAGCCAGCCCAGGGCGGTTGGCAAGCCCCCGAGGCGCTCTCGGGCAGCCAGTCGGCGTACTACCCCGCACTCGCGATGGATGCCGCCGGGAACCTGGTGGCCGCTTGGCAAGCGCTGGATGCGGGCAACGTCGGCTCGATCTGGTCCCGCCGTGCGATGGCCGGGGGCAGCTGGACCGCGGCCACGCGCTTGTCCACGGCGGCGGAAGACACGGCATGGCCTACCGCAGCGTCCGCGCGCGCCGGTGGCTTGTCCGTGGTGAGCTGGACAGACAATGCCACCAACTCCGTGCGCGTGAGCACCACCACGGGCGGCACCTGGCGCGCCAGCACCCTGGGCACGGGGTACTGGTCCGGCGTGGTGCCCGTGGCAGCTGGTGGCGCAAACGCCGTGGCCGGCTGGGCCATGCCGCATGCCTACAACCCGAACGCTGCGGACCTCATGGCGGATGCTGGGCGTTGAACAGCCTGCCCTCCGACGCGATCCGAGGGGCCCGGCAGCGGGAAGGCTTGGTCGCCACCGACACCGCGCGATTGATGCGCATCAACGGCACGGGTTGCGGCTGTCTGCAATCTGCGAGCGATGCGAGAGCTCGGGACGCTCTCCCACGGGGACGCACACATGAATCGAACCAGGTATACAGCCATCGCGCCGATCGTCGCCGGCGCCCTGGCGCTCGTCTATGGCGGCTTCAGCTACGTCAAGGACACCCACACGACGAAGATCGGACCGATCGAGCTGTCGGTGAAGGAGCGCGAGACCGTCAACGTGCCGGTATGGGCCAGCGTGGGCGCCATCGTGATCGGCGGCTTGATGCTGGTCCTCGGCGGGCGCAAGGGTTGACCGGCCGATGGGCGTGAAGACTTGCCGCCGCCGCGGCTGCCAGTGGATCGGCCTCGCGCTCGCGTGCTTCGCGCTGGGCGGATGCTCGACCCTGCTGCCGACGGCCAAGAAGGAGGTCGTTTCCGTCTGGACCAGCTACGACGATGCGACCGCCTCGCTCTCGCTCATCGAGCCGTACAAGGCCACGCGTGCGGACGTGCACCAGCAGGGGCTGGATCCGCGGGCCAACCCGGCCGTCACGGTGATGCACTTCGGCGACGTGCTGCAGCGCTTCGCGGCGGCCGCGCTCATCCGGCCCGACGACGTGGACCGCGGGATCCGTGATTGCCTGCAGGCCGGCAAGAGATGCAGCGGCTATGCGATTGCGGTGAAGAAGATCGATCGGGACCGCGTCGGCAGCTTCTGGCTCGACTCGCTGAACTTCAAGCGCGAGACCGTCACCACCGGCTGGAGCGTCGACGCGCTGCTGGTCTTCGTCGACGACCAGCTGGTATATCAGCTGGTGGGAGGCCAGCCGACCATCAGCGAGTACGAGGTCGTGAAGAATCCGCTCGGGCCGATACAGGCGTGGGGTGACCAGGTGATCCTGGGCGTGCGCTAGCGGGAGCCGCCCGTTCGGCGGGATCCCGCGGCTCTACTTGCGCTCCTGCCCCCGCTCCTCGCCCTTGTCCCCATCCTTTCGCCCCTGGCCCCGCTCGGGCGGAGCTTCCTGCTGCGGCTGTTGGGCCGGCGCCGCCCCAGGGTGGCCGGCCTGCTCCTGATAGTGTTGCTTCACGACGGGGTCGTGAGGCTGGTAGCGATAGTGGCGCGCATGAAGCTCCGCCTGCTGCTCGGCGGAGGGATAGCGGTGGCCGGGGTAGCTCCGCTGGTAGAGGGGCAGGGGCGCGGGCGCCGGCACCGACCTGCGGTCCCACCGGTCCCACCCGCTCCGATGCTGCTCCCATTCATGCCCCCAGTGCTCGCCCCAGCGCGGAGGCGCATTCCGCCGCCAGACGCGGAAGTACGAAGGGGGGTTGCGGTAGTAGCGAATTGGAACGCGCAGGATGAACACGGGCACGGCTTCCCGCGAGACCCGCCCCCACGGTCCGTTGTACCAGGAGCTCGCGTACCAGTCGTCGTCCTGATAGACCCAGTACAACCCCTCGTAGAAGAAGAAGTTCGACCTCAGTCGGGGCGCGTAGTAGACCGGGTAACCCGGTACTCGGACGAGTTGAGGATAGGCCGGCACGCTGATGCCGATGCTCACGGCGGGCAGCGAGATTCCCACGCTCACCTGAGCCATGGCCGGCGTCACGGACAGGAGGATCCCCAGCAGGGCGATGGCCAGACGCATTTCTCTTCTCCGGTGGACGCCAGGAGCGAACGGGCGCACTTCACTGGCTCTTGCAGGCAGGAGCCGACTCCTGGCGCTTCATGGTTCCTTCAAGGGCACGGACAGGAATTCTCGCCACTGCGCAGACTCCGCTCTGTTCGCTACCGAACACTTTCCGGGGCCGCTCGAAGCGCTTCACACGCCCCAGACGATCTCGCGCGCCGCGGCATGAGCGCCCTTCAGCATCTCCAGCAACGGCCAGGCGCGCTGCCGCAAGGTCACGGCATCGCCTCCCGTCGCGGAGCCGTCTTCGTCAGGGGTCGGCGCCACGGCTTGCGCACGAGACGCCTCGTCCTGCACCACCGCCTCTTCGAGGGCGCGGATCGCCGCCGGCATCGCGGCCGGCTCGATGATGCCCCGGGCGGCCGGCTCCTTGCCGATGAGGCGCAACAGTTGATCGCCGTGGGCCTGCAACATCAGCAGATCGGCGGTGGCTTTCGACTTGAATACGTAGCTCATGGCCGCAGTATCCGAGCCGCCCCGCGCAGAGGCCATGCGCTGGCGCAAGTCCTGCCACGGCAACAGCGATGTGTGTACGCTACCGACCTGCATCTTCGGAGGGCTGGCACGTGAACACGAGACATCGCCCCAACCGGTCCGACCTCGCCCGCATCGCCACCGAGGCGATGACCGAGCGTGGACTGGAACCGGAGTTTCCAGGCGCCGTGCAACGGCAGTTGGCGTCCATCGCCGGCCCCGGCACCGACGACGACCCGCGCATCCGGGACCTCACCGCCCTGCCCTGGTGTTCCATCGACAACGACGACTCGCTCGATCTCGACCAGCTGTCGTCGTGCGAGCCCCTCGCCGACGGCGCCGTCAAGGTGCGCGTGGCCGTGGCCGACGTCGATGCCCTGGTGGCCAAGGGATCGGCCATCGACGCGCATGCCCGCATCAACACCACGTCGGTCTACACCTCGGCGAGGATCTTTCCGATGCTGCCCGAGCGCCTGTCGAACGACCTGACCTCGCTCAACGCGGGCCAGGACAGGCTCGCCCTCGTGACCGAGATGACCATCACCGCGGACGGCACCGTCACGCAGGCCGTCGTGCATCGCGCGCGCGTGCGCAACAAGGCGAAGCTGGCCTATGACGCTGTCGCCGCATGGATCGACGGCCAGGGCGCATTGCCCGAGGCCGCGGCTGCCGCACCGGGGATGGAGCTTCAACTGAGGACCCAGGACGCGGTCGCCCAAAGCCTGCGCGCGAGGCGGCACGAGCAGGGTTCGCTGGAGCTGGAGACCTTCCAGCCGCGCGCGGTGTTCGAGGGCGAGCGCGTGGTCGCCGTGAAACAGCAGGTCCAGAATCGCGCGCGCCAGCTCATCGAGGAGCTGATGATCGCGACCAACGGCTGCACGGCCCGATTCCTCGCCGAGCAAAGCGGCGCCTCCTTGCGCCGCGTGGTCCGCTCGCCCGAGCGATGGGCGAGGATCGTCGCGCTGGCGAGGACCTTCGGCGAGGCGCTGCCCAACGAGCCCGATGCCCACGCACTGGAGGCGTTCCTCGCCCGACGCCACCGGGCGGATCCGTTGCGATTCCCGGATCTCTCGCTGATCGTGATCAAGCTGATGGGAAGGGGCGAGTACGTGGTGGAGCAGCCCGGTGGGTCACCGCTCGGACACTTCGGGCTCGCGGTGCGCGACTACACGCACTCCACCGCCCCGAACCGGCGCTTCCCGGACCTCATCACCTCGCGCATGCTCAAGGCGGTGCTCAGCGAGCGGCCCGCGCCCTACACGCAGACCGAGTTGCGGGAGCTCGCCGAGCACTGCACGCGACAGGAAGACGCCGCGCAGAAGGTCGAGCGACGCATGCGCAAGTCCGAGGCGGCGCTGCTTCTCGAGTCGCACGTCGGACAGCGTTACGAGGCGATCGTGACCGGCTGCACGGAGCGCGAAACCTGGGTGCGCGTGCTCACGCCGCCCGTCGAAGGCAAGCTCGTGGCCGGCGTGGCCGGCCTGGAAGTGGGCCAGCTTCTGCGCGTCAAGCTGGTGGCCACCGACGTGGAGCGCGGCTTCATCGATTTCGTGCCGGACGTCTGACACGCGGGCTGACGCGCGGCGCGATTCGCCCTGGCGCACGGCAAAAGACTCTCGGGATCTCAACCCGGAGACGTCGCCGGCGCGACGATGCGCCCATCGACGAGTTGGATGATCCGGTCGCAGCGCTCGGCGAGCGCGTGGTTGTGGGTCACCATCAGGACGGCGGTGCCCTGGCTGGCATTGACGTCCCGCATCAGCGCGAACACGCCGTCGGCCGACTTCGTGTCGAGGTTGCCGGTCGGCTCGTCGGCCAGGATCAGTGGGGGCTGCAGCGCCAGCGCACGCGCGATGGCCACGCGCTGCTGCTGCCCACCGGACATGTTCCCCGCCCGGTGGTCCTGCCACGGCAGCAGGCCCACCCGGTCGAGCAGGCCGCGGGCCCGCTCGACGATGGCGGCGTCCGCACGGCCCCGCTCGAGCAGCATGGGCATCATCACGTTCTCCAGCGCGGTGAAGGCCGAGATCAGGTAGTGGTACTGGAAGACGAAGCCGATGGCGTGGCCGCGCAGATGGGTCAGCTGCGCCTCGCTCAGGCCGGCCGTGTCCTGGCCGTCGATCCGGATGCGCCCGGCATCCGGCCGGTCCAGCAGGCCGATGATGTTGAGCAAGGTGCTCTTGCCCGAACCGCTCGGGCCCATCAGCGCGCAGAACTCGCCGCGCCGCAGCGCGAGGTCGACGCCGTGCAGCACCTCCGTCTGCGCGGGCGTTCCGACCGCATACGACTTCCGCACCCCTTCCAGCTCCAGGACGTGGCCAGCCGCCATCTCACCCCCGGATGGCCGCCACCGGATCCAGCCTGGCCGCGCGCACCGCCGGCGTGACGGCGGCCACCAGGCCGGTCAGGGTGGCCAGCACCGCGGCCCACAAGTACAGCCCGTAGTCCACGCTGACGGCAAACATCGGCGTGCCGTCCGGGTTGCGCGCGGCCAGGCGCCAGACCTCGAGCAGCAAGGTCCCCAGCGCCGAGCCGACCAGCGACCCGGCCAGGCCCACCACCGCGCCCTGGATCAGGAACACGCGGAGCACCTGGCCGCGCGAGCCGCCCATGGCGCGCAGGATGCCGATCTCCTTGGAGCGCTGCACCACCGAGACCACCAGCACGCTGGCGATGCCCGCGGCCACCGACAGGCCGACGAACACCCGGATCAGATAGCTCGAGAACTTCTGCGCATTCAGGCCCAGGAAGAACTGGTTGTTGGTCTTGATCCAGCTCTCGGCGAGCAAGCCGGTCTGGCCGCCGATCTGCTGGGCAATCTCCTCGGCGCGGAACGGGTCGGCCACGGTCAGGTCGATGTTCGAGACGCCGCCCACCAGGTTCAGCAGGTTCTGCGCGGTGGCGAGCTCCACGTAGACGTTGCGCTGGTTCACGCCCTTGGAACCGAGGTCGAAGATGGCGGCGATGGACAGCGTCGCGCTCGCGCCGCTGGCGGTGGCGACGCGCAGCTTGTCGCCGACGCGCACGCCGAGATCATCGGCGAGCTGGGTGCCCACGATCATGTCGGTGGTCGTCAGCCGGAAGGTGCCGGCCACCAGCTTGTCGGGCAAGGGAACGATCTTCGCGTACTCCTGCGGGTCGATGCCGACCAGGCTGATGGACTGGCTGGCATCGCCCCGGATGGCGAAGCCGGAGCCACCAGCCGTCGGGCTGACCGCGACGATGTCGCCCCGCCGCCGCATCTGCTCGCGCACCTTGCGCCACTGGTCGAGCGAGGCGACGATCTGCGAGCGTTTCTGCACGTTCGCCACGATGATCTGGCCGTCGTGCGAGACGCGCAGCGGCCGCGCCACGTCCTTCGGGCGGCTGATGACGATGTGGGGCTGCGAGCTCAGAACGCGGCGGAAGATGTTGGCCTGCATGCCATCGAGCAGGGCCGACATGAACACGATCACCCCCACGCCGACGGCCACCCCTCCGACGATGAACAGCGTCTGCAGGCGGCCCTCGTTGAGAAAGCGCAGCGCCGCCAGCCACTCGATCGGCAGGAGCCTGTTCATGGGTTGGTGGCCAGAGCCAGTCCCGACGAGGACCGCGACTGCGGACTGACCCGGCTGCCTTCGCGCACCGTCGCCGCGGAGCCTGCCAGCACGACGTCACCCGGCTGGAGCCCTTCGACGACCTCCAGGTTGGTGTCACCGCGCATGCCGGTGCGCACCGGCTGCCGATGCGCCCGCCCCCCCGCCACGCGCCATACCCAGGGATGCGGCCTGCCCACGTCGTGCACTGCATCGCTGGGCACCGCCACCGCATCGGCGTGGCGGGCCACGGCGACATCCACCGACACCGTCATGTCCTGGCGCAGGTAGTCCGGCGGCGAAGGCACCTTCAGCCGGACCTCGACCGAGCCCCGCTGCGGGTCCACCCCCGGGTTGATGTAGGCCACCTCGGCGCCGAACGTGCGGTCGGGGTAGGCGTCGGCCGACGCGAGGGCGGACTGCCCCAGCGCGATCAGAGCGAGGCTCTTCTCGTCCAGCTGCACGACAAGCTCCGTCTGCCCGGCGGGTGAGAGGACCATCAGCACCTTGGACGGCGAAACGACATCGCCGCGCTCGACGTCGCGCGCAATGAGCAAGCCGTCCTGCGGCGCGCGGATCACGGTGTGATCGAGGTTGGCCTAGGCCATCTGGAGTGCCGCGCTCGCCTGGTCGACGGCCAGGTGCGCCAGTCGTTCAGCGTTGCCCTGGGGGCGGTTGTCCTCGACCTGGAGCTGCGCCGCGCGCAGCTGGCTGCGCGCCACCTCGAGGTTGCGCCGGGCATCGTCCAGCTGGGCCGGCCCGACGAATCCGGTGCCGTGCAGTTCGCGCGTGCGGTCGTACTGGTGCTGCACGTTCACGAGGTTCGCCTCAGCCTGGCGCAGCGACTGCTCGGCCGTCGGCAGCGTGGTCGCGCCCAACTGCCGCAGGCGGCCTTGCGCTTGCGTAAGCGCCGCACGCGATTGCGCCACCTGGGCGCGCAGCTCGTCTCCTTCGAGCTCGATCAGGATGTCGCCGGCCCGCACGTGCTGGCCTTCCTGCACCGGGACGCGAGCCACCGAAGCGGTGATCTGGCTGCCCAGATCCACCCGCCGTGGGTTGACGACCCGGCCGCTGGCGACCACCGTCTGCAGCACGTCGCCCCGCGCGACGGTGTAGGCGGGCACCGCCGGCCCGCGCCACGACGTGATCAGCAAGGCCGTCCCGGCGAGCACCGCGGCCAGGCCGATGAGCACCAGCGCGCGGTGCTCTTTCCAGGCAGCGGTCCATGAGGCGGGCAATGGCATCTGTCGCGTCCGGCGCGCCCCATGGGCGCGACGGCTCGGCTCAAAGGTAGCGGCCCGCGACCCTGCAGGGATTGACTGGCATCAAGGCGTTGGGCCAGGCGCCGGCGCGGCTCACCCGGGATTCTTCCCGCCGCCGGCCACTGCGTTGAGATCGCGCAAGGCCCGGCGCGCCGCCAGCGGCAGCATCACCGTTCAGGACCGCGAAGGTCCGGATGCAAGGAGATTCCATGACGACTCCCAGCCACGCCAACCGGCACCCCGCCGCCCCGGAATGGGTGCTGGTGGCCAATGCCGCCCGCGCCCGTTGCTTCGAACGCGACCCGCAGACCAGCCATCTACGCGAACTGGCGGACTTCGTTCACGAGCAAAGCCGCATCAGGCCCAGCCAGCTCGGCGACGACCGTCCCGGGCACGTCCTGAAGGGTGGCGCCAGCACGCGGTTCGAACCGCACACCGACAGCCGCGAGAAGCACCGCGTCCAGTTCGCCCGCGAGCTGGCCGCCTACCTCGAGGAGTCCGCCTTGGCGCATCGCTACGATCGCCTTGCATTGATCGCCTCCGATCCCTTCCTCGGCGACCTGCGGGCGCAGCTTGGCGAGGCCAGCCGCCACTGCATGCTCACCAGCCAGGCCGTGGACCTGACCGAGACGAGCGGGCGCGAGCTCGAACAACGGGTCACGGCCGCCCTTCGGGGCCACAGCGTCTGACGCCCGGCCGGCCCCGGCGGCCAGGGCGCAGTCCCTCGGCCGCCTGAGGTGTGGCAGGTGTGGTTGGGCGTGGGGGCCGAGAGACCCGTCCGCCGCTATTCGGAGTCGGTGGCCCTCACGGCACGGGCCGGTGGGGGCTTCAGTTGCCCAGGTTCGCTGCGCCCGGCGCGGATGTAGATGACGTAGTACACCAGGGCGACCAGCACGCTCCCGCCCACGAGGTTGCCGGCCATCACCGGCACCAGGTTGCGCAGGAGGTCGGCGACCCCTATGGGCGCCCCCAGCAGCATGGCCAGCGGCAGGAGGTACATGTTGGCGATGGAGTGTTCGAAGCCGGCCGCAACGAATCCGGTGATGGGGAACACGATGGCCACGACCTTGTCGCTCACGCTGCGCCCGCTGAAGGCCATCCACACCGCCATGCACACCAGCACGTTGCAGAGTACGCCCCGAAAGAAGGCCTCCGAGATGGGCAGCCTGGCCTTGGCCATGGCCAGGCGCACGACCGCGCGGCCCACGTCGCCGCCGTTCATCTCCGTGTGCCCCGAAAGCCAGACCAGCCCGGCGAGGCCGGCGGCTCCCACGAAATTGGCCACGCACACCACGCCCCAGTTGCGCAGGACCTGGCGCGTGCTGACGCAGCCGTCCGCCCAGGCCATGGCCAGCAGATTGTTGCCGGTGAACAGCTCCGCGCCGGCGACGGTCACGAGGATGAGGCCGAGCGAGAACGCGACGCCGCCCAGCAGCCGCGATGCCGCGAAGGACAGGCTCGCGTCGCTGGTGACGAGGTTGAACATCAGCGCGCCCAGGCCGATGAACGCGCCCGCCAGGACGCCCAGCATCGCCAGCGGCAGCAGCGGCAGCTGCGCCTTGAGGACGCAGAACTCCCTGACCCGGCCGGCGATCTCGCGCGGCGAGTAGGCATCGAAGGTGTCGAGGCGGGGCAAGTCCGTCTACCTCTGCAACGGGAGCACCACCCGCAGCGTGCAGGGGTCGTCCGGTTCACGTCGTGTCTGGAATCCGAGCTGCCGGGCCAGCTTCAGCATGGGCGTGTTGGTGCGCAACACCATGCCCTCCATCGTCCGCAGCCCGCGCGAGCGGGCAACGTCGATCAGCGCCTGCATCAGGATGCCCGCCAGCCCGCAGCCGTGCCAGGCATCGTCGACGGCCACCGCGAACTCGCAGCTGGTGCCACCCGCATCGGCGATGTAGCGGGCCACGCCCAGCAGCTCGGGCCGGCCCTCGCGCTCGGCCAGCGCCGCCAGCGCGACATGGTGGTCCTGGTCGACATGCGTCAGGTCATGCAGCTTGCGGGGCGGCAGCTCGTTCATCGTCACCATGAAGCGCATGTAGCGCGTCTGGACGGAAAGACGCTTCACGAACGCGGCTTCCAGCTCGACGTCGCCGGGCCCCATCGGCCTCAGCGTCACCCACGTGCCCTTCACGAAGTACTGGGTGTGGGGCAGTGCGCCCGCGGTGGTGGGCCCGGCCGCTTCCTTGCGCCGTGCCCGGACCGAGAGTTGATCGACCAGGGCATCCAGCGTCTGCCGGGGCGCGAGCTCCGCAGGAACCTCCACGCCCAGCCGCTCCTGCAGCGCAGCGAGAAAGTTGAGCCAGTCCATCGAGTCCAGGGCCAGCTCGTCGCGCAGCGGCCGGCCGGCCCGGATGGCCGCCAGGTCCTGGTCCGGCGCGAGCGAGCCGATCGTGGCGAGCACGGTCGCGCGGATCTCGTCGGGCGAAGGCTGGCGGATGCGGCCCGTGCTCACCGGGCCAACGCGCCTCGTGGTTGGCGATCCAGCCGCTCCTCGACCGCCAGCACGCCGCGCGTGACCGCGAGCAGCGTGTCAGGCGTGACGCTGATCGAGTCGATGCCCAGCTCGACCAGGAAGGCGGCCATCTCGGGGTCGTCCGACGGCGCCTGGCCGCACAGGCCGATGTGGCGCCCGTTGCGGTGCGCCCCTTCTACGGCCTGCCGGATCATGGTCTTGACGCCCTCGTCGCGTTCGTCGAAGTCGAAGGCCACCATCTCCGAATCGCGGTCCACGCCCAGCACCAGCTGCGTCAGGTCGTTCGAGCCTATCGAGAAGCCGTCGAACAGCCGGGCGAACGCATCCACCTGGATCACGTTGTTCGGGATCTCGCACATGACGTAGATCTCCAGGCCGTTCTCGCCGCGGCGCAGGCCATGCGTGGCCATCGCCGCCAACACGCGCTCGGCCTCGTCCACGCGACGGCAGAACGGGATCATCAGCTTGACGTTGCTCAGGCCCATGGCCTCTCGCACCCGCCTCATCGCGGCGCATTCGAGGGCGAAGCCTTCGGCGTAGGCCGGATGGGCGTAGCGCGACGCGCCCCGGAAGCCGATCATCGGGTTCTCTTCCTTCGGCTCGAACCAGCGGCCGCCGAGCAGGCTGGCGTACTCGTTGGTCTTGAAATCGGACAGCCGCACGATGACCGGCTTGGGGTAGAAGGCCGCGGCGATCGTGCCCACGCCTTCGGCCAGCTCGCGCACGAAGAACTCGGACGGCTGGCGATGCCCGCGGGTCAGGCTGGCGATCTCCTCCCGCACGGCGGGGTCGTCGATGCGCTCGGGGTGCACCAGCGCCATCGGGTGGGCCCTGATGTGCTCGGCGACGATGAACTCCAGGCGCACCAGGCCCACCCCGTCGGTGGGCAGCATCGCGGTCTGGAACGCGGTATCGGGATTGGCCATGTTGACCATCACGTGGGTCTGCGGCCGCGGCATCGTTCCGAGCTCGGTGCGGGTCAGCGTGAACGGCAGCGTGCCGGCATAGACGCGACCCACCGCCCCTTCGGCGCAGGAGACGGTGACCTCGTCGCCGGTGCGCAGCGTGGTGGTCGCGTTGCCGCAGCCCACGACCGCCGGGATGCCCAGCTCGCGCGCGACGATGGCGGCGTGGCAGGTGCGCCCGCCGCGGTTGGTGACCACCGCGCCGGCGGTCTTCATCACCGTGCCCCAGTCGGGCATCGTGGTATCGGCCACCAGCACGTCGCCGGGCTGGAACTCGCCCAGCTCCGAGGCATCACGGACCACGCGCACCTTGCCGGCCGCCACGCGGCTGCCGACGGCGCGGCCGCTGACGAGCACCGGTGCCTTGGCGGTGAAGCGGTACTCGTCCACCAGTCCGACCGCACGCTGCGAGGCCACCGTCTCGGGGCGAGCCTGGACGATGTAGAGCTGGCCGTCGAGGCCGTCGCGCGCCCACTCGATGTCCATCGGCGTCGGTCGGCCGGCGCGCCGGCTGTAGTGATCCTCGATCGTGATCGCGGCGTCGGCCAGTGCCAGCACCTCGTCGTCGCTGATGCAGAAGCGCTGCTGGTCCTCGCGCGAGGTCGGCATGTTGCGGGTGGTCTCGCGGCCGGCGCCTTTGGCGTAGACCATGCGGATCTCCTTGCCGCCCAGCTTGCGCCGCAGCACCGCGCGGCGGCCGGCACGGAAGGTCGGCTTGAAGACGTAGAACTCGTCCGGGTCCACCGTGCCCTGGACCACGTTCTCGCCCAGGCCGTAGGCGCCGGTGATGAACACCGCATCGCGAAAGCCGGATTCGGTGTCGAGCGTGAAGATCACCCCGCTCGAGGCGCGGTCGGATCGCACCATCTTCATCACGCCGACGGATTGGAAGACCTTGAAATGGTCAAAGCCGTTGTCGACGCGGTAGCTGATCGCGCGGTCCTTGAACAGGCTGGCGAAGCAGCGGCGAACGCTGTCGAGCAGCCGGGCCTGGCCGGCGACGTTCAGGAAGGTCTCGTGCTGGCCGGCGAAGCTAGCGGTGGGCAGGTCCTCCGCCGTTGCCGAGCTGCGCACGGCGACGGTGGCCTGCTCGCCGTACTCGGCCAGCAGCAGTGCGTAGGCCGACAGGATCTCGGCCGTCAGGTCGGCCGGCAGCGGTGCCCCGTAGACGATCTCGCGTGCGCGCTCGGCGCGCAGCGCCAGGTCGTCCACGTCACGCGAGTCCATCCCTTGCAGCGCTTCGCGCAGGCGCGGCCAGGCACCGGCCCGGTCGAGCACATGCCGATAGGCCTCGGCGGTGATCGCGAAGCCGTTGGGCACGCGCACGCCCCGAGGCGCCAGTTCACGCACCATCTCGCCCAGCGACGCGTTCTTGCCGCCCACCAGGCCCACGTCGGCTGCGCCGATCTCGGCGAACCGGCGGATGAAGCGAGGCGGCGTGTCGATAGCGCTACGCATGGCGGATCCCACACGTGGCTCTACTTCTTCGACCTGGGCAGCGTGGCACAGGCATCGTGGCGAGGCTTGGCCGGCAGGGTCAGGCCCTTGTCCTTGGCGCGTGCAGCCATCTGCTCGTGGTGCTGGTCCATGTAGCTGCGGCACTCTTCGTAGGTGTTGAGCGCGCCCAGCTTCTCCTGGTGTTGCTGACGCTCGGCCGGGGTCATCATCGACCACCCCGGCGTGTAGTCCCGGCCCCAGCGGGCACCCATGCCGTGGCGCATGCCGCCGGGGCAATCGCCGGCTGCGGCACTGGCACCGCCTCTGGGGCCGCAGTTGACGCCGGCCGAAGCGCCGGAAGCAGGCCCGGGCTGGGCGCTCGCGCCGGTGCACGCCAGGATCAGCCCGGCGGCGAGGAGGGTGACAAAGGGAGTGCTCATCGTGGTCTCCTGGGTATTAGGCGCCGCGGTTTCCGGCGCACCTGCAGCCCTGCGGGACAGTCTGGATCAGGCTCGAGCGATGGACTTGCGCTGGCGCAAGCGAAGGACCCGGAAGCGGCCTGCACTCATTCCGAGGCGCTCTCAGGCGCACGCACCAGCAGCACGGGCACCGGTGCGCGCCGGGCGATCTGCTCGGCGTCGCTGCCCATCACCAGGCGGCCCGCCCCACGCCGGCCGTGGGTGCCGATGACGATCAGCTCGGCGCCCCAGCGCCTGGCCTCGTCGACCACCTGGTCGCACACCCGAGTGGCCGGGCTCTCGATGAGCTGGGTTTCGACCACCACGCCTGCGGCCTTCGCGCGCGCCTCGGCCTCGGCCAGGATCTGCTGGCCGCCCTCGGTCAGCAACTGCATCACCTGGGGGGTCAGCGCTGCGCCGGCTTCGTACGTCGTCGCGAGCGGCATCAGGTCGATCACGTGCAGCAGCTCTATCGTGGCCCCCGTCAGGCGCGCCAGCTTGATCGCCTCATCGAGGCCGCGGCCGGAGGTGGCACTGCCGTCCACGGGCACCAGGATCTTCGTGTACATCGGGGCACTCCTCGCAGGGGTTCAGGCGGGCTGCGCCTGCCTCGGCACGCGGGATGGAGGGTCCTGCCACGCCGCACGAGCTGAAGGTCACTCTAGGCGCTCGACGCGGCACCGGCTTGCGCGGCGTCAAGGCGCCGCGACGCGCGTGACGTCGCTCGGATCGACCTCAGGCTCCGGATCGCTCGACGCGCGGCGAGTGGAACTCGCGGCCGACGACCGTCCTCGCATAGAGGTAGTTGCCGCGTGCCCGCTCGCTCAGCGTGTTCATGTCGACCTCGCCGTGGTCGTCGCAGGGGAAGGCCAGGCCGCGACCGTCGTCGAACAACGAGCGGAACCGCAGCAGGTGCGTGTCGTGGCGGCCGTTCAGCAGTTGGATGGTGCCCATCGTGCGCTCCCGTGATGGATGCCGATGGGGTCACCTTAGGAGCGCCATGGCAACACCCGGCAAACGGTCGCGAACAATGCGCCAACGCTGCGAAACAGCGTGTGAACGGTCGATGACAAGCGCCCCCCGACGTCGTCGCCCTGCGTGCGCAGGACATCCCCGCCCTGGCCGAGGCCGCCTGCGCCGAGGCCGAACTACCCGGTGCCGCGCGTCATGTCGCACGCCGATGCCGAGACGCTGCTGCGGTCCGTGCTGCCGCGACGGGCTTTGGCAGGCTGCGTTGCCTGAGCGCTTCGCGCTGCTCCGCCGCCCGCGCGTAACGCCTTGCCAGGGTGGCCACCTCCGCATCGAAGGCCGCGGCGATGGCCTCGGGGTCGGGCACCAGGCGCGCGTCGGCGATGACGCCCAGCTGCACCTGGCCGCGGTAGCTCATGAAGCTCACGCCCAGGCCCATCTCGTCGCCCGGGTGCGGCACCCAGAACACCATGCGCTCGATGGCCGCGCCGGCCAGGTACAGGGGCTGGCGCGGCCCCGCCACATTGGTGAGCACCAGGCTGGCCTTGCTGCCGAACATCGTCTGCGCCAGGTCCTCGACCGCCTTGGGGCCACGGCCGAACAGGTCGAACAGCCACTCCATCGCCAGCGGCTCGGTCGAGCGCTTGAGCGCGTCCATGCGCGCCTTGGCGAGCGCCACCCGGCGGACCGCGTCGCGCTCGCCCAGCGGCAGGTCGAGGATGACCAGGCCGAACTCGTTGCCGAGCGCCTGGGCGCGCTCCGGCGGCCGCAGGTTCACCGGCACCATCGCACGCAAGGTGGTGTGCGCCACCGCCACGCCGCGATGCGCCAGGTAGCTGCGCAGCGCGCCGGCCAGGGCCGACACCAGCACGTCGTTGACCTTGGCGCCGAAGGGCCAGCCTATGGCCTTCAGCTCGTCAACCGCCACCGGCTTCGACCAGGCGACGCGCTGCGGCGTGCCGAACTCGCCCTTGAAGGGCGAATCGGGATCGCGCGGCTTGAGCAGGTCCTGCACCAGCACGCGCCCGCCATCGACGAGCTGGGCGGCGGCCTGGGCCACACGCTGCGGATGGGTGACGAGATCGAACGCCGTGGCCAGCAGGCCAGGCGGCGGCGCCGGCGGTGGATCGGTGTCCGTCAGCGGCAGGCTGCGGCGCCCGGGCGACGTGTCGAACAGGCTGGCCGCCACCGTCATCATCGCCTGGCCGTCACCTATGCAGTGGTGGTAGCGCATCACCAGCGCCCCACCCTCGCCCACCCCATCGATCACGTAGGCCTGCCACAGCGGCCGGCCGCCCGGCAGCGGGGCGCTGGCCAGGTCGGCCGCCAGCGCGCGCAGCGCGGCCTCGTCGCCCGGGGCCGGCAGCGCGAGATGGTGCATGTGGTGCCCGATCTCGAAGTCGTCCACGTCCTCCCACCGCGGCATCCCCAGCGCGGGCTCCACCACGCGCTGGCGGAAGCGCCCGAAACGCGCGAGGCGCCGGTCGAACACTGCCTTCACCCGTTCGAAATCCAGCGGCTTGCGCGTCGTGACGAGCGCATTGACCACCGCCGGATTCGCCGGACCGTCGATGTGGTACCAGGCGGCATCCACGGGACTCATCGCATGCTGGGCCATGGCCTTCTCTCGCTCGTTGGAGTGCCCATGCTAGGAAGCGCGCCGCCGCGGGCCTTGCGCTGGCGCAAGCGCGCGATGGCGCGCCCAGGTGATCGTTCCGACGCCTGCGTCGACGCCTTCGAGGGGCAGGCGCGCCGGACGCTGCGTCATTCGAGTGGTGCGGGGCCGAACCAGTAGTCTCATGGCCACTCCGTTCGAGGCGCGCGGTTGACGCCGAAAGCGCACCACAGCAGCGACGACACCAGGTCCAGCGGCAGCGCGTCGGGCAGGAACGCGCGGATGCTGCGGCGCTGCTGCAGGGCCGCTTCGAGCGACATGCCCGAGGGCAGCCGCACGGCGGGCAACGGGACCATGTCGATCGCCAGGGCGAGAGGGACAGTGGACATCGGGTTCTCCGGTGATTCAGCCCAGGGCTGGACACACACGATGGAGTCGGCGGCAGCGAGGCGCATTGCGCTTGCGCAATCCACGGCCAGCCCGTGGGCGCGGGCGCCATCGCGGCCGCCGCCTTGCGCATGGTCAATGCCGCTGCTGCATCGGGGGTCCATCCTTCGACGCATCCGCCACGTGCGGCCCGCCCAGGAAGTCCCAAACCGACCAGGAGCCGAAGACATGTCCCCTACGAAGTCCGCCAGCGCCGCCCCCAAGCACGCTGCCTCTCACGCCCCCTCCCACGCCCGCTCCGTCCGCGCCGACACCCGTGCCGAGTTGGACGAGGTCATGACCAAGCTGCAGACCCTGGAGACCGAAGTGGGCGCGCTGCTGGAGCGCTCCCTGTGCGAAGCGCTGCAGGCCACCGGCGACGTCGCTGCCGAAGTGGGGGCCATCGTCCGGCAGGTGGTGGGCAGTGCCTTCGAAGCGACGCGGGAGGTGTCGCAGAGCGTGCTGCAGTCCGGCCTGCGCGCCGCCGAGACCGGCCGCACGACGGCACGCGACGGTGCGGCCACGGTGCAGGATTTCGGCCACATGGCCAGCGAGGCCGCGCGCCAGCTGATGCGCGGGACCGCCGAGGGCCTGAAGGAGGTTCGCGCGGCGCACCGGAGATCCGCGACCTGACCGCGACCGACAGCAGGAGTCCCACCATGCGCTCCCCGTTCGCAGGCCTCCTCCGGCCGGCCTTCGCCCCCGCCATCGCGCTCTGGCTGGCCGCTGCCACCACGGGCAGCGCCCTGGCCGCCGAGGAAGGCATCACGGCCTCGGGCCGCCGCTATGCCATCGGCGGCATCTCCAACGAAGAGCAGGCCACGCTGAACTCGAAGCGCGGCGACTACAGTCTGTGGATCGTCACGGCGGCGAAGGGGTCGGGCGCCTGGCTCGCGGACGTGCAGGTGCGCATCGAGGACGAGCGGCAGCAGGTGGTCTTCGACAAGGCCCTGGCCGGGCCCTGGCTGATGATCGATCTGCCGCTCGGGCGCTACGAAGTGCAGGCGCGCCGCAACGGCGAGTCGCAGCGCAACACCACCACCATCCACCGCGGCGATCATCACCAGGTCTTCTTTTACTTCACCGTCGACGCCGACGTCCTGCCGGAGCGCCCCGGCCCGCTGCCGTCCGCGCCCTCGGGCCGATGAGGGCCCGTCCGGGCACGTCGACGAGAATCACCCCGAAGGGCATCACCAGGCCGTGTCCGGCGGGGCCGGAGCGAGCGGCAGCGTCAGCACCGCCTCGGTCCCCTCGCCCGGCGCGGCCCGCAGCTCGAATCGGCCGCCGATATAGGACAGGCGCTCCCGCACGCTGAGCAACCCCAGCCCGCGCGCCGGATGGGCGGTCTGCAGCGTTTCCGGCTGGAAGCCGACGCCTGCGTCGCTGACGCGTACCGTCATGGTCCCGTGGACAGAGACCACCTCCACGTGCGCATGGTCCACCTTGGCGTGCCTGGCCACATTGATCAGCAGCTCGCGCACGGCACGGTAGACGATGGTCCGCGCCTGCTGCGACAGCGGCTTGGGCATGCCGTCGTCGTCGACGGTGATCGCCAGGCCGAAGGACGCACCGATCTCCTCCGCCAGCCACTCCAGCGCGGGCACCAGCCCCAGCCGGTCCAGCACGGGGGGCGACAGCTGCGCGGCCAGCGACCGGGTGGCCCGCTGGGCGTCGTCGATCAGGCGGCAGGCCGTGGACACCACCTGCCTGACCTCCAGCAGGGCCCGCATGGCCCTTCGCTCGGCCACCAGCCTGTCGACACGCGCGCAAAGCTCCTCGGGGTCCCAGGGCTTGGCGATGCAATCGCGCGCGCCTGCCCCGGCGCGACGAGCGCGATCACCGGCACTTCGGCGAGTTCGGGCCGCTGTCGCAGCGCGGCCAGCAGCCCATCCGGGTACAGGCCCGGAAGCGCCGCATCGACGAGCACCACGTCCGGCCGCAGGCTCAAGGCGGAATCCAGCCGTCGTGCTGCAGCGTTCGCCGCCGCCGCGTGCTTGGGTCGCGAAACCGGACCGTTCCCGAACGGGCCTTGAATCACGGTGTGACGCACCGTGATCGCGACCTGGGGGTGCTGGTGGCCCTGCGCAAGCAGGGCTGCGGCGCGACGGCCCCGGCCGTTGCTCTCCAGCGTGTTGCACGATCGGAATAGACGGCGACCGGCGCCTCCCGACGCCTAGTCTGGCGCTCCTGGAGAGGCGCGCAGGCCGGCCATGAGGGCGGTGACCTCGGCGTCCTCGGTCTGCCGGAAATCGCAGTAGTGGGCGCCGACGGCGTGGAACCATGGCGGCGCGGACAGGCATACCAGGTCGTCGACCAGGGCGCGCAGCGCGGGCAGTTCCTGCGGGGGCGCCACCGGCACGGCCAGCACGATGCGCCGGGGCCCGCGCAGGCGCAGGGCCTGCAGGGCCGCGCGCACGGTCGTGCCGGTGGCGATGCCGTCGTCGACGAGCACGGCCGTGCGGCCTTTCAGGTCCAGCGGTGCGCGTCCGCGCAGGTAGAGATTGCGGCGGCGCTCGATCTCCTGCAGCTGGTCATGCAACTGCGCGTGCACGTACTCGAGAGTGGCCCCGCTCGCCGCCAGCGTGCTCTCGTCGACCTCCAGCGCGGGCTCGCCGCCGTCGGCGATGGCCGCCACCGCGAGCTCGGGCTGGCCGGGCGCGCCGATCTTGCGCACCAGCACCAGGTCCAGGGGCGCCTTCAGCGCGCGCGCCACCTCGGCGGCGACCGGCACCCCGCCGCGAGGCAGCGCCAGCACCACCGGATCCTCCAGCTCCATGCCCGCGAGCCGCGCTCCGAGCTGCCGGCCCGCATCGGCCCGATCCTCGAATGACTGTTCCATGCGTTCGGTCTCCTGTGCATCGCCACGATGCCCGCTGCGCACCGCCTCGACCTGCGAAATCTCAAGCCCCGCTCGCGTGGGGCGCCGAAGAATGGCGGCACGCCCACGATCACGGCCGGCGGTCGTGGGCCCTCACCGCTCGGTCCGGCCGCGAGGATCCGCCATGTACGACCGCATCCTGGTTCCCGTCGACGGCAGCGCCACCTGCGAGCACGGCCTGCAAGAGGCCATCGCCCTGGCCGCGCGGCTGAAGGCCACCCTCGTCCTGCTGCACGTGGTCGACGACTTCCCCTTCATGGTCGAGCTGGCGTCCGCCGCCAGCTTCGACGAGACGCGCAGCCGCCTGCTGAAGATGGGCAACGAGATCCTCGCCCAGGCCAGCCGGCATGCGACCGAGGGCGGCGCAGCGAGCGAGACCGTCCTGCGCGAGGTGACCTCCCGCCGCGCCGCCGACGCCATCGTCGAGGAAGCCACCCGGCGCCAATGCGGACTGATCGTGATGGGCACGCACGGCCGGCGAGGCTTCAACCGCCTGGCCATGGGCAGCGATGCCGAGCTGGTGCTGCGCGAGTCGCCGGTGCCGGTGCTGCTGGTGCGGCACCAGGACTGAACCACCGTCGCGCCGCGAGGAGCCGCCCATGACCGACCTGATCCGCAAGTCGGCGCAGGATGCCGACGCCAACCTGCCGGACTACGAGGCCGCCTGCCGCGGCTTCCGCTGGTCCGACGAGAGGGCCTCGCTGCTCGCGCCCGACGGCAGCCTGAACATGGCGCAGCTGGCGGTCTCCCGCCATGCGGCCGGCCCCAAGGCAACGATGACGGCGCTGCGCTGGATCGCCAAGGACGGCTCGCGCCGCGACATCAGCTACGCCGAACTCGACGCGTCCAGCGATCGCTTCGCCAACGCCATCGCCGCCCTCGGCCTGGCCATGGGCGATCCGGTCTTCCTGCTGCTGGGGCGCGTGCCGGCCCTCTACATCGCCATGCTCGGCGCTCTCAAGCACCGCTGCCGGGTGACCCCGCTGTTCTCGGCCTTCGGCCCGGAGCCCATCGCCACCCGCATGACGCTGGGCTCCGCCACGCTGCTGGTGACGACGAGCAGCCTGTACCGCCGCAAGGTCGAGCCGGTGCGGGCCCGCCTGCCCGCGCTGCGCCACGTGCTGCTGCAGCGCGACGACGACGGCCCGCTGCCGGAGGGCACCCTCGACCTGCAGGCAGCGCTCGACGCCGCCCCGGCGCGCTACGTGATCGGCCCGACGCCCCCCGAGACCCCGGCCCTGCTGCACTTCACCAGCGGCACCACCGGCCAGCCCAAGGGCGCGCTGCACGTTCACGAGGCGATCGTCGCCCACCTGGCCACCGCCCGCCTCGCGCTGGACCTGCGGCCGCGCGACGTCTACTGGTGCACTGCCGACCCCGGCTGGGTCACCGGCACCTCCTACGGCATCCTCGCCCCGCTGGCCACCGGCGTCACGCTGGTGGTCGACGAAGCCGACTTCGACGCCGAGCGCTGGTACGGCATCCTCCAGCGCGAAGGGGTCCAGGTCTGGTACACGGCCCCGACGGCCGTGCGCATGATGATGCGCAGCGGCGCCGGCACGGCCCGCGCCCACCCCTGCCCTGCCCTGCGCTTCATCGCCAGCGTGGGCGAGCCGCTCAACCCGCAGGCGGTGCACTGGGGCGTCGAGGCCTTCGGGCTGCCGATCCACGACAACTGGTGGCAGACCGAGACCGGCGGGATCATGATCGCCAACCTGCTGTCGATGGACATCCGGCCCGGCTCCATGGGCCGGCCGCTGCCGGGCATCGAGGCGGCGATCGTCAGGCGCGAGGCCGACGGCAGCGTGACTGCGCTCGACACGCCCGGCGCCGAGGGGGAGCTGGCGCTGCGCCGCGGCTGGCCCTCGATGTTCCGCACCTACCTGCACGAGGAGGAGCGCTACCGCAAGTGCTTCGCCGGCGAGTGGTACCTCAGCGGCGACCTGGCCCGGCGCGACGAGGACGGCTACTTCTGGTTCGTCGGCCGCGCCGACGACATGATCAAGTCCTCCGGCCACCTCATCGGGCCTTTCGAGGTGGAGTCCGCCCTGATGGAGCATCCCTCCGTGCACGAGGCCGGCGTGATAGGCAAGCCGGATCCGGTGGTCGGCGAGGTCGTCAAGGCCTTCGTCGCGCTCAAGCCCGGCCTCCAGGCCAGCGAGGCGCTGCGGCGCGAGCTGCTGGGCTTCGGCCGCAGCCGGCTCGGCCCGGCGGTGGCGCCCAAGGAGATCGCCTTCGCCGACACCCTGCCCAAGACCCGCAGCGGCAAGATCATGCGGCGCCTGCTGCGCGCGCGCGAACTGGGCCTGCCCGAGGGCGACACCTCCACGCTGGAGGGCGGCACATGACCCGAATCGCATCGGCCGAGGAGGCCCGCGTGCTGCTGCACCAGATGATCCGCATCCGGCGCTTCGAGGAAGCGTGTGCCCAGCACTACGGCGCGGGCCGGATCCGCGGCTTCCTGCACCTGTACATCGGCGAGGAGGCCATCGCCGCCGGCGCCATGCCGTGCCTGCGCGACGACGACAGCGTGCTGGCCACCTACCGGGAGCACGGCCATGCGCTGGCCCGTGGCGTGCCGATGGACACGGTGATGGCCGAGATGTTCGGCAAGCGCGAAGGATGCTGCCGCGGCCGCGGCGGCTCCATGCACCTGTTCGACGCCAGTCGGCGCTTCTTCGGCGGCAACGCCATCGTGGCCGGCGCGCTGCCGATGGCGCTCGGCTTCGCGCTGGCCGAAAGGCTCAGGCGCACCGACCGCATCGCGGCCTGTTTCTTCGGCGAGGGCGCGATGGCCGAAGGCGAGTTCCACGAGACCGCCAACCTCGCCGTGCTGTGGCGCCTGCCGCTGCTGTTGCTGTGCGAGAACAACGGCTACGCGATGGGCACCGCCCTGGCCCGATCGGAATCCGACACCGACCTGTGTGCCAAGGCCCGCAGCTACCGGATGAGCGCGGCGTCGGTGGACGGCATGAACGTGGGTGCCGTGCGCGATGCCATGCGCCATGCCGTCGCCCACGTGCGCAGCGGCGAGGGGCCGATGTTCGTCGAGTTCCGCACCTACCGCTTCCGGGCCCACTCGATGTTCGACCCGGATCTGTACCGCGACAAGGCCGAGGTCGAGCGCTGGAAGGAGCGCTGCCCGATCGCCGCCTTCCAGCGCCACGTCGCCGCGCTCGGGCTGGCGGTGGACGTGGAGGCGATCGAGCGCGAGGTGGCGGCCGAGGTGGCCTCGGCCACCGCCTTCGCCGAGGCGGGCACGCTCGAGCCGGTCGAGGACCTGGCCCTCGACGTGGTCGCACAGGACTGAGCGCCATGGCAACCACCACCTACCGCGATGCGCTGCGCCAGGGCCTTCGGGCCGCGTTGCTGGCCGACGAACGGGTGTTCCTGATGGGCGAGGATGTCGGCCGCTACGGCGGCAGCTACGCGGTCAGCAAGGGCCTGCTGGAGGAGTTCGGCGAGGACCGCATCCGCGACACGCCGCTGTCGGAGTCGGCCTTCGTGGGCTGCGGCATAGGCGCCGCGATCAACGGGCTGAGGCCGATCGTCGAGGTCATGACGGTGAACTTCAGCCTCCTCGCGCTCGACCAGATCGTCAACAACGCCGCGACCCTGCGCCACATGTCCGGCGGACAGGTCGGCGTGCCGCTGGTGATCCGCATGACCACCGGCGCCGGCCGGCAGCTCGCCGCCCAGCACTCGCACAGCCTGGAGGGCTGGTATGCCCACGTGCCGGGGCTGCGCGTGCTCGCGCCCGCGACGCTGGAGGATGCGCGCGGGATGCTGCTCGCCGCGCTGCGCCTGCCGGATCCGGTGATCCTGTTCGAGCATGCGCTGCTGCTGAACGTCGAAGGCGAGCTGCCGGGCGCGCCCGAGCCGGTGGACATCGCGCATGCCGCGGTCCGCCGCGAGGGGCGCGACCTGAGCCTGGTCACCTACGGCGGCTCGCTGCCGCGCTGTCTCGCCGCCGCGCAGGAGCTGGCGGCGCTCGGCATCGAGGCGGAGGTGCTGGACCTGCGGGTCCTGCGCCCGCTGGACCGCGAGGCCATCGCCTCCACCGTGCGACGCACGCGGCGGCTGCTCGTCGTCGACGAAGGCTGGCGGACCGGCAGCCTGGCGGCCGAGGTGATGGCCACGGTGATCGAGACCGCGTTCTACGAGCTGGATGCGCCACCCTCCCGCGTCTGCAGCGAGGAGGTGCCCATCCCCTACGCGAAGCATCTGGAGGACGCGGCGTTGCCCAACGTGCAGCGCATCGTCCACGCGGCCCGGGAGGTGCTGGGAAGATGATCGAGCTGAACCTGCCTTCATTCGGGGCGGACATGGACGAGGCCGTGTTCGTCCAGTGGAACGTGCAACCCGGCCAGCCGGTGAAAAAGGGCGACATCGCCTGCGTCGTCGAGACCCAGAAGGGCGCGATCGACGTCGAGGTGTGGCAGGACGGCACGGTGGCGCGGCTGGCGGCCGAGCCGGGTCAACGGCTGCCGGTGGGGCAACTGCTGGCGGTGCTGGCCGAGCCCGCAGAGGACTGGCAGACCGTCGCCGCCTCCTCGGCCCCGGCCGCCGCGCCGCCCTCACCTGTTCCGCCCGCCCCCGAGCCGCCCCGCATCTCCCCCGCCGCGCGGCGGCGCGCCGAGCAGCTCGGCGTGAACCTGCAGGCGCTGGCCGGCCGGGTCGGCAACCGGCCGGTGACGATCGCCGACGTCGAGGAGGCCGCCGCCTCCGCCGCCGCCACCACCGTCGCCGAAGGCATGCGCGCCGCGATCGCCGCCGCCATGGCGCGCTCCAAGCGCGAGATCCCGCACTACTACCTCGGCTGCGAGATCGAGGTCGAGGCCGCGCTGGCCTGGCTCGAAGGCTTCAACGCCGGGCGCCCGCTGCCCGAGCGCGTGCTCTGGGCCGCCCTCGCGCTGCGCGCCATCGGCCTGGCGCTGCGCGAATCGCCCGAGCTCAACGGCCGCTTCGTCAACGGCCGTTTCGAGCCCTCGCCCGCGGTCCACCTCGGCGTGGTCACCTCGCTGCGCGAAGGCGGGCTCGTCGTTCCCACGGTCCACGATGCCGACCGCCAGGACCTGGGCGCCGTGATGCGGCAGTTGCGCGAGGCGCTCGGCCGCGCGCGCCAGGGCCAGCTGCGCAGCTCCGACCTGGCCGACTCGACGGCGACCGTCACCAACCTCGGCGACCTGGGCACGGACACGGTCTACGGCGTCATCTACCCGCCGCAGGTCGCGCTGGTCGGACTGGGCCGGATTGCGCAGCGCCCGGTGGTGCGCGATGGCCAGCTCGCGGTCGCCCGCACGGTGCAGGTGACGCTGGCGGCCGACCACCGGGTGAGCGACGGGCTGGTCGGCGCCCGGTTCCTGGCCGCCTTGCGGGCCCGGCTCGCCCAACCGGAGGGACTGGTCTGATGGACACCGAAAGCATCCGCCACGCCGTGATCGAAAGCGCGCTCGAGATCGCGCCGGAGGCCGACTTCGGCCGTGTCGACGGCGGTCGTTCGCTGCGCGAGCAGCTCGAGCTCGACTCCTTCGACTTCCTCAACCTGCTGATCGCCCTGCAGGCACGCGTGGGCGTCGAGGTGCCGGAGAGCGACTACCGCCAGGTGGATTCCCTGGACGGCCTGGTCGCCTACCTGGCCGCGCACCAGGCCCGCCCGTGAGCGACGCCCTGCAACCCGTGCACCACCACTTCCCGGGCCGACTGGTGATGGTCGGCTTCGGCTGCATCGGGCAGGGCGTGCTGCCGCTGCTCCTTCGGCACATCGACATGCGGCCGGAGCAGGTGCTGGTGATCACCCGCAGCGACCGGGACCGCAGCCTCGCCGCGGCCTACGGTGTGCGGCTGGAGGCGACCGCCCTGCACCCGGGCAATCACCGCGAGGTGCTGAAACCCCTGCTGGGCCCGGGCGACTTCCTGCTCAACCTGTCGGTCAACGTCAGCAGTGCCGCACTCATCCGCCTGTGCGGCGAGCTCGGAGCGCTGTACCTCGACACCTGCATAGAGCCCTGGGACGGCGGCTACACCGACCCGCGCCTGAGCCTGGCCGCGCGAACCAACTATGCCTTGCGCGAGGAGGCCCTGGCCTGCGGCCGGGCGAAGGGCGCTGGCCCCACAGCCGTCCTGGCCCACGGGGCCAATCCCGGGCTGGTGTCGCACTTCCTGAAGCAGGCGCTGTTCGACGTCGCCAGGGACACCGGCGCCGCTGTCGCCGCGGCACCCGCCTCCGGCGAGGGCTGGGCCACGCTGGCCATGCAGCTGGGGGTGCGCAGCATCCACGTCGCCGAGCGCGACACCCAGGTCGGCCGGTCGCGCAAGCCGGCCGGCAGCTTCTTCAACACCTGGTCGGTCGAGGGCTTCGTCGACGAAGCCTGCTGCCAGCCGGCCGAGCTGGGCTGGGGCACGCACGAGCGGCACTTCCCGCCCGACGGCGCCCGCCACGAGCAGGGCTGCCTGGCGGCGATCTACCTCCGGCGGCCCGGCGCCAGCACCCGCGTGCGCACCTGGACCCCGAGGTCGGGGGCCTTCCACGGTTTCCTGGTCACCCATGCCGAGTCGATCTCCATCGCCGACCACCTGACCCTGGGACCGCGCGATCGCCCCCTGTACCGGCCCACCGTCCACTACGCCTACCACCCCTGCGACGACGCGGTGCTGTCGCTGCACGAGCTGGCCGGCCGCGAATGGCGGATGTCCCTGCGCGCCGCCGTGCTGCGGGACGAGATCACCGAAGGGGTGGACGAACTGGGCGTGCTGCTCATGGGCCATGCCCGCGGGGCGTATTGGCTCGGCTCGCAGCTGTCGATCGAACAGGCCCGCCAGGCCGCGCCCCTGAACAGCGCGACCGGCCTGCAGGTGACGGCCGCCGTCATGGCCGGCGTGATCTGGGCGATGAAGAACCCGGCGCGCGGGGTCGTCGAGCCGGACGACCTCCCCCACGACCAGATCCTCGGGTGGTGCCGCCCCTACCTGGGCGACGTGGTGGGCTGCTACACCGACTGGACGCCCCTGCAGGACCGCAACCGCCTCTTCCCCGAAGACATCGACGCGAGCGATCCCTGGCAATTCAGCAACGTTCGCGTCGGCTGAGATCCCCGGGGTCACAGGTTGCGCAATCTCAAGGTGGACAGGCGCTCGGCCGCGCATAACTGCATCCTTACCGCTGGCCGCCGTCAGGTCACGAGGAAAGGACCATGGAAGAGCTGTTGACACAACCCAAGCGGGTGCTCGTGGGACTCGAGGCGCTCGAGGGCGACCTCACGCTGCCGCCCCAGGCGCGCGGGCTGGTGGTGTTCGCGCATGGCAGCGGCAGCACACGGCGCAGCCCGCGCAACCGTGAAGTGGCGCATGCACTGCAGGAGCTGTCGCTCGGCACCTTGCTTTTCGACCTGCTCACGCCCGACGAGGCCACGGAGCGTTCGCTCGTGTTCGACATCGAGCTTCTCGGGCGGCGCCTGCTGGAGACGATCGAATGGCTGGACCGCCGGCCGGCCCTCGCCTCGTTGCCGCTGGGGCTGTTCGGTGCGAGCACCGGCGCGGCGGCCGCGTTCGTCGCCGCGGCCGAGCGCCCGGACCGGGTGGCCGCCATCGTCTCGCGCGGCGGACGGCCCGACCTGGCCGCCGGCGCCCTGCCGAAGGTCAAGGCGCCCACGCTGCTGATCGTCGGCGGCGCCGACACCGAGGTGCTGGAGCTGAACCGCGCCGCATTGAAGTTGCTGCACGGCCCGGCCAGCCTGCGCCTGGTCCCGCGTGCGACGCACCTGTTCGAGGAAGCAGGTGCCTTGCAGCGGGTGACGGACCTTGCCGCCCAATGGTTCACCGACCACCTGGCCCCAGTGGCCGCCAAGGGAGTCCGCCGTGCCTGAGTTCATGACCCCGCCGCCGTCGCTTCTGCCGGCACCCCCGTCTCGCCGCTCGAGCGTCGAGACCGACATGCACTCGCTGGAAGACCAGCTGCGGCGATGCAGCCGGGGCGAGCCCTCGCGCTTGCACCTGGCCTCGACGATGGATGCCCTGCTGCGCCTGCTGCGCCGGCACCTGGTCAGCCTGGTGGTGGTGCTCGCGCTGCTCAGCGCCGCGGTGGCCCTCGGCTTCTGAGCCCGACCCCGGCGACGCCGGGGCCGACGGCTTCAGGATTCCCGCCCCTGCGCCGCACCGACCTCGGCCGGCCTCGGGTCAGGAGCGGTCGGCGCCAGCACCACGCACAGCACGCTGCCCGCCGGCACCTCCGCCGTCGAGATCCACTGGCCGACCGCCGCCGGGACTGCGTTCCACGGCACGGACAACTCGGCGCGCTGCAGCAGCAGATGCAACTCGCGGCCCTGCACGCGCAGCGTCAGGCGGACCTGCGGCCAGTGCGGCGGCAGGCAGGGTGTCAGTCGGATGGCGCCCGGGCGAAGCGAGAGGCCGACGAGCCCTTCGAGCGCGGCGCGCCACATCCAGGCCGCCGAGCCGGTGTACCAGCTCCAGCCGCCCACGCCCTCGTACGGCGGCGCCGAGTACACGTCGCCGGGCATCACGTACGGCTCCAGGCGATAGCGCCTCTGCTGCGCCTCGGTGCGGGCGCGGTGCGCCGGGCTGAGCATGCAGAAGTACTCCCATGAGCGCGCCGCGTCGCCCAGCCTCGTCTGCGCCAGCAGAGCCCAGGCGCCGGCATGCGCGTACTGGCCGCCGTTCTCGCGCACGCCGGGCGGATAGGCCTGCACGTAACCGGGGTTGTCCGGCGATTTCTGCAACGGCGGATCCAGCAGGCGGATCAGGCGGTGGGTGCGGTCCACCAGGCGCTCGTCGGCGCTCGCCATGGCCAGGCGTGCGCGGACCGGCTCGCCGCTGCCGGCCAGCACGCTCCAGGCCTGGGCGATGAGATCGATGCTGCATTCGGCATTGACCTTGGAGCCGAGCGGGTGGCCGTTGTCGAAGAAGGCGCGCCGGTACCAGCGGCCGTCCCAGGCGTGCTCGCCCAGGGCCTGGTCGAGCGCCTCGCGTTCCCCGGCCCAGCGCAGGGCGCGCGGGGCGTCCCCGCGCCGGTCGGCGATGGCTTCCCAGGCCGGCAGGATGGCCAGCAGGAACCAGCCGAGCCAGACGGACTCGCCGCGGCCCTCATGGCCCACGCGGTTCATGCCATCGTTCCAGTCGCCGGTCCCCATCAGCGGCAGGCGATGGGCACCAAGGCGCAGCCCGCGGTCGATCGCACGGGCGGCGTGCTCGTACAGCGTCGCGGTGGCTCCGCCCACCGAGGGCACGTAGTAGGCGTCTTCGGCCCCGTCGGGCACCTCCTGGCCCTCGATGAACGGCAGCTCCTCGTCGAGCGCCGCCTCGTCGCCCGTGCAGTCCAGGTAGTGCTGCAGCGCATAGGGCAGCCACAGCAGGTCGTCGCTGAATCGGGTGCGCACCCCGGCGCCGGTCGGTGCGTGCCACCAGTGCTGGACGTCGCCCTCCGGGAACTGCCGGGTCGCGTGCAGCAGGATCTGCGAGCGCAGCTGGGCCGGGTCCGTCCAGGCGAGGGCCATCGCATCCTGCAGCTGGTCGCGGTACCCGAACGCGCCGCCGGCCTGGTAGAACGCCGCGCGGGCCCAGAGCCGGCAGGCCACCGCCTGGTAGGGCCACCACCGGTTGACCATCGCGTCGAAGAGCGGATCGGGGCTGTGCACGACCACCTTGCCCAGTCTTTCGTCCCAGGCGGCGAGCGCGCGCTCGGCGATGGACGCGGCCATGCCGGGTGCCTGCACACGCCGCAGCAGCGACAGCGCAGCCTCGCGGCCCGGTGCATAGCCGATCAGCCAGCAGGCTTCAAAGGCCTGGCCGGCCGGCAGCTCGATGAAGGCCTGCAGGGCGCCGCAAGGGTCGAGGCCGAAGCCGGCCACGCCGGCCTGAACCTCGGGCGGACGAAAGTGGCCCAGGGCATCGAAGAACTCGCTGCGGGCACAGGTCCAGTGCGACAGCTTCGCGCCGGTCAGCGCGAGGAAGGCCGTGCCTTCGCCGAATCCGCCCTGGTGTTCGCGCTGGATCGCGAGCACCGCCTGCAGGTCGCCCATGTACTCGCTCGCCAGAGTCATCCGCTCGCGCCGGTGGGCCCCCATCACCCATTCGACGCAGGCGATCAGCTCCAGGCGCCGCGGGCGCGGCGAGCGGTGGTGCAGCCGCAGCTTGACGCACTTCACCGCCTCGTTGGGGTCGACGGCGACGGTGGCGGTCACCTGGAGATCGCCCCGCTCGTGCATGAACTCGCTGGTGCCCTGGGTGTGCCGCACTCGCCAGCCGCGCATGCCATTGCGGCCGGCGCCGGGCAGCACGTCGAACACGCTGCCGTCGTCGGCGTCGCGCACGAGGTAGTGCTCGCCGGGCGGGTCCAGCAGGGCATCGTTGCTCCAGGGCGTGAGCTGGTTCATCCGGCTGTTGAGCGCCCAGGTGAAGCCGCCGCCCGATTCGGTCACCAGGCATCCGAACTGCGGATTGGCGAGCACGTTGGCCCAGGGTCGGGGCGTCACATGGGTTTCGTCCAGGTCGATCGTGAAGCCCCGGCCGTCGCCGTCGAAATGGCTCGGCGCCCAGGCGTCCGGCATGACGGCCCGGTGGACGGCCGCTGCGCGCGACGCCAAACGGGGCGCCGCAGTGGCCTGCGGCAGCGCTTTCAGCAGGCGTGACAGCGAGCGGCCATCCGCCACGAGTTCCACGCGCGCGCAGGCCTGCAGCGCGGCCAACTCGGCCGCCGAGACCTCCGATTCACGCAACAGCTGCACCCCGCCCCGCTCCGGCTGCTCGTGCCGTCCCACGGCCAGGCTGTTGCACAAGTTCACCAGCTGCCCGTGCAGCGGCATCAGGTAGGAGGCCGGTTCGCTGTCGAGGATCACCAGGTCGGTGGCCAGACCGGCCATCTCCCACAGCCGCTGCCCCGCCATCAGGGCCCGGATCGCGCCGACGCCCTGCAGGGCGGCGACGTGGACCAGCACGAGCGGCCGCTCGCCGGACACGCCGAAGCGCCACAACGCGCGTCGATCGAGCGCCAGGGCCGGCGCGATACGCCGGCGGCTGCGGCTCATCACCATCAGGCTGCCGAGGTCCTGCGCCGCATGCAGGTCGGCTGCATCCATCCCGAGCTCGCGATGGCGGATGCGGGCGAGCGCGGCCGCCATGGTCCGGGCGCTCTGCAGGTGGATCTCCTGACGGTACTCGTCCATCAGCGCCATCAGCGTGTCGCTGTCATTCGCCGCCGCGGTCGCGAAGGTCGTCGACGCGCGCGCGCGAGCGGGCAGCGTCAGCGTCAGGCCGATCGATGCGGCCGGGTCCAGCCCGGTGTCGAGCAGGCCGCCGGGCACCGGCGCGGAACGTGCCGGGCGCAGCAGCGGCCAGCCGCCGCCCCGGGGCAGCAGCTGTTCCCGGTTGCACCCCAGGCGCACCTCCTCGGGCTCGATCTCGCAGGCGGCGAGGAAGTGCGCCGCCCAGACCACCGGCTCGCCCTCCAGCCTCGGCCTTCGCTCCAGCAGCAGGCCACGGGGATCGTCGGCATGAGCCTTGACGAAGAGGTTGGAGAAGGCCGGGTGGGCCTCGTCGGCCGCCTGCGGTGCCAGCACCACCTCGAAGTAGCTCATCAGCTCCAGGGTCAGCGGCTCGTCGCGGCGGTTGTGCAGCGTCACGCGGCGGAACTCGATGTCGTCGTCCGCGCTGACCCACACGCTCACGTGGGCGTCGAAGTCGTCGCACTCGGCCAGGAACTCGACGTGGTCGTTCAAGAACCGGGCCCGGTAGTGGGTGCGCGGCCGTGGGTGCGGGGCGTCGGTCAGCGAATGGAAGGCCGCGTCCGACGCCAGGCGGACCATCAACCAGGTGCCGTAAGCGTCGCGCAGCGCGTCGTCACGGCTGCGGCTGATCGCTCGGCCGCGCCAGCCACTGGTGCCGGCGCCGTTCGGCCGCAGGCTCACGCCATAGCGGCCGTTGCTGAGCCACTGCGTCGGCATCCAGCCCTGGGACGCGGCGAGGTCGAAGTCGCGCACCGCGACGAAGGCGTCGCCCTCCGCGCTCGCATGCGGGGTCCTGGGCAGCGTCGGCTCCTGCAGCACGATCTCCCGCGGCATGCGTTCGTGCAGCAGGGATGCATGCGCGGCGACCGGACCTGCCCGGCCGAACCAGCCCCTGGGCGCGCCGGCGCACAGGACGTCGGTCAGCGCCGCGAGGCTCATGCCCTGGTGGTGGGCCATGAAGGCGGCCACCCGTTGCGGCTCGGCCGAGGTGCCTCCGCGCGGCCCGGTGAAGTCCAGCGCCTCGATGAAGCCGAGCTCGCCTCGGCCGCCGAGCGCCTCCAGGCGGCGCAGGTTGCGCACCGCCTCCGGCACGTCCACCAGCGCCGCCAGCACCGTCGCATAAGGCGCGATGACCCGGTCCTCCACCGGCGTGCGACGCAGCGCCAGGCTGGGCACGCCGAAGGGCGAGTACTGGAAGGCCAGGGTGTGGTCCTGCGCGAAGTAGGCGCATTCGGACACCCCCCAGGGGATGTCGTGCTCCTGGCCGAAGCGCCGCTGCGCGCGCACGGCCGCCGCTGCCACCCTGCGCAGCAGCGCGCCGCGCGGCTCGTCCATCAGCAGCGCCGGCATCAGGTACTCGAACATCGAACCGGACCAGGAGCGCAGGGCCGGCACGCCGTCGAAGGCCAGGAAGGGTCGGCCCAGCGCCTCCCAGTGGCGGCGCGGGACGTCACCCTTGGCGATGGCCACGAAGCTGGTCAGGCGCGCCTCCGAGGCGAGCAGGTCGTAGTAGGCCGGGTCCAGCGCCGCATCCTCCAGCCGGTAGCCGATGTGGAACAGGCGCCGGCGCCGGTCGTACAGGAAGCCGAACTCCATGGCGTGGACGTAGGCGTCGGCCCGGCGCGCACGCGCCAGCCACTCCTCGACACCGACGCCGGCGGCCGCGATCTCGCGGCAGGCCTGCGCCACCGCCCACAGGCAGGCGGCGAGATTGCCGCTGTCGACCGTGGACACGTAGTGCGGCGGCAAGGCGGCGAGCGTCGCGGTATCGGTCCAGTTGAAGAAATGGCCGCGGTGCCGGTCGAGCCGGTCCAGCGTCCCGAAGGTCGCGTCCATCCGACGGCCGAGATCCGCGGTGTCGATGAAGCCCAGCCGCTGCGCGCACAGCGCACCGAGCAGGTACAGGCCGATGTTGGTGGGCGAGGTGCGGCGGGCCAGCATGGGCCGGGGTTCCACCTGCAGGTTGTCGGGCGGGAGGTGGTGGTCCTCCTCGGTGACGTGGAACTCGAAGTAGCGCCAGGTGTCGCGCGCCAGCCCGGCCAGGTAGCGTTGCTCCTGCTCGTCGGGCACGTGCTCGCGCGGCCGGGGCAGCGGCCGGGCGCTCGCCCAGAGCCAGGCCGGGCTGAGCAGCCACAGCAGGCCGAAACCGAGCAGCCCGCCGGCCGAGGCCCCCGGCACGGCCCAGCCGGCCAGGGCCCAGGCGACGGCCGAGGCGCTCGTGCGGGCATGTCGCCGCCAGAAGCCCGTCCAGTCGTGCCGCGCGGCAGCCTGGGCCTGCGCGGCGGTGGTCCATTCCAGCAGGCCCTGGCGGGTCACCGCCATGCGCCAGAGCGCGCGGGCGATGGCATCCAGGTGCAGCAGCGCCGAGTGCATCAGCGTCGCCATGTGCCACAGGGCGCCGGCAAGCGCCCTGGCCAGGTCGCGCCCGGCCTCGCGCAGAAGGTGGCGCCAGGCCACGTGGAGGCGGCCGGGCGTGAAACCGGCCATCGCCCCGATAAGCGGCCCCAGTGCGTAGGCGGCCAGCACCAGCGAAGCGGCCACCGCCGGCGCGATCGCCCCGGTGACGAAGCTCCACCACAGCAGCGCCACGCAGGCCGGCGCCAGCAGGCTGCGGCGCAGGTTGTCGAGCACCTTCCAGACGTTGAGCCCGCCCACCCCGCCTCTGAGCACCGCCCCCATGAAGGCCAGCAGCTGCCAGTCGCCGCGCGTCCAGCGATGGGTGCGGGAGGCCGCGACGTCGGGGTGCATGGGCGGCGACTCGAGCACCACCACGTCGCTGAGGTAGGCACAGCGCGCCCACAGGCCCTCGAAGAGGTCGTGGCTGAGCAGCCGACCCGGCGCCACGCGTCCGCGCAGCACCTCGTGCACGGCGCTCACGTCGAACAATCCCTTGCCGTAGAAGCTGCCCTCGCCGAAGACGTCCTGGTAGATCTCCGAGCAGCCGCCGTTGTAGGCGTCGGTCCCCCACGGGCCGCCGAAGATCCAGCCGAAGGCAGTCGCCTCGCCCGGGGCCGGGTACGGCGAGGCGACGCGCGGCTGGAAGATGCCGTAGCCGGCCACCACGCGGCGCGTCGTCTCGTCGATGCGCGGCTGGTTCAGCGGGTGCGCGGCGATCGCCACCATCTCTCGCAGGGTGCCGGGCGGCAGCTCGGTGTCGCTGTCCAGCACCACCGCGTAGCGCACGCCCTGGGGTGGCCGGCTGATCTCGCCCAGGTCCACGAAGGGCGACGGCGAGCCTTCCGCGAGCAGCTGCAGCAACTGCTCGAGCTTGCCGCGCTTGCGTTCCCAGCCCATCCAGAGACCCTCGCCCTCGCACCACACGCGCTGCCGGTGCAGCAGCAGGAAGCGCGGCGGCCGGCCGGGCCCGGCGTGGTCGCCGTTCAGGCGCTCGATGCCTTCGCGCGCCGCCGCGAGCAGATCGTCGTCGTCGTCACGGGTGGCGGACGTGGCATCGCCCCAGTCGCTGACGAGGGCGAAGCAGGTGTGCGCCTCGGGGTTGGCGAGGTGGTGCAACTCGAGCCGGCGGACGAGCGAGGCGACGCCGGCCCGCGAGGTCAACAGGCATGGCACGGCCACCAGCGTGGCGAGCTCCGGCTGCAGGCCCTCCTCCAGCGCCAGGCGCGGCAGGCGCTGGATGCGCACCGCCTCGGCGAGCATGCGGTGCACCAGCGCGACCACGCATTCGAGTGCCGGGAAGGCCATCAGCAGCAGCGCGACCCCGGCCATCCAGCCCGAGGCCCCGCGAGCGGTCGCCAGCCAGGCGAGCAGTCCCGCTGCGCCGAGACCCAGGGCCCCGGCATAGAGGCTGGTGCGCCAGCGCCGCCAGAACGCCCCCGGCGTGCGCCGCTCTGCCGCGGCGCCAGGGCCCAGCCGCGCAAGCAAGGCCGGACGGCCCTCGCCTATCGTCCAGTGCGCCGGGCCCGCATCCGGCGGGGTGCCGGGGGCGGTGCACAAGGCAGCGACCTGGCGCGCGACGTCGAGCTCGGTCTTGCGCAGCCGCCGGGCGAGCTGCTCGATCTCGTGGGTCGTCGCATCGCGGGTGAACTCGCTGTCGAGCAGGAAGGCCGGCACGTCGGCCAGGCAGCGCAGCACCGGGCTCTCGGTGCGCACCAGGTCCATCCATTCGAAATGGCTGATCCTGCGCAACGCGGTGACGGCATTGCTCACGCTGACGTTGTCGGCCGCCTGGGCCGCCTGGGCCTCGGCCAGCAGGCCCTCGGCATCGGGCACCTTCGCATCGAGCCATTCGAGCCAGGGCGGAGATTCGTCCGGCGAGGCGAGGCGCCGGCGCTGGACCATCTGGGCCAGGAAGACCGTGCCCACGCCGCGCTGCTCGGCGCAGGCGTACAGCCGCTCCAGCCGCTGGATCGTCAGCCGCGCGTCCCGGTCGCAGCACCAGGTCGCGGCCTCCAGCGCCGCCTTCGTGGTGGCCACCGATTCGGCCAGGCGCGAGAGGTTCTCCATCAGCACCACGCGCAGCGTCGCGGGCAGCGCCCACAGCTCGCCCAGCGTGAGCACGTCGACTTCCTGGTAGCCCTGCAGGAAGCGCGCGAGCAGGCCGGCATCGAAGCTCGAATCGGTGTGCGCGACGAAGGCCCAGGCGATCCCGTAGACCCGCGGCAGGCCCACCAATGGCGCCTGGCGCAACTTGGGCAGCTCGGCGTAGTAGCTGCGCGGCATGCCGCTGCGCACCTCGGGCAGCTGGGCCTCGATCAGGTGGAAGTTGTCCAGCAGCCATTCGGCCGCCGGGCTGAGCGACTCGCCCTCCCGGTCCAGCGCCTCGAGGTAGGCCCTCGCCCGCTCGAGCACCTTGACGTTGGCCTCGAGCCGCGGGAAGAAGTGCGGCGTGCGCACGCGCCGCCGCCAGGCCCGCCTGCGCTCCACGGGCTGGGCCTGCGCCAGGCTCACGCCATGCTGGTGGAAGCGGTCCAGTCCGAAGAGCACCGAGCGAACCGCCGGAGCCAGTCGGCCCGCGCGCTGCGACAAGAACTGCTGGGCTTGACGCCGCAAAGGTACGTTCACCGGCGTCTCCTTCTGGATCGCGGCGACACGATGTCGGCTGCACCAGACCTGGCCCTTGCGTTGGGTCAATGAACGGTGCAGGCACTGGATTCAACTCCCGCGTCTGATCTGGCGCAAGGCCCGGTGGCGGGCCGGTCCTAAATTGACCGATCTCGTGACCGGATCCACGCGAAGGGGCAACCGCATGAAGACTGATGCAGATCTCAAGCGCGAGGTCGAGGCCGAGCTGGCCTGGGATCCCGCGGTCAATGCCAACGCGATCGGCGTCGCGGTCAAGGACGGGGTCGTGACCTTGAGCGGCCACATCGACACCTACCCCGAAAAATGGGCAGCCGAACGGGCGTTGCGCCGCGTGCGCGGCGTCAAGGCGCTGGCCCTGGAGCTCGATGTCCGGCTGTCGCCCGACCACCAGCGCAGCGACACCGACATCGCGCTGGCGGCCGAGTCGGCACTGAAGTGGAACAGCGCCATCCCGCCCGATTCGGTGCGGCTCACCGTCGACAAGGGATGGATCACGCTGCGGGGCGAGCTCGACTGGGACTACCAGCGCAAGAGCATCGAGAAATCCCTGCGCCACCTGACCGGCGTGATCGGCATCAGCGACGAGATCGGCCTGCACTATCGGCCCGTCCCCGGCGACATCAGCCGGCGCATCCGCGAAGCGCTGACGCGCCAGAGCGAGCGAGAGGCCAGGCACCTGGACATCGACGTCTCGGGCGACACGGTCACCTTGCGAGGCCAGGTCCACTCCTGGCACGAGCGCGATGCCGCCTGGGGCGCCGCCTGGTCGGCTCCGGGCGTGGCGAAGGTCATCGACGAACTCACCATCGGGTGAACCGGCCATGGGCATCGCCTCGATCGCACAACGCCGGGTGGTCACCATCGACGTCCACGCCAGCCTGCGGGAAGTGGCACGCCTGATGGAGGACCGCCATGTCGGCGCCGTCGTCGTCACGCAGGCAGATGGCGTCGCCACACGCCTGGTCGGCGTGATCACCGACCGCGACCTGGCCCTGCTGGTCGTGGCGAAAGGGCGCTCGGTGCACACGCAGGTCGGTGATGCCCTCGGGGCGAACCCGGTGTCCATCCCCGTGTCGGCCAGCACCGCCGAGGCGGCGCAGGCCATGCGCGACGCCGGCGTGCGCCGCCTCCTGCTCGTCGACAGCGAGGACCGCCTGGCCGGCATCGTCACGCTGGACGACCTGATCGCCTCCTATGCCGACCAGCTGGACGACCTCAGCCAGGCGCTGGAGCGCGGCCTCGAGCAGGAGGTTGATCGTGGCGCCGGCGACGCCGGACAGGCCGGAGAGCCGCCGGTGGTGGTGCCGCCGGACGTGGCCGCCACCTGGCGGCGCGTCTTCGAGCCCTGACGCGCGCCGGCCCCTCGAGCCGATGGGGCTTCACCCCATCGCCTGATCTCCCGGGGGCGGAAAGGACGCGGTCGTTTCCGGGATCTCCTCAGAGCGCTCCGAAGCCCGACATCTCGTACCGGCCCTTGCCCGCCGCCTTGGCCCGGTACATGGCGGCGTCCGCCGCGGCGAGCAGGGCCTCGGCGGTGGTGCCGTCCCACGGGCAGCAGGCCACGCCGATGCAGGCCGAGACACGCAGCTCCAGGCCGTCGACGACGTAGGGGCTGGAAAGGCGCTGGGTCAGGATGCCGGCGACCGCCCGCGCCTGTTCCGGCGACACGTCGTCCAGCAGCACCGCGAACTCGTCGCCGCCGAGGCGGCCGACGTGGTCGCTGCCGCGGACCCCGCCCGCGAGCCGGGCGGCAAAGCCGTGCAGGAGCTTGTCGCCGACCTGGTGGCCATGCCGGTCGTTCACCGGCTTGAAGTCGTCCAGGTCGACGAAGCAGACCGCAAAGGAGACACCCTCGCCGCGATACCGCTCCAGGTGACCGGCCACCAGCTGCATGAAGCGGGCGCGGTTCGGCAGGTCGGTCAGGGGGTCGTGCGAAGCCTCGTGTTCCAGCCGGCGCGCCTGCACCCGGGCTGCCTGGGTCTCCTGGGTCGCCTCGCCGAGCTGGTGGGTCCGCTCGCGCAGCAGCTGCGAGGCGCTGACCATGGCGCGGCCCAGCGCATCGGCCTCCTCCAGCGGCAGCCGGGGCACGTCCACCTCGTCGCCGCGCCCCAGGGCCTGGGCGGGCGGCACCAGCGACTCGATCGCGCCGGCAATGCGCCGGCTCACCCGCCCGGCGATCCCGATGGCCAGCGCCAGCAGCAGCGCCGACGCCATGGCGAGGACGGTGACCCACAGCCGCAGCCTGGCCAGCAGCGTCTGCTTCGGCACGCCGATGGCCACCGTCCAGCCGCTGACGGCCGAGCGCTGGAAAACCGAGAACACCGGCGTGCCTTCCAGCGTGTCGAGCTCCAACACGCCGTGGTCGCTGCGCGCGATGGCGGCCATCAGGCCCGGCACGCCCTTTTGCCCGATGAAGCGCTCGGCGAGGTGGGTGCGTGCCACGGTCGTCCCGGTACGGTCGAACACCGCGATGATCCAGTCCGCCTCGGGCTGCAGGTTGGCCAGCAGCTGGCCGAACCGGTCGGGGAAGAAGCCCATGGCGAGCGTGTACGCCACCCGTCCATCGATCAACACCGGCACCTCCACCGCCACGAGCGGCCGGCGCGTCACCCCTCCGATGAACAGGTCGGACACCGCGGGACGCGCCGTCGCGATGACGGCGCTTTGCAGCGCCGGATTGCCATGGGCCGGCAGGGGCTCGCCGCCGCCCACCAGCGTGTTGACGAGCTGCCGCCCCTGCAGATCGCTGAGCACGACGTTGTTGCCGGCCTGGTAAGGCACCACCCGCTCGGCCTGTTCCCGGAAGGCTTGCAGGTCACCCGAGGCGAGCGACGGCGAAGTCGCCAGCACCTGGAGGGCCGACATCGCGCCGCGGATCCGGTCGTCGACCTCGGCCATGAGCGATCGGGCGGTCCCCTCGGCCCGGCCGACCAGCGCAGCCCGCCCGTCGCGGTAGGCCTGGACGATCACCAGGGCGGCAGCCAGGGTGGGCGGCACCAGGCAAATCGCCACCAGCACCAGAAGGCACGAGCGGATCGAGGAAGGATCGCGCCCGGTGGCGTTGCCGAGGCAGCCGGAGGGCCAGAAACGGCGCCACGCCTTCAGCCCGGAAGCGGTCAAGTCGCGCCCTCGGCTTCGTCTTCCTGGCCGCGGTCGACCTGGGATTCGATCTCCAGGCCCTGCTCCGCCTCATCGGTCAGCTCGGCCTGCTCGATCGCCTGGTCGACCGCCTGCTCGGAGTCGTCCATCGCAGCCAGGGCGTCCTCCATCGATTCGTAGGGCCCGAACTCCTGGCGCTGGCCGGCGTCGGTCCAGTGGTAGCCGTCGGGCCGCGGGTGGATCCGCAACAGGCGCTCGTCCTGCATGGCCGGGTCCTCGGCCGGGTCGGCCTGCGGCTTGTGCAGTCTCTTGTCAGGGTCCATGGCTCGTACGGCACCAGGCCGCTCCTTGCAGCACTCGATGTTTCCACTCTAGGACAGCCCTGCGCCGCCGGCTTGCGCTTGCTCAAGACGCCGGCCCCCTGCCACGGGCTTGCGCTGGCGCAAGGCCGCGCCCCGCGGCCTGCCTAGAGTCTGTCCATCGATGGAGGCCCAGCGATGAGCGAAACGCCAGCCGTGACCCTGCCAGACGACGTGCTTCCCATCGTGCCGATGTGCAACGTCGTGCTCCTTTCCTATGTGATGCCGTGCCGGACGGCACCATTCCGAAGGACGGTCCGAGCGCCGGCGTGGCGATCGTCGTGTCCCTGGCCTCGCTGTTCACCGACCGCAGCAACCGTGGACGACGCCCTGCTCGCCGCCCTCATGCCGGCCACCCATTCCTGACCCTGGAGAGCAGAAGACTATGGACAAGACTGTGGACAAGCCCTGGCTCGCTTCTTATCCACCCGGTGTTCCCGCCGAGGCGGACATCCGGAGGTTCTCCTCGCTGGCATCGATGTTCCGCGCCAGCTGCGACCGCTTCGCCGACCGACCGGCCTTCACCCACCTCGGTGACACGCTGAGCTTCAGCGAGACCGCCGCGCTGAGCCGCGACTTCGGGGCCTACCTGCAGAAGGTCCTGGGCCTGGCCCGCGGCGAGCGCATCGCGGTCATGCTGCCCAACAGCCTGCAGTACCCGGTGGCCGTGTTCGGCGCGCTGCGAGCGGGGCTGTCGGTGGTCAATGTCAACCCCATGTACACCGCCAGCGAGCTGTCCTTCCAGCTGCGCGATGCCGGCGCCAGCGCCATCCTCGTGCTGGAGAACTTCGCCCACACGGTGGAGCAGGCCCTGCCGGAGACCGGCGTGAAGCACGTGATCGTCACGCAGATCGGCGACCTCTTTCCCGCCATCAAGCGCAGCGCCGTCAACTTCATCGTGCGCCATTTCAAGAAGCCGGTGCCGGCGTGGACGCTGCCACAGGCCGTGACCCTGCACGACGCGCTGCACCGGGGCAGCCTGCACGCGCTGGAAGAGCCCCCGCTGCATGCCAGCGACACCGCCTTCGTGCAATACACCGGCGGCACCACCGGCCGGCCCAAAGGGGCCGAGCTGACACACGGCAGCATGGTGGCCAACGTCGAGCAGACGATCGCCTGGATAGGCCGCACGCTGCTGCCGGGCGAGGAGGTGGTGATCACCGCCCTGCCCCTCTATCACGTGTTCGCGCTCACCGCCAACCTGCTCGTCTTCACGCGGCTCGGGGCCGAGAACGTGCTGGTGACCGATCCGCGCGACATGGCCAGCTTCATCAAGACGCTGCAGCACACGCCCTTCACTGCCATGACGGGCGTGAACACGCTGTTCAGCGCCCTGCTCGACGCCGAAGGCTTCGACGAGGTGGCCGCGGCCAGGCGAGCAGCGCTGAAGGTGGTGGTCGCCGGCGGCATGGCCTTGCAGCGCAGGGTCGCCGAACGCTGGCAGGCGGCCATGGGCGTGCCGCTGGTGGAGGGCTATGGCTTGACCGAGGCCTCCCCCATCCTGTGCGCCAACCGGGTCGACCTGCCCGAATACACCGGCAAGCTGGGACTGCCGGTGCCGTCCACCGAGATCGCCATGCTCGACGACGATGGGCACGAGGTGCCGCAAGGCGAGGTCGGCGAAATCTGCGGGCGCGGGCCCCAGCTGATGAAGGGCTACTGGAACAAGCCGGAGGAGACCGCGAAGGTGATCACTCCCGACGGCTGGCTGCGCACCGGCGACCTCGGCCGCATCGACGAACGCGGCTACGTCGAGTTCGTCGATCGCAAGAAGGACATCATCGTGGTCTCGGGCTTCAAGGCCTTCCCCGCCGAGATCGAAGACGTGGCGCGGCTGCACCCCGGCGTCAAGGATGCGGGCGTGGTGGGCGTCCCGGACGAGCGCACGGGCGAGGCCGTGGCCCTGTTCGTCGTGCCGTCCGACCCCAGCCTGACCGTGGACGCGGTACGGGCCCACTGCGAGCAGCACCTGACCGCCTACAAGCGGCCGAAGCACATCGCGTTGCGGGACGCGCTGCCGATGACCCCCCTGGGCAAGGTGCTGCGGCGCCAGCTCAGGCAGGAGATCCTGGCGCCGGCGCCGCCCGCCGATCGAGCCACCTCGCCGTGAGCGCGGAACCGCGTCCCTTTCGCATCCTCTCGTTGTCCGGCGGCGGCTTCCTCGGCCTGTACAGCGCCATCGTCCTGCAGGGGCTGGAGCGGCGTGCCGGCGTCCCGCTGGGGCGCCGCTTCGACCTGATGGCCGGCACCTCCATCGGCGGCCTGCTCGCGCTCGCGCTGGCCTTCGAGCTGCCGATGTCGCGCCTGGTCGACCTGTTCGTCGAACAGGGCCCGGCCGTGTTCTCCGATCGCGCGCTGCCCTCCGGCACGGTGAGCCGCCTGATCGACCTTTCGCGCTCGGTGGCGGGCCCGAAGTACTCCGGCAGGGCCCTGCGCGAGGCGCTGCAATTGCAGCTGGGCCACCGCATCCTGGGTGCCGCGGCGCACGCCTGCGTCGTGCCCGCGGTGGATGTCCTGACGTGCCGCACCAAGGTGTTCAAGACGCCGCATGCCGCGGCCTCGGCCGGCGACCGCGAACTGCGCGCGGTGGACGTGGCCATGGCCGCCTGTGCCGCGCCGGCGTACTTCCCGGCCGTTCGCATCGGCGAACGCCTGTACGCGGACGGCGGCCTGTTCGCGGTGGCGCCGGACCAAGTCGCCCTGCACGAGACCGAGCACTTCATGGGCGTCGATGCCTCGAGGGTGAGGATGCTCTCGATCGGCACCGCCACGCGCGGCTACCGGCCCGCCGAGGAGATCCGCGAGGATGCGGGCGCGGTGAGCTGGCTGTCGGAGGGGCGCCTGGTGCTCACCATGATCTCGTCCCAGCAGCAGCACGTGCAGGCCATGGTCGAAGACCGGCTCGGTGACCGCCTGCTGCGCCTGGATGCCGACTGGCCGCCCGGCAAGGGCCTGGGGATCGACGTGGCGACACCGCAGGCGATCGACACCCTGCGCACGCTGGCGCAGCGCACCTTGCAGGAAGCCGACGACGACATGCTCGCCGCCTTCCTGCGGCCGCCCTCCTGAGGGGTCAGGGGGCATGAATGCTTCTGCTCCTCGTCCTGGACAAGAGGTTCGCGAAGTCAGGCGAGGCCCCCGCGCCCGGCCGTCAACGAATTGGTTCCGTCGATTGATGCGGATCAAAGGAGGGCCGGTGTTCTGTGCGGTTGCGCACAGAGCGCCCACCAGGGTTCACGCAAATTGGGGTCGTCCGAAGACCGCAGCACCGCTGATCGACCCAGGACAAGCCACAAACACTGGAGCCACCATGAACACCCGTCACGCCTTCGTCGCCGGCCTCTCCGCCCTGCTCCTGGTCGCCGCGTCCGGCTGCGCCGTCACTCGCGGCCAGGAATCGGTCGGCGCGTACATAGAGAGCCGCTGGGCTTCAAGGCCGGACGGCAATCTCGTTCTTGACCGACTTCACGCCGTTGACCTTGCGCGCGAGGGCCTCGGCCGCGGCCTTCTCGGTGGCGCTCTTCGCAAAGCCCGACAGCATCACGGTGCCGTTGAGCGTTTCGACGCGGATGCTGGCGGCATCGACTTCCTTGTTCTCGACGAAGCTGCTCTTGATCTGGGTGGTGATGGTGGCGTCGTACGCAGGAACAGATCGCGAGCCTGCTCGGCGTTCGACGCGAAGGCGTCACGGAAGGCGCCCTGCGCCTGCAATTGCTCGGCCTGATCCACCAGGCGCGAGGGCGCATCCTCGCGCTGGACCGCCAGGGTCTGGCGCAACAGGCCTGCGAGTGCTACGCGGTGATCAAGAACGAGTACGGCCGGCTGCTTCCCGAGACGGCGCCGATGCCGGAGCTGTGGCTGCCTGCGGCTGCACCGGCCGATCAGACGACTGCGCCGAACATGGCCCCCACGCCTGCGGTGATCCCCATCGCCAGCGCGCCCCAGAAGCCCACCCGCCAGGCACCCGCCAGGATGCCGGCGCCGCCGACCCGGGCCGCGATGCCGCCGAGCAGCGCGAGGAATCCGAGCGACGTGCCCGCCACCCAGGGAATCAGCCGCGGCCCGGGCGTCACTGCCGTCACGGCCAACGGCAGCAGTGCGCCGACCGCGAAACTGGCGGCCGAAGCCAGCGCCGCCTGAACCGGGCGGGCGGCATGCACCGCGGAGATGCCCAGTTCGTCTCGCGCATGGGCACCCACGGCATCGTGGGCCATCAACTGCACGGCCACTTGCCGCGCCAGGTCGGGCTCGAGCCCCCGGCCGACGTAGATGGCCGCCAGTTCATGCTGCTCGGACAGGGGATCCTTTTCGAGTTCTGCCCGCTCCCGGGACAGGTCGGCTTTCTCCGTGTCCGCCTGGGAATGGACCGACACGTACTCGCCGGCGGCCATCGACATGGCCCCTGCCACCAGGCCGGCGACCCCGGTCACCAGGATGTTCGCGTGGGTGGCGCCCGCCGCCGCCACACCCACCACCAGGCTGGCCGTGGAGACGAGGCCGTCGTTGGCGCCCAGCACGGCGGCGCGCAGCCAGCCGATGCGTTCGGTGCGATGACGTTCGGTGTGGCGGCGCAAGGATCTCATGGGCGTGGTCCTGGCGAGGTGATTGCAGGGGCCGTGCCAGCCATCGCGAGCAGGAGGACCCACGAATGACCGCCATCGATTCGCGAGCCGGCGATGCAGCAACGCCTGTCGGCGTTCGAACGCTGATCCGCAAAATCGTCGACGGCGTCGCCGCCGGGCAGAAGTATCACCTCAGGGTGGTCTTCTGCGACAACACCACCCACGACACGACTCGCCTGGGCGACCCCGACGTCACGACCTCTCACCACTACCACCGCACCGTCGAGCAGTGGCTGAAGAACCTGGAAGCCCACTGGGAGCGCATTCGAGAGATCGATCCGCAACGCTTGAGCGAGAAGTTCCGCAGGACCTGGCTGTTCTATCTCGGCGGCGCTGCCGAGACCTTCGAGGCCGCGCGCGAGATCATCAACTGCTACCACGTCACCTTCGTGAAGGGACATTTCACCGGTGCTGATCTCCACTGAAATGAAAGTGGAGGGTCGGTCTGCTTGCGTTGCGTCAAGACTCGAAGAACCCGTTCAATCCGGACTTGAAGGCCTCGATCACCCACGGTGACGGCCTGAAGGTATCGCAGCGACTGACGACCCCTGTCGCCTTCACGTCTTGCGCGGGGGTGTCCTGGCCGTGGACCGCGCACTGCGTGCGAACGCCTGGCGGCCTACGTGGCCGCACACCAGGTCGCACAGCGCGTACACGGACTCATCCGCGATGCGGCAGTAGCCGCTGGTGCCTCGGCTCTCGCGCTCCACCAGCCCCTGCCGGGTGAGAAAGGCGAGGTGGCGCGAGACGTTCGCCGAGGTGTAGCCGCACAGCTGGGCGATCTCGCCGACGCTGCGTTCACCGCTGCGCAGCAAGTTGAGGATCTGCAGGCGCGTCGGCTCCGACAGCGCCTGGAAATACGCGGCCACGTGGGCGAGGGCCTGCGGGGGCAGGCCTTCCATGCTCGTGCAGGCGGGGGATTGCTGGATCGCCATGTTGCCTCGTTGACGCCCAGGGCGCCGATGATCCTGAGCAGATCCTCTATTGACTATTTAGCTATGTAGTTAATAATACACACTGACCCGATTGAAGACAACCCCGACAGAAGACACCATGGCACTCAACGCAACCCGAACCGTCGCCTGCTGCGCTCTGCTGGGCGCGGCCCTGGGGGCACTCGCCGGCAACGTGTCCCCTGCCGCGGCCACGGCGCCGCAGGCACTGACCACTGCGGCCGTCACATCGGGCGGCACCTCCAGCCTCGCCGGCTTCGACGGTGTCGTGGAGGCGGTGCGCCAGACAGCCGTGGCGGCACAAGTCCCCGGTGCCGTGGTCGCGCTGGAAGTGAAGGCAGGCGACGCGGTCAAGGCCGGCCAGGTCCTGTTGCGGCTCGACGCCCGCGCCGCCGAGCAGACCGCGGCGGCCGGCGCGGCGCAGGTGCAGGCCGCGCGTGCGACCCTGGACGCCGCCACCAAGGATTTCGAGCGCCAGAAGCAGCTGTTCCGGGAGAACTACATCAGCCAGGCGGCACTCGACCGTGCCGAGGCGCAGTACAAGGCGACGCAGGCCGAAGCCCAGTCGCAGCTGGCCGCCGCGGGCGCGGCGCGCACGCAGTCGGGCTTCTACGTCGTGAAGGCGCCGTACGACGGGATCGTTTCGGACGTTGCGGTCGTGCTGGGCGACATGGCGATGCCGGGCCGCCTGCTGCTCACCGTGTACGACCCGCGCAGCCTGCGCGTCAGCGTCGCGGTGCCGCAGACGGTGGCGGCCCGCCTCACCCCGGGGCAGCCGCTGCAGGTGGAATTGCCTGGCGCAGCGGCGGGGCGCGTGACGCCGGTGAAGACCCAGCTGCTGCCCACGGTCGACCCCGCCACCCACACGCTGGAGCTGAGGCTGGACCTTCCCGCCAACCTGTCCGGCGCGACGCCCGGCATGTTCGCCCGGGCCTGGCTGCCGGTCGGCGGCAGCGCCGACACGCGCCTGTATGTGCCGGCGCGGGCCGTGGTGCGGCGCGCCGAACTCACGGCCGTGTACGTGATCGGCGGCGAGGGGCGCGCCCTGCTGCGCCAGGTGCGGCTCGGCCGCGTGGAAGGCGACACGGTGGAGGTCCTGGCCGGCGTGTCGGCCGGCGACCGAGTGGCCCTCGACCCGCAGGCGGCATCCCGCCTGAACTGAGGAACGCCCATGAGCACCCGACTCGGTATCTCCGGCCGGATCGCCGCCTTCTTCCAGTCGGCCCAGATCACCCCGCTGCTGGCGCTGGTGGCGCTGCTGCTGGGCGCCTTCGCCGTGATGGTCACGCCGCGCGAGGAAGAGCCGCAGATCAACGTGACGATGGCCAATGTGCTGATCCCGTTTCCCGGCGCGTCCGTGCGCGATGTGGAGCAGATGGTGGCCATTCCAGCCGAGCAGGTGCTGTCGCAGATCGCCGGCATCGAGCACGTGATGTCGGTCTCCCGCCCGGGGCTGGCGGTGATCACCGTCCAGTTCAAGGTCGGGGTGCCGCGCACCGAAGCCCTGGTGCGGCTGTACGACACGGTCAATGCCAACGCGGACTGGCTGCCACCCGGCCTGGGGGTCGGCGAGCCGCTGATCAAGCCCAAGGGCATCGACGACGTGCCGATCGTGACGCTGACCTTGTTCGCGAAGAACGAGGCAGGCGGCGCGTTCGACCTTGAGCGCGTCGCGCACAGCGTGGAAGCCGAACTGAAGCGGGTGCCGGGCACGCGCGAGATCGTCACCGTCGGGGGCCCGGGCCGCGCCGTGCTGATCGAGATCGACCCGGCCCGGATGGCGGGCGCCGGGACGACGGTGGCCGACCTGCGCAATGCACTGCAATCGGCCAACCTCGGCATGCCGGTGGGCGAGCTGCTCGGCGGCAACCGCTCGGTGGCCCTGGAGGCCGGTCCGTTCCTGCGCGATGCGCGCGAGGTCGGTGAGCTGGTGGTGGGTGTGCAAGCCGGCCGGCCGGTGTTCCTGCAGGACGTGGCGACCGTGCGTGACGGCGCGCTACCGGCGCAGCGCTATGTGTGGCACGGCATCGCGGGCGCGCAGGGCGGCGAGTTCCCCGCCGTCACGATCGCGGTGACGAAGAAGCCAGGCGAGAACGCCATCGACGTCGCCAACGCGGTGATGCGCCGGGTCGACGGCCTGCGCAACACCTTGATCCCGCAGGGCGTGGAGGTCGCCGAGTCGCGCAACTACGGCGCCTCGGCGAACGACAAGGCGCAGAAGCTCATCCAGAAGCTGCTGTTCGCCACCGCTTCGGTGGTGGCGTTGGTGTTCGTCGCGCTGGGCCGGCGCGAGGCGGCGATCGTCGGTGCCGCGGTGATCCTCACGCTGACCGTGACGCTGTTCGCCTCCTGGGCCTGGGGCTTCACGCTCAACCGCGTATCGCTGTTCGCGCTGATCTTCTCGATCGGCATCCTGGTCGACGATGCGATCGTGGTGGTGGAGAACATCCACCGGCACCAGGCCCTGCATCCGGACAAGACGCTGGCCCAGCTGATTCCCGGCGCCGTCGACGAGGTCGGCGGCCCGACGATCCTGGCCACCCTGACGGTCATCGCCGCGCTGCTGCCGATGGCCTTCGTCTCCGGGCTGATGGGGCCCTACATGAGCCCGATCCCGATCAACGCCAGCATGGGCATGCTGCTGTCGCTGGCGATCGCTTTCGTCGTGACGCCCTGGCTGGCGCGCCTGTGGATGAAGCACGCACCGGACGCCCATCACGGCACCACGCCCAAGGGTCTGGCGGCCAAGGTCGGCCCGTTGTTCGAACGCGCCTTTCGACCGCTGCTCGACGAGCGCCGCGGCGCTCGAAACCGTGCCCTGCTCGGCGGCGGCGTCGCCGCCCTGATCGCTTTGTCGCTGGCACTTCCGGTCTTCGGGCTGGTGGTGCTGAAGATGCTGCCCTTCGACAACAAGTCCGAGTTCCAGGTGGTCGTCGACATGCCGGCCGGCACCCCCGTCGAGCAGACGGCCGCGGTGCTGCGCGAGCTGGGCGCCTACCTCGCGCGACAACCTGAAGTAACCGACTACCAGGCTTATGCGGGCACCTCCGCCCCCATCAATTTCAACGGCCTGGTGCGGCAGTACTACCTGCGTTCGGGCGGCGAGGTCGGCGACCTGCAGGTGAACCTGGTCGGCAAGCATGATCGCAGCGAGCAAAGCCACGCGATCGCGACGCGGCTGCGCCCCGCCTTGCAGAAGATCGGGCTGCGCTACGGCGCCAACGTCAAGGTGGTGGAGGTGCCGCCGGGCCCGCCGGTGCTGTCGCCGATCGTCGCCGAGGTCTACGGGCCGGAAGCGGAGGGGCGCCGCCAGGTCGCCAAGGCGGTGCGCGCGGTGTTCGAGAAGACGCCGGGCATCGTCGATGCTGACGACAGCAGCATCTCGGCCGCGCCGAGGAAGCTGCTGCTGGTGGACAGGCGCAAGGCGGCGATGCTCGGCGTGCCCCAGAGCGCGATCGTGGGCACGCTGCGCGCCGGCCTGGCGGGTGAGGCCGCGGCCTACCTGCACGACGCGAGCAAGTACCCGGCCGCCGCCACGCTGCAGTTGCCGGCCTCGGCCCAGGGCGACCTTGACACGCTGCTGCAGCTGGCCGTGCGCGGCGCTGCCGGGCAGCTGGTCCCGATCCGCGAGCTGGTGACGGTGAGCGACACCCTGCGCGAGCAGCCGCTCTATCACAAGGACCTGCTGCCGGTGAACTTCGTCGTCGCCGACATGGCGGGCGCGTTGGACAGCCCGCTGTACGGCCTGTTCGGCATGCGCGGCGAGCTGCGCGGCCTCAAGACACCGGATGGCGGCGCGCTCGGCGAATACTTCATCCGCCAGCCCGACGACGCCTGGCGCGGCTACGCCATCAAGTGGGACGGCGAATGGCAGATCACCTACGAGACCTTCCGCGACATGGGCCTCGCCTATGCGGTGGGGCTGATCCTGATCTACCTGCTGGTGGTGGCGCAGTTCGGCTCCTACCTCACGCCGATGATCATCATGGCGCCGATCCCGCTGACGATCGTCGGCGTGATGCCGGGTCACGCGCTGCTCGGTGCACAGTTCACCGCCACGAGCATGATCGGCATGATCGCGCTGGCCGGCATCATCGTGCGCAACTCCATCCTGCTGGTCGACTTCATCAGGCTGCAGGTCGCGCAAGGCGTCGCGCTGAAGGAGGCGGTGGTTCACTCGGCCGCCACTCGGGCCCAACCCATCCTTCTGACCGGCCTGGCCGCGATGCTGGGCGCCTTCTTCATCCTCGACGACCCGATCTTCAACGGCCTGGCCGTCTCACTGATCTTCGGGATCCTGGTCAGCACCGTGCTGACGCTGGTGGTGATCCCGCTGCTGTACTTCGTGGCCTACCGGCACGCGCCAGTGGTCGCCCCCGCCATTTCAAACCCTGAAGGAGCCCCCGCATGACCTCGTGGCAAATCGTTCGCCTGTTCGCAGGCACCTTCATCCTCGTCTCGCTCGCCCTCGGCGTGCCGGGCAGCCCGCTGTACGTCAACGCCTGGTGGCTGGCACTCACCGCCTTCGTGGGCGCCAACCTGCTGCAAAGCGCCCTCACCCGCTGGTGCCCGCTGGAGATCATCCTGCGCAAGCTCGGCGTTCGGGCGGGCTGCTGACAACGTGGGTTCGGTGGGTCGCGTGCTGCGCATAGCAGCCGGCGCGGTCCTGATTGGCCTGGCGGCCACGAATGCCGTAGGAGCATGGGGTTACATGGGCGTGCTTCCACTGGTCACGGGACTGTTCCACTTCTGTCCTGCATACAGCCTGCTCGGCCTGAGCACGTGCCCGGCATCCGGGCGCTGAACCCATGACCGAGGCCGGGTTCACCATCCAGCTCGTGCAGCAGGCGGACTATCGCTTCGAGGCCCGCTTCGACAACCCCGCGCTGCCGGCGCTGGTCACGGACGAGCCCGCGCCCTTGGGTCGCGACGCCGGCCCCAACCCGGCACGGCTGCTGGGCACGGCCGTGGCCAACTGCCTTGCCGCGAGCCTGCTGTTCTCGCTGCGGAAGTTCAAGAACCATGTCGAGCCCTTGCGCGCGTTCGCCAAGGTCTAGGTGGTGCGCAATGAACAGAACCGGCTTCGGATCGGTCGCATCGGCGTGGACCTTCACCTCGCCGGCGTGGCCAGCGGGATGAAGTCGTTGGAGCGGGTGCTGGAGCAGTTCGAGGACTTCTGCATCGTGACGCAGAGCGTTCGTGCCGGCATCACGGTGGATGTGCGTGTGTTCGATCTGAACGGCGCCTGCCTGTTGCCATCGGTCGCTCTCGAGACGCATGCAGAGCCGGCGATGGAAGCCGGCGGCAACGGGGCTAGCGTTCGAAGCTGATCTCTGGCGACGCGGTCGGCGGCCCTTAAGGCCCCGCTAATCGGCATCGGCGATGCTGATGCGTGGGCAAGTTGCCCGCGTTGGAGAGTCACCGTGCATGCAACGTTCAAGAACAGCCTGGCCTTCGCCGCCATGCTGGCCACCGCGATCGCTACGGCGGCCGCACCGCCACCGCCCGGGCGCCTGCTCGCATCCAACTGCTTCCAGTGCCACGGCACCAATGGTGCAGGGCCGGGCTTCGACACCCTGGCCGGGAAGTCGGCTCGCTCGATCTACGAGGACATGAAGGAGATGCAGGCAGGCCAGGAAGGCGAGGACATCATGAGCAAGCACTCGCGCGGCTACACCGACGAGCAACTGCAGCTTCTGGCGCAGTGGCTGTCCCTGCAGGGCCAGGTTCGACAGACCCCTGTTGCCGGCCCGTCGAGCCCGCAGACCTCACGCTGAGGAAGACCCACCATGACCAACACGTCCATCAAGCGCCGGGAGTTGCTGCTGGCAGCAGCCGGCACCCTCGGCATGGCCGCCTGGCCCGGCGCGAACGCTGCCAGGCCGCGCAAGCACGTCATCGTCATCGGTGGCGGCATGGCCGGCGCGACGCTGGCCAAGTACCTTCGCCTCTGGGGCGACCGTATCGCGGTGACACTGATCGAGCGCGTCCCACGCTACACGAGCTGCATCATGAGCAGCCTGGTGCTGACCGGCCAGCGACAGATCGCCGACCTGCGCTACAGCTATTCCCGGTTGAAGCAGGTCTATGGCGTCAATGTGGTGATCGACGACGTGCTCGCGGTGGACCCCGCCACGCTCAGCGTGCGACTGGCCAGCGGCACCGTCCTGGGCGCCGATCGCATCGTCCTGGCTCCCGGCATCGCCTTCGACCCCGTTCCGGGCCTCACGGACCCCAACGCCATGCCGCACGCCTGGAAGGCCGGCCCGCAGACCACGTTGCTGAGGCAGCAACTGCAGTCCATGGCGTCGAACGCAGTGGCGGTGCTGACCATACCGAAGGTTCCGTACCGATGCCCGCCCGGGCCCTACGAGCGGGCCTGCCTGCTGGCCGACTGGCTCAAGGTGAACAAGCCCCAGGCCAAGCTCCTGGTGCTGGACGCGAACCCGGATTTCGTGACCGAGAAGGACAACTTCAGCCAGGCCTTCTTCGGCCTGCACGCCGATGTCATCGAGTACCGGACCCAGACGGAGGTGCTGTCGGCCGATGCCGCCACGATGACGCTGCAGACCACCACGGGCAACGTTCACGGCGACGTGATCAACCTGATACCGCGCCAGCGCTGCGCGCCCATCGTCAGCGAGACCGGGCTGGCCAACGCCACCGAGGGAAGATTTGCCGCGGTGGACGTGCTGAGCTACGAGAGCACGGCGGCAGCGGGCATCCACGTCATCGGCGACTCCAGCGCCACCACCCAACCCAAGGCCGGCCACATCGCCAACCAGGAGGCCAAGGTGTGCGCCGATGCCATCGTGCGTTCATTCGGTGGCTACGCGGCCGACCCCGCGCCGGTGACGAACTCGGCCTGCTTCTCGACCATCACGATGAAGGAGGCCTCCTGGCTGGAGGCCGTGTTCCAGTACGACCCGTCCACGAGGGTGATGGTGCCGGTGGCAAATGCTACAGGTGCCTCCGTCGGCTGGAGCCGCGACAACTTCGACCAGATGCAGACCTGGTTCCGCGCTTTGATGGCCGACACCTTCGCTTAGCCATCCATGTCAGGGCAAGCGGCGCTCTCGTCGACAAGGAGCTGTCTTTTCGCGAGTTGCTGTCGGTGGCCAAGCGAGTCAGGTCGAGCACGCTCGTGGACAGGCTCAGCACAATCGGCGGTCAGGCCCATCTTTGCGAGACCGGCAAAGACCATTTGAGGCCGGACCGCTTACTCCTGCGATGGACGACGCCTAAATTGCCGCCAACGCAATGTCGCGCCATCCACCAGGAGCCCTCATGAAGACGCCTCTCGTTCGCGATCCGGTCTCTGCCTGCCTGCACGACGCCTCGAAGCGGGCGCTGCTCGCGGCCTCGGTGTCACTGGGCCTGCTGGCGCTGCCAGGCTGCGCTTCGCTTCCCAGCGACCCGGTGCCCCCCGGGGCCAAGGCGGGCTTCGTGGACATCGGCTCGGGCATGCAGCTGCGCCACCTGGTGGTGAGGCCGGCGCACCCCAAGGGCGTCGTCCTGTTCCTGCACGGGTTTCCCGAGACGGCCTACGCGTGGAAGGAGATCTCGCTCGACCTGGGCAAGGACTACGAGGTCCACGCTTTCGACTGGCCGGGCTACGGTCTGTCGTCGCGGCCACCGGCCGAGCAGTTCGGCTACGCGCCGAAGGACTACGCCTCGGTTCTCAGTCAGTACATCCGCGCCGCGGGCATCGACCGCTCGAAGCTCGTCATCTACGCCACCGACATCGGCGCGCTGCCGGCCCTCCTCGCAGCGCTCGACGACCCGGGCATCGCCAAGTCCATCGTCGTCGGCGACTTCGCGCCGCTCGACCGGCCCCAGTACATGTACCCCAGCCTGCAGAGCCTGAAGGTGAAGGCGTCGGCGGAAGCCACGCGCGCCTACATGAACAAGACGAGCGAAGAGATCCTGAAGAACGCCTACCGGCGCGGCCTCGCCAAGGAAGAGCAGTTCGACATCCCGGCCGAGCTCGAGGCCGACATGTTCAAGGGCTGGAACCAGGGCAGCATGACTTCGGCCGACGCCTTCTACCACTACTACTCCCAGTTCACCCGCGACCAGAACGAGCTCGAAGCGAACATCAGCCGGCTCAGGACGCCCATCCGCGTCGTCTGGGGAGAGAAGGACCTCTACATCAAGCCGGAGATGGGCGCCGAGTTCGCCCGGAAGTCGCAGGCGGCGTTCAGGGTCCTGCCGGGCCTGGGCCACTACCCCCACCTGCAGCGGCCCAAGCAGACAGCCGAAGAGGTCCGCGCCGTGCTGACAATGTGACGCAGCGGTGCGTCGCGGCACGGGGTGCTCCCTGAAGCGGCCCCCATCCCGCTCTCCCCTGCAACTTCACCGCAAAGCAACGAGTCATGAAGATCAAGCTGATCGCCATCGCCGCCCTGCTCTTCGCGGGCACCTCCCTCGCCATCGCCAAGGACCACGGCAATGACTCCCGGGGCCAGTTTGATGGCGCCAACGCCTACAGCGTCACGTCACGCAGCCGCGCCGAGGTGATCGCGAAGCTCGAGGTCTGGCCTCGCTCCGCCCTGGCCGAGCTGGACAACCGCGACGAGCCCGGGGCCTTCAGCGCCCGGTCCAACGCCGCCGTCGCCCGCTACGACGCCATGCGCGCCTCTGCGGAGTTCGCCCGACGCGTGCAGCAGATCGACCACGAGCGCGGCGAGGCGATGTCGGTCGCTCAGCCGGCTTCGCAGCCCGTGGTTCGCTGAGAGCCGACGAAGGAACGCACCATGCAAGCCTTGCGAACCGCAGCGGCCATCGCCTTCGTAGTGGCCATCCCGATCCTCCACGCCGCAAACGCCCAGCCGGGCATCGGGCGCACCGGAGGACCGATGGCGCGTCCAATGGCGTGTGCGATGGTCGCGCCCGCCGACCGAGCCCGCCACCGGCCGCCCACGGTCACGCTCGAGGGTCACGCCAATGGCCCTCAACCGCTGCGCAGGCACGGGTTGCTCGCGAAGAGCTCCACCGCCCAATCGATGAAGACCCTGACCTTGGCGCTCAGATAGCGATTCGGGGCATACAGCACATTCACCGGGATGGTCGGCGCCCTCCAGTCCTTCAGCAGGGCCACGAGCCGCCCCTGCTGGATGGCCTCGTGCACGGCGTAGGACGGCGCCTGGATGATTCCAAGGCCCGCCAAGCCGGCGGCAACGTAGGAGTTGGTATCGCTCAGGATGAGCTTGTGGCCGAGCGACAGGTCGGAGGTGGAGGTGCTTTCCCCTTCGACATAGCGAAACGGTAGCGGGCGGCCCGTGCGAGCCGAAATCAACCCGATTGTCGGCCATCGGTCGAGGTCCGCAGGCGTCTGCGGCGCCCCTTGGGCATCGAGCAACGCCGGCGCGGCGCAGGTCGTGAAGCGGAACGCCCCGATCCGACGCGCGACGATGAGCTGCTCGTTGATCTCGCCGGCGCGTATCGCGCAGTCGACCCCTTCGGCCACCAGGTCCGATCGCCGGTTGCCGATGCCCAGGTCGACCTGGACATCGGGATAGTTGCGGTAGAACTCGCCCAGCGCCGGGACGATGACACTCGTCCCGATCGCCGCCGGCGCTTCGACTCGCACCCGCCCTGACGGTTTGCCCTGGGTCAGCGTGGTGGTGGATTCGATGTCCGCCAGGTCGGCGAGCAAGCGCACGACGCGCTCGTAGTACGTCGCGCCCTCCGGCGTGACGGTGACCGAGCGAGTCGTCCTGTGCAGCAGACGCACCTTCAGGTCCTGCTCGAGGCCCTGGATCAGGCGCGTGACCGTCGCGTTCGGCAGGTCCAGCGTGTCGGCCGCCTTGGTGAACGAGCCTGCTTCGACGACCCGGACAAAGGCGTTCATCGCGGCAATGCGGTCCATGTGGGAGCTCCGTCTTCGGGCGAGTTGGGGAATTAAACAGCAACAGGGCGACCACCGGTGAGCGCGACGGTGGCCTTGGGATCGCCGTCCCACTGATGGAGCGAACTCTATGGACCGGGTGTCGAACGAGAAAGCGGACCGAGCGCAAATGACTTTTTGCAGTTCACCCGCCAACGATGGTGGCGATCTTTGTCGGCGCGCCAAAGACGTATTGGCCTGCAGGCTCTTTTTCGCACTGCGGCCGATTCCTAGAGTGGCTGCACTCGCATTCAAGGTGCAGCACCCATGAAAAGGTCCGGTCGGTTCATCACCCATGTCACCCTGATCCTCGCCATCGCGATGGCCGAATCGAACGTCCTCTCCCGACTGCGACCTGAAGGCGCGCGCTCGACTCGCAAGCCCTGCTGGGCCACGCCCTCGGCGGCGGCCATGCCTCCGCCTGACCCTGCCATTCAAGCCCACCGCCTCGGAGCCATCGCCATGACCACCTTCATCCAGGGTGCCGCGGAGTTCCTCACCCGCGCCAGCCCCGATGCAACGCAGGGCCTCGCCGCGCTGGGGGCGCTCGGCCTCGACCCCCGGCACGCGGCGGCGCTGCTGAACCGGTTCATCGACCAGCAGGCGTTCACCCGCGCGGCCGAGGACATGTTCCTCGGCTCCGCGGTGCTCTTCGCGGCGCTGATCGCCGTGGTCTGGTGCACGCGGCCCTCGCGCAGTGCGGCACCGGTGGATGCCGGCGGAGCCCACTGACCATGGCCACGCCTTGCCTGGATCTGCCGATGACCGCCGGCGACTACGAAGGAACACGGCGCCGCCTGGCCGAGGGGAGCCTGCTGGAAGCCTGGCGCGCCAACCCGCCTCCGGGCGTGCGCCTGCGCAGCGACGGTGAGCTGGAAAGCACCCGCGCGGAAGCCCTGCGCCATCACGCACCGGGCGATGACCTTCACGTCTTCGGATACGGATCGCTGATGTGGAATCCGGCGATGGACGCCGCGGACGTGCGACGGGGCTGCCTCCACGGCTGGCACCGGCGCTTCTGCCTTCGGCTGCTCATCGGCCGTGGATGCGCCGAGGCGCCGGGCGTGATGCTGGCGCTGGACCGCGGCGGAGCCTGCCAAGGGGTGCTCTTTCGCATCGCTGCGGACAAGGTCGAGGTGGAGTCCCGCCTGCTCTGGCGCCGGGAGATGCTGGCCGGCTCCTACAACGCGCGCTGGGTGCGCGTGCGTGCGGGAGGGGCCAGCTTAGCCGCGCTCACCTTCGTGGCCAACCGCGGCATCGACCGCTACATCGGCCAGCAGCCGATGCCCACGGTCGTGGACCTCATCCGCACCGGGCGCGGTCAGTTGGGAAGCTCCAGGGAGTATTTCGATGCGACGCTGCTCGCCCTAGAGCGGCTGGGGGTGCGCGACCGCGGCATCGATCGCCTGCGACGCGCCGTGCTGCTGGCGGACCGGCAGCACGCCTGACCGACGGGGCCAGGGACGCGGTACTCGACGGCATAGACACGCCGGCCCGACTTCACCAGAAGCGGTCGCACATGGCGCCATGCGAAGGCACTCTGCGGCCAGCCGTGCAGCAACAGCACCGGCTCGCCCTGGCCTTCGGCGATGTGGTGCAGCCGAACGCCGTTGACGACGATGTCTCCATGCTCGAGCGCTGCAGGTGCAGTCAGTTCGGTTCTCGCAGCCGCCGCGTTGCTCTCGGCTGCGTTGGCGTTCGTGGCGGCGAGTGCGGCGCCGAGCACCGCGGCGCTGGCCCACGCCACGAGGCGTTTGCTGAACGAGGGGATGGAGGTGTGCATGACTAGGCTTTGTGCGCCGAGCGCATGAGCGAGATGGATCGAGAGGGGACGTCGTGGAGGTGGATCGCCGGCGTGCGGTCGATCAGAAGGCTCAGCAGCTCGGGCCGGCTGTAGTGGCCGCGCGAATCCATCATCTGCTTGCGTCGGTCGATGAGCGCGAAATCGAGGTCCGCGATCACCTCGTCCTCACCGATGCGCAACGGCTCGCCGATCGGCGCCCATCCGGCGCGACGATGGCCGTGAAGCAACCACCGGAGATGGGGCCGATCGCGCAGCCGGTGTCTCTGGAGGGCATGCCCGCTCGGAAAAAGAAGGCCCCGCAAAGGTGGATCCGGCCCTTCGCCCCCAAACAGCGCGCAAGGCCAAGGGCATGGATGCGTAGCGCCAGTTCAGCTCGTGCGTCGTCGAGTGCCCCGAGACGCGGCGCTGTTCGAGATCGAGTTCCTCGAGCCTCGGCGCCGGCGTGCAAGCCTACGGCTTCACCTTCGGCCGAGGCTGCTCCCGGCCGCCAGGCGGCTTTCCATTCCCCGCAACAAGCATTTGCGGCGGACCGCTCTTTTTCGGGCGGAGACCGATACCTACATTGATCGACGGCACTGCCTTCACCGCGGCGAGCCTTTTGTTCACTCAATCAACCGTTCGGAGAGTTCACATGTCTCAGTCCCAGCAAGTCATCTACACGGGCAAGACCCGCACCATCGGGGGCCGCAACGGCTCGCCGCGCAGCACCGATGGCCGGCTCGACGTGCGACTGACGTTCCCCGGCGCGCCCGGGCAAGGCACCAACCCCGAGCAGCTGTTCGCGGCGGGATGGTCTGCCTGTTTCATCGGCGCGATCGGCAAGGCCGCGCAGGATCTGAAGGTGCCGCTGCCGAAGGACCTGGCAGTAGATACCGAGGTCGACCTCGTCCAGAGAGCGACCGGCTACCACCTGCAGGCCCGCCTGAACGTCTCGATGCCCGGAGTCGAGGCCGGCCTCGCGCGCCAGCTGGTCGACACCGCGCACCAGACCTGCCCCTATTCCAAAGCCACGCGCGGCAACATCGAGGCCGAGATCAACCTGGTCTAGGGCCGGGGCCGGCGATCCACCGGCCCCGGCCCATTCCATCCGTTGACTCAGGCACCGGCCTGCGGCGTCTTGCGAAAGCTGATCGCCATGCGGTTGTAGGCATTCATGAGGCTGATCGCGATCGTGAGATCCGTCAACTCGCGCTCGTTGAACGCATCGCGAGCCGCCTGGTAGTCTCCGTCGGGCACGCCGGTCTGCGCCACCCGCGTGACGGTCTCGGCCCAGGCCAGCGCTGCGCGCTCGCGTTCGTCGAAGAGGTCACCTGCCTCCGCCCATGCTTGCAGCAGGGCCAGTTTCTCGATCTCTTCCCCGTGCTTCAGCAGCTCGCGCGTGTGCGAGCCGAGGCAGTAGGCGCAGTTGTTGATCTGGGACACGCGCAAGTAGACGAGCTCGATCAGCGCCGGAGACAGCCCGCTTTGCGCCACGTAGCCGTGGACACTGCCGAAGCCCTTCAGGCCGGCAGGCGCGACCTGCATGTAGTCGAATCGTTGAGTCATCGGGATCCTTCCTGTGGGTTGAGGGATGAGAGAAGAGCGGATCAAGCCGCGCCTGCGCTTGCGCTGCCCGCAAGCTGTTGCGGCCGGACGATGCGGCGCTGGGCTTGCTCGGCCACGAACAGCGCCACGACGATGAAGATGGCGCCGATCAGCCCCAGCGAATGGCGATCGACCAGGGCGATGGCCGCCCCACCGATGACGCCCGACATCGAGACACCGACATACAGCGCTGCCGAGTTCAGCCCCAGCAGCAGCGGGGCCGCGGACGGCGCGATGCTGATCAGGCGGTGCTGCTGCGGCACGACCAGGCCCCAGCCGCACAGGCCCCAGACGATGAGCGCGGGCACGGCGGTGATGAGCGACGCGGAGCTCCAGGGCAGCAACGCAAAGTCCAGCGCCGCGACGGCGATTGACGCGTTGATGATGAAGCGGCTGCCGAAACGGTCGGTCAGCTTGCCTGCGGCCAGGTTGCCGACCGTGGCAGCCGCACCCCACAGCAGCAGCAGTCCGGCCAGCACCCGTCCGTCTCCGCCGGTCGCGCGGTCGAAGCTGGAACCGATGTAGGTATAGACAGTGAAGAGGCCCGCGTACACCAGCCAGGTCGTGGCCAGCGTCAGCAGCACCCGGGCGTCGGTCAGCGGCGCGAGGCGCTTGGCGAGGCTGACGGCCGGCGGGGTCGGGATCAGCGGCAGGCGCCAGGCCACGCCCACCGCGGCCAGCGCACCGATGGCCGACACGAACCACATCGTCGCGCGCCAGTCGAGCCAGCCGCCGATGAAGGTGCCCAGCGGCGCGCCAAGCGCGGTGGCACTGGACAAGCCGGCGACGACGATGGCCAACGCGCGACCACGCTGCTCCGGAGGCACCAACGACGCGCCGGCCGCGGTGGCGGTCGGGCTGAACATGGCAGCACCCAGGGCGGCCAGCAACCTGCTTGCAAGCACCAGCCCGATGCTGGGGGCCACGGCGGTGATCACATTGCCGATCACGAAGATCACCAGGCCAGCCAGCAGCAGGCGCTTGCGCGGCCAATGGGCGGCCGCCGCGGCGATGACGGGCGACAACAGCGCATAGCCGAGCGCATAGACCGTGACCATCTGTCCGGCCAAGGCCACGCTGACGCCGAGCGAGGATGCGACCTGGCCCAGAACGCCCGCGACGACGAAGCTGTCCGTGCCAATCGCGAACATGCCGCTGGCCAATACGAGGAGACGCTTGTCCATGGAATTTCCTTTGCTGCAGGAGGGATGTCGAGGGGTCGTGTGCCGGATCACGACAGCCGGACGTTCGGCGTCGCGAATTCGCGGCCGACCATGGCCCGGGCGAAGAGGTAGTTGTGCCGCCCGCGTTCGCTCAGGCCGTCGATATCGACCTGGCCCTGTGCGTTGCAGGGAAAGGCCAGGGCGCGTCCTTCGTTGAAGAGCGACCGGAACCGAATGTGGAACTGGGCGTTCTGCGACGGGCTGTTCAGGTGCGTCATGGTCGTCTCCGGTTGGGGGTTTGCTTTGCCGCCAATCTAGGAGCGGCGCCGCCCGGGAAAAAGCAGCTGCACGCCAAATGGCAATTGCGGGGACTGAAACGATCCGCGCGGCGGGGCGGCGGACTTTTGTCGAAGGCGAAAAGGCGCTTTGAGGCGACGCTGCTTACTCGTCGCACTCGTCGTCCCTAGAGTTCATCGCACGGATCTCGACCGTGCCAGCAACCCTCAACCGCAAAGGACAAGCGAATGGGTCAGCAGCTTCTCTTCTTCGACGACCTGCGTGTCGGCGACACCTTCGCGACCGGCACCTACACGGTGACGGATTGCGAGATCCAGCGCTTCGCGTCGGAGTACGACCCGCAGCCCTTCCACCTCGACGATGCGGCGGCGCGCGGCACGCCGTTCGGTGGCCTGGCCGCCAGCGGGTGGCACACCGCCGCCATCACGATGCGCCTGTTGGTCACCAGCGGGCCGAGCTTGGCCAACGGGATCATAGGAGCCGGCGGACACATCGAATGGAAGGCACCCACCCGCCCGGGCGACCAGCTTCGAGTGGACAGCGAAGTGCTGGAGCTGGTGCCTTCGCGGTCGCGGCCCGATCGGGGCTTGGTCGTGATGCGATCGAACACCTTCAACCAGCGCGGCGACGTCGTGCAGACCCTCACCGCCCGGCTCATGGTCGCGCGCCGAACCAGCTGACCCAGGCCACCGCCATGATCATCGACTCCGCCACGCTGAACCCCGCTTCCGCCTACAAGCTGCTCATCGGCTCGATCCTGCCTCGCGCGATCGCCTGGGTGAGCACCCAGTCGACGGGGGGCGTCGCCAACCTCGCGCCGATCTCGTTCTTCACGGCGGTCGGACGCAAGCCGCCGATGGTGTCGCTGTCGCTGCAGCCCCGCTCGGACGGCACGACGTTGAAAGACACCTTCGTCAACATCCGCGACACCGGCGAGTTCGTCGTCAACATGGCCACGCTGCCGCAGGCGCATGCGCTGAACCGCTCCGCCTTCGAGTTCCCGTCGGAAGTCGATTCCACGGAATGGTCCACCTCGGGCGCGACGCGCTGACCGCTTCTTCCCTCTGACCCGGAGATCTCCATGGCGGCGGTCCATCGGCCGCAAGGCCCTGCCCTTGTCTTCATTCATGGCTTCCTGGACGGTGCGGCCGCCTGGCAGGCCGCTGCACCCACGCCTCTGCTCATGGTCGTGGCAACGCACGACACGATCACCCTGACCGACCTCGAACTCGCCGCCTACGAGAAAGCGCTGCAGCCGAAGCGGCTGGTGACGATCGAGGGCGGCCACTTTGCACCGTACCTGTCCAAGTTCGACGCGGCGAGCACGGCCGCGATCGAGTGGTTCGAGCAGCAGCTGGCCTGACCGGCCGCCAGATCAAGGAAATCTCCCATGTCCCACCTCACCGTCTCGATCGACAGCCACGTCGCCACCATCACCCTCGACCGGCCGCCACAGAATCGCCTGGACGACCAGATGATCGAAGAGCTGGACGCGGCTGTCACCGCGATCGAGCGCGGTCAGACACGCGCCGTCCTGGTGCACGCCGAAGGGGAAGACTTCTGCCTGGGGGGAGACATCATGGCGTGGCCGGGCGCCGACGTGCGCGAGCTTCGCTGCCGGTTCTGCAAGTGGCGCAAGGCCCAACCCGTGCGTACGCTGCCCACAAGGCGCTGCTGCGCGCCTGCGCGCCTGGGCGCTGGGCGGCGCGGCCTCGGCCGACCAGGCGATGCTCGACATCGCGATGCCCCTGTTCGAGACACGCGACGTCGAGCGTGGCCTGCATTCTGCGGTGGAGGCGCTGAAGGCCGGCAAGCAGAGGCCAGTCTTGGCCTTCGAAGGACGCTAGCCGCGCTGCAGGACGATCACTCTGACAAGCTGTCACTCAGCGCCTCGGCTTGTCGCAGCGCACGTGGGTGCCTTGGTGCGACGGATCGATGCCCTTTATCGGCAGCTGCGTGCGCCAAGCGCAGGCGCAGGCCGGTGGATCTTCAGGACGGTCAGGGCGTAGCGCTGCGAAGCGCCGTCCAGCGCCTTCTCGAATGTTCGCCACAGCGGCGACCAACGCTCGCGACTGCGCGGTGCGCCCCATCATCGGCCGCGTTCGCCGCTTGATTGCTCGGTGGTCCTGCTCGACCAGGTTGTCGACGTACCTCGACTGGCGCAGCTCGATGACCAGACCGGTGCGGCCACCAGTGCCATGCCGCACCCTGTGGGGCAATGCCCCGGGGCGGTGCTCCGTCCCGGTTCGCGGCGGTCAGGACGCCGCCATGGCGGCCACCTGCGACGCCGTCAGCGCGCCGCGATAGATCCTGAAGTCCTGGACGAGCCCGTTGAACGTGGGATCGTTCGGCCACTGCGACTTCCCGATCCAGTTCTGCGTCGTGTGGCGCAGCTGGAATGGGTTGATGAACACATCGCCGTTGCTGCCCACCGCGACTCCGTTGACGAAGAGCGTGAGCGTCGTCCCGGACAGCGTGACGGCGACATGCGTCCATTGGCCGCGGGGAAGCTCCTGACGGCCATCGATGCGAAAGAACGGGCCGTTTTGGGTCAGCGTGCACTCGAAGCGGACGACACCATTGCCTCCGCGAGGCGTGAGAAACATGTAGTGGTTGCGGTCGGCACCGAGGTCGAAGATGCGCTCCCACGTCTGGCCGCCAGTCCAATTGACCCAGGCCGTGATGCTGAAGTCGGCCACGTCGGACAGGATATCGGCCGGCAGCGCGGCACAGGCGCCACCTCCAGCCAGCTGCAATGCGCTCCCTCCCGAGCGACCCGTTCCCCATCCGGCGCCGCCGATCAGCTGGACCCTGTTGCCGTTGCTGTTGCCGTCGCGTGCCGACGTACCCTGGCCTTCGTCGAAGGGCCAACGAGCCTGCAGGTACGTGCCCGCCATGCCCATGGCCTCGTTCGAGCGGGCCGACTCGCCGGAGGGCGTCTGCGCGGTCACCACGTAGTAGTAAATGCCCGGGGCGGGGCTGGCGTCCGTCCAGGTGCGCAGTTCCGAGATGCCGGTTGCCACGACGGTGTACGGGCCGCCCGCTTGGGTCGCCCGCTTGACCGTGTAGCTGCTGGCATAGGCGGTACCCCACCAGGACAGCACGATGTCGCTGCCGCTGGTCAGCGCGACCAGCCCGCTGGGTGGCGAGCCGGCGGCGATCGGGTCGCGGCTGAAGGTCAACGTGCCGAGACCCGGCTGATCCTGGGCGCCCCCGCCTGCCCGGAAGGCGGGCCCGGGTTCGGGAGCGACCTTCTTCGCGAACATCTCGGAAAACGGCGCGGCAAGCCCTCGCCTGTTCACGTAGTGGTTGTAGATCTGCGCCCATGCAGCGCGGGCCGCTCCCTGGCCGCCGGTGGCGAACCCGGTGGTGTTTTGATAAGTGACGAACGGTACCTCGTAGAAGTTGGATCCGCTCTCGATGAGATTGCCCTTGGCCACGTATTCGCACGCCGACAGCACGCGGTTGTTGTCATACCCGTAGAGGTCGATGCCCTGGTTCCAGGCCATTTCGCACAGCAGGCTCGCCAGGGCCACGCTGAGCGAGTTGTGGCCCTGGTCGCGTCCGGACTCCTGCGTCTGGCCCATGAAGCCGGGATGCAGGTAGTAGGTCATCATGTTGATGGCGCCATTGCCCAAGCCGGACTTGAAATAGTCGATCACGGCATCGACGATCTTCTGGTTGTCGCAAAGAACCCCGGTTGCCAGCGATGCCGCCATGGCGCACAGGCCCCAATTGGAGAAAACGGACACCGAGTCGTTGATCGCCCAGGGCGTATCGCCGACCCCACCGCCGTTCATGGGCTGGAACACGTTGAGCATCATGGCCTGGAAGGCAGTGAAGTCCGTGGCGCTCAGGCCGGCGTAGCCGCGCATCAGTTCCCCCACGTTGGCGAACTGGTAGCCTTGAAGGCCCGCGACGAGGTACCCGTCGTAGGCGCCGTTCTGGACGGCGATTTCGGTGAGCGTGGATGACCAGGCATTCATGATGCGCACTGCGCAGTCGGCCGCGGCGGTGTCGCCGGTGATCTTCCAGACCAATGCGTTCTGGTAGGCCGCCGTGACGTCCCATTGCAGGTATTGGGCGTTGTCGCTGAAGCCCGGCTGATGGGCGTAGATGATCGGCCGGGGCTCGGGCTTCCAGTCCGGGTTGGCATAGGCGCTCGCCTGCAGTACCTCCCAGCCGTCGATCCACGGCGCCTCCTTGGCCGCCACCTTCGCCTTCATGCGATCGAAGTCGGCCTCGGTGTGCAGCAAGCCGGGATGGACGAATCCTTCGGGCGGCGTGGAGCCCCCCGGAGAACCCGGGCCGCCGTCGCCGGCGCCCGTGCCACTGCTCGGGCCGCCGCACCCCGCGAGGCCTATCGAACCCAAGCCCAGGATGAAGTGACGGCGCGAAGTCAGGCCTTGTCGCGGGCCACCCACGTCTGACGGTTCCAGGAGAAGGACCTGTGGGGCAAGCTTCAGGCTGAACTTCATGATGAGGCGATCCTTGTTCGTTGTGCCAATCGTTCAAATTCGGGAGCGCATGGCTCCAGCCGTCTGAACCCGGCTGAACATGCGTTCTGGATGGACGTGGCGTGCCACTTGCCACCTCGTTCGACGTGGCCGTCCGATCCCGCGCCAACCGGCAACTCCATCTCTCAATGCGTTCGCGTCTAACGCGCGAGATTCGAGGGAGGAAGCCGGCTGCTGGACAGCATAGGTCGCAACCGGGCGGTGGCCTGGGCAGTGCCAGGGCAACCGTCTGTAAGGTCCCTCGGAACTGCGAAAAACTTGTCGTTTGGCAGAGCCGGCTGCGCGGGCCCCTTCTACTTGCGGCGCGCCCGCGGGCTCGCCGCGTCGCAGACCTTGGCGGCTCTGTTCGGCCTGAACCGGGGCCAAGTCGAATCGCTGCCGGCACAGGAAGACAGCCAACGCCGGAACGTTGAGGCGACCCACCTGACCTTGAGCTCGAACCTGGTCGTCGCGGCCATCGCCGAAGCCAGCTTACGTGCGCAGATCGAGGCGATGTGGCGCTTGATCACGATCCAGGCCGACCTGCAGCGCTACCGGCAACTGCAGGGAGCGATGCTCGTCGTACAGGACCTGAAGCTGCTTGCTCATTTGCCCATGCACTCCTCTGGCTCTAGGCACGCTCCAACACGACGGCAATTCCCTGCCCAACTCCGATGCACATCGTGCAAAGCGCAAAGCGCCCCCCCGAGCGGTGCAGTTGATTGACCGCCGTCGTGACCAACCGCGCACCGCTGGCGCCCAACGGGTGGCCGAGCGCGATGGCACCACCGTTCGGGTTCACTCGAGGATCGTCGTCTTGCAATCCAAGATCCCTCAGAACGGCGAGCCCCTGCGAAGCGAAGGCCTCGTTCAGCTCGATGACGTCGATCTGATCGAGCGTCAAGCCGGTCAGTTGCAGGACCTTGCGGGTTGCTGGCGCGGGACCGAAACCCATGATTCGGGGCGGAACACCCGCCGTCGCCATTCCGACCACGCGCGCGCGTGGCGTCAGGCCATGCCTTGCAGCGGCCGACTCGCTGGCAAGCAAGAGCGCGCAGGCGCCATCGTTGACCCCTGAGGCGTTCCCGGCGGTCACGGTTCCGTCGGGGCGCACCACCCCCTTGAGCCTCGCCAGCGCATCCAGGCTGGTTTCGCGCGGATGCTCATCCTTGGCGACAACAATCGGTTCGCCCTTCTTCTGAGCAATCGAAACGGGCGTGATCTCGGCATCGAAGAAGCCCGCCTTCTGTGCGGCGACTGCCTTGAGTTGACTGGCCAAGGCCATCCGATCCTGAGCGTCGCGTTCGATACGGAAATCAGCGGCCACGTTCTCTGCCGTTTCCGGCATCGAGTCGACGCCATACATTTCCTTCATCGCCCGGTTGACGAAGCGCCAACCGATCGTCGTGTCATAGACCGCATTGCTGCGGCTGAAGGCCGATTCGGCCTTCGGCATCACGAAGGGCGCCCGGCTCATGCTCTCGACGCCACCGGCAATCATCACATCCGCCTCACCGGACCGAATGGCCCGTGCAGCCGTGCCGACGGCGTCCATCCCGGAGCCGCAGAGACGATTGACTGTCGACCCGGGTACCTCGATCGGCAGCCCGGCCAGCAGTGCAGACATGCGGGCCACATTGCGGTTGTCTTCACCGGCCTGATTGGCACAACCGAAGATCACGTCGGCCACAGCATGCCAATCGACCTTGGCGTTCCGCGCCACGAGCGCCCTGAGCGGCACCGCCCCCAGATCGTCCGCCCGAACCGAGGACAACGCACCACCGTACCGCCCGAACGGCGTCCGGACGGCATCACAGATGAAGGCTTGAGTCATCGGATCACGCGTGGGTGGGTTTGGCGATGGGCAGGCCGATCAGCGACTCGAGTTCGGTCATCGAAAGGCCTTCAACGAGATCGATGAGAACCAGGCCTTGCGAGGTGCATGCCAGCGTGCACAGATCGGAATAGATGCGCTTGACGCAGCCGATGCCGGTCAGCGGGTAGCTGCAGCGTTCGACGATCTTGCTCTGGCCCTGCTTGGTCAGCAGATCCATCATCACCCAGGTCTGCTTCGCGCCGATGGCCAGGTCCATGGCTCCACCGACGGCAGGAATGGCCCCGGCTTCGCCAGTGCTCCAGTTGGCCAAGTCACCGGTGGCAGAAACCTGAAATGCGCCCAGCACACAGATGTCGAGGTGGCCTCCGCGCATCATGGCGAAGCTGTCGGCGTGGTGGAAGTACGCTCCACCTGCAAGCAGCGTCACGGGTTGCTTGCCGGCATTGATGAGGTCATAGTCTTCATCGCCTTGCGCCGGAGCCGGCCCCATGCCAAGGATGCCGTTCTCGCTGTGGAGCACGACCTCCATGCCCACGGGGATGTGGTTGGCGACCAGCGTGGGCATGCCGATGCCGAGATTGACGTAGGCGCCGTCGTGGATGTCCTGGGCGACGCGGCGTGCAAGTGCATCCTTGCTGCGGCGTGTGTAGTTGCTGCTCATGTCGGTTCCTTTCAGGCGGCCTGCTTGAAGCCGCCGGCTTGCGTTGCAACGCGGTCAACGCGGACCACATGAGTCACATGGATGCCCGGCGTCACGATCGCCTCCGGATCCAGCGCACCCAACTCGACAATCTCATGCACTGTGGCCACGGTCCGCCGCGCCGCCGTGGCCATCACGGGCCCGAAGTTGCGCGCCGCCTTCCGGTAGACGAGATTGCCCCATCGGTCACCCGTCTCGGCCTTGATCAACGCCAGATCGCCGTGGATCGGCATTTCGAGTACGTAGGATCGGCCATTGATCTGTCTCGTTTCCTTGCCGGCAGCCAACTCGGTCCCGAAGCCGGTGGGCGTGAAGAAGGCACCAATGCCGGCACCCGCCGCGCGAAGGCGCTCCGCGAGGTTGCCCTGCGGCACGAGTTCAAGCTCGATGCTCCCGGCGCGGAAGAGGCCGTCGAACACATGCGAGTCGGCCTGCCGCGGGAAGCTGCAGACGATCTTGCGCACCCGGCCCGTCTTCAACAGGCGAGCAAGGCCCGCATCGCCGTTTCCGGCGTTGTTGTTCACGACGGTGAGTTCGCGAGCGCCCTGATCGATGAGCCCATCGATCAGCTCGTTCGGGATCCCGGCCGTGCCGAACCCCCCGATCAGGATGGTGGCCCCGTCAGCCGTTCCAGCCAGGGCATCGGCCACGGAAGAAGCAATCTTGTCGATCATGGTGGTGCAGGTGGAATGATTTTCAGGAGGTGCGATGGAGCACGAAGTCGAACTGCAGTTCGTGCTGACCTTCGCCGGTCGCCGGCCAGTCCGCCACCAGCGATGGACGAACGCCGAAGACGGGATCGGAGGCCAGGTGCGGATCGCCGGTGCGGAAGACGTGCGTGATCAGGGTCTCGTAGCCCGGTGCCTGAATGCGGAAGTGCAGGTGCGCCGGGCGCCAGGGTGAACGGCGGGTCGTTCGCAGCAAATCACCGACCGGCCCGTCCGTCGGAATCGGATAGGGCACCGGCACCACGGAGCGGAACCAGAAGGCGCCATGCGCGTCGGTCGTCAGCACGCCGCGGCCCTGCGCACGCTGCAACTCCGGCCGCTGGACGTCATACAGCCCGTCGTCGTCCGACTGCCAAACATCGACGGTGGCGCCAGCCACTTCCTGACCGTTTGCCGCGCAAACCGTGCCGCGCACGAGGCACGGGGTGCCGTGCGCCCCACTGGCAACGTCACCGCCGTTCGGCACCTGCGGTGCACCTTCGACGTGGAAGGGGCCGAACACCGTGGACTCGGTGCATCCCGTCGGCCGTTCGCTCTGCACCGCCACCACTTGCATCGAGGCGCCGAGCACATCGCTGAGCAGAATGAACTCCTGCCGCCGGTCGTCGCACTTCTGGCCCACGGCCGTCAGGAACGCGATGCCCTTGATCCACTCCTGCTCGGTCAAGCGAGTCTCGCGGATGAAGCCATGCAGGTGGCGCACCAGCGACCCCAGGATCTCGCGCAGGCGCGGGTCAGGGGTGTCTCCGAAGCGTTCGACGACCTGTTGGACCAGCGTGTCTGAACCGGCTGCACTCATGTTTCACCTCCTGGCGCCTGGGTGCCGATCACCGGACTGGCGCGTTCGAAATCCAACTGGCTGCGGGCACTGCGAAGCGGCGCGACGACGGCCTTGAGAGCCAGATGCGCAGGATGCGTCTGATAGGCATCCAGAGCCGCACGGCTTTGGAAGACCATCACGGCTCCGACGTCCCAGGCATCGCTGGCATCGATGACATTGCGTCCGACGTCGAGGGACGCCAGGCCGGGCACCAGCCCTCGGGTCACCTCGACGGCGGCAACGATGGTGTCGGCCTGCCGACGTCGCTCCGTGGCCGACGTGCCGTTGAGGCGCCAGCTGACGACATGGACAATTTCCATCACGGGGTTACCTTGAGGTGCCGCGACGTGGGAAACAGCGTCCAGCCCCACCGCTGCTGAGCCCAGCCCCAGAGTCCTTGCTTGAAGAAGATCGTCACCACGATGGCGAGCAGCCCCAGACCCAGCAGGTACCAGGTGCCGTAGTCGCTGAACAGCTTGTTCAAGGCCCAGAAGATCAGCGCGCCGACGATCGGGCCCTCGATGCGGCCGATGCCACCGATCACGACCATGAAGATCGCAAACGCCGTCCAGTTGACACTGAAGGCGGCATCCGGACTGATGCGCAGGTTGCCGACGAAGTACAGCGCTCCCGCGAGACCCGCGCCCAGCGCCGCCACGACGTAGACCGCGAGCTTCATGCGCTGCACCGGGATGCCTTGGGTTTCGGCCGCCACCTCGTTGTCGCGGATGGCGAGGAGCGCAAGCCCCTGCTTGCTGCGAAGGAACAGGTACACCAGTGCGACGGACGCGACGACACACACCAGCGCCGTCCAGAAGGTCACGCTTTCACGAGTGGCCTTGTCGATGCCCCGAAGTGCGGTGAGGCTGGTGCCTGATCCACCGCCCACGAACGTGGCATTGGCAAAGCTGAGGCGGAAGACCTCGGAGATGACCCAGGTCCCGATCGCAAAGTAGCCACCCTGCAAGCGGAAGGCCACTCGAGAGACCGGCACGGCCACCAAGCCCGTGGCGAGTGCGGCCAGCGGTATGGCAAGGAACGGGTTCAGGCCGACGAAATTGCCCAGGATGAGCATCACATAGCCGCCGAAGCCGAAGAAGGCCTGCTGTCCGATGCTGACCATGCCGCCATAACCGGCCAGCAGGTTCCACATCATCGCGAAGATGAAGTAGCAGGCGATCTCGACGAACTCACGCATCCAGCTCGATTCCGCCCAGAACGGCATGCTGGCAGCGACCACCACCAGTGCACCGCTCACCACCAGCGCCGCGTGGCTCGTCGCGGTCGAACGAACCACGTCAGGGCTCATGCTCTTGGTCTGCATCTCAACCTCGCGTCTTCGGAAACAAACCCTGCGGACGGACCAGCAGGACCGCGAGGAACATCAGGTGACCGAACCAGATGCCCCAGCCGGGGTCGATGCGGAAGCCGATCTGCTGAGTCAGGCCCAGCACCATGGCACCGACGAAGGTGCCCCAGAACGAGCCCATCCCACCGATGATCACGGCCTCGAAGGCAAACAGCAGAAGCAAGGGGCCGTCGGCCGGCGACACCGTGGTTCTCAGCGCCTGGAACAGACCGGCCATCGCGATGACAAGGAAGGCAATGCCCGTCGCCAGCGCGTAGACCTTGCGCGAGTCGAGGCCCATCAGCTCGGCGATCTCCCGATCATCGGACACAGCCCGGAAAGCGCGACCCAGAGAGGTTCGCTGGAACAACTGCTGAAGTCCCAGCGTGGACGCAACGGCCACGGCAAAGATCAACAAGGGCAGCGTGCCGATGGACAGGCTCTCGCCGAGTTGCAGGCTCTGCAGGTTGAGCCCGCCGGAATCCAGCGATCGAGGATCGGCAGAGAACATCTCCAGCAGTGCGTTCTGGATGACGATCGAGAGGCCGAAGGTCACCACGAGCGACGGCAGAGGGTCCTTGCCCAGCGTGCCATTCAGCACCCAACGCTGCACGGCGTAGCCAAACGCGAAGGACAGCGGCAGCATCAGCAGGGTCACGCTGAACGGCGACCAGGCAAGTGCCGACGTCGCAGCGATGGCGCCGAAGGCCGTCAGGATGATGAAGTCGCCCTGCGCCGTGTTGGTCAGGCGCATCACGCCGAACATCAGCGACAAGCCCAGTGCAAAGAGACAGTAGAGCCCGCCGAGGAGCAGACCTTGCACAATGATCTCGATCATGCGTGTGCCCCTTCGGCCGCAGGCGCTTCCAGCCCGAAGTAGGCCTGCGAGATCTGTTCGCGCGACAGGGCGTTGCTCGCCCCTTCGAGCGACACCCGTCCTTCCTGGAAGCAGTAGATGCGCCGGGACACACGCTGCGCCACCATCACATCCTGCTCGACGATGATCACGCTCATGCCCTCACCCGTGATGGTCGGCATCGCGTCGTAGATCTCCTTGATCACGATCGGCGCCAGGCCCAGGCTCAGTTCGTCGCACAGGAGGACGCGCGGGTTGCCCATCAGTGCACGGCCGATGGCGACCATCTGCTGTTGGCCGCCCGACAACGCCGTCCCCGGATTGCGCTTCTTCTGCTCCAGGATCGGAAACATCCTGTAGAGGCGTTCGAGCGTCCAGGGCCCCTTGCGACCGGCAAATGCGCCCATGAGCAGGTTTTCTTCCACGCTCAGCGAAGGAAAGAGACGCCTGCCCTCCGGGACCATGGCCAACCCCAGCTTGACGATCTGGCCAGGCGGCATTCCTCCGATCGGACGGCCGTCGAAGCGAACTGCGTCGCCCGGGACTTTCACCAGACCCGTCAGGCTTTTCAGGAAGGTGCTCTTGCCGGCGCCGTTGGCGCCGATCACCGCGACCAGTTCGCCTTCATCCAGCCGGAAGTCGATGCCGAAGAGGGCCTGCGCATCGCCATAGAAGGCCTGGAGGCCGTGAGTCGTGACGATGCTCATGCCTCCATCCCCATGTAGACGCGACGCACCTGCGGGTCGTTCATCACTGCGCGTGGCTCGCCTTCGGCCAGCTGTTGGCCGAAGTTGATGACGAACAGGCGGTCGGCGATCGAAAAGAGCGCGTGAACCACGTGCTCGATCCAGATCATCGTCACCCCTCGGGCCTTGATGCGCCGTAGTTCATCGACCAGTTCATTGGCCTCGTGCTCGGTCAGCCCGCCCGCGATCTCGTCAAGCAGCAGCAGCTTCGGGCGGGTTGCCAGCGCGCGAGCCAGTTCGAGCCGTTTGCGGTTGAGCAGGGTCAGGCCTCCGGCCGGACGATTGGCCTGGGCAAGCAAGCCGGTCTGCTGCAGCACCTCGTGGGCGGTTGCCCAGGCCTCGCGCTCGGACTCCTGCGCGCCAAAGCAGGCAGCAGTCACGAGGTTCTCGAACACCGTCATGTTGCCGAACGGCTGCGGCACCTGGTAGCTGCGCCCGATGCCCGAGTGACATCGCTGGTGAGGTTTGAGCGTGGTGACATCGCGGCCCCCATACTCAACCCGCCCCTGGTCGGCCCGAACGTCCCCGGAAATCAGGTTGAACAGCGTTGTCTTTCCGGCGCCGTTGGGTCCCAGAATGCCCAGCGTTTCACCCTCGTTGACCGCCAGCGAGATCTTGTCGGTCACCTTCAAGGCGCCGTATGACTTGCTGACGTCGTGCAGCACGAGCAGTGGCATGACGGTCTTCCGGTTGCTCAGATCAGCTTGAGGGTGCCGCCGGTGGGGATGTTCGGCGCAGCCTCGTTGTTGACGATCACGAGGTCCACCTTGTTCTTCGTGCCCTTGACCCACTGACCCAGCACCAGCGGCGTCTTGCTGACGTTCTTCATCGGGCCGGCGCCGCCCCACTTCACGGGGCCGACCACGGTGCTGATGGTGGTGGCGGCCACGGCATCTCGCACATCACCCGCCTTCAGCGATTTCGCGCGCTTGAGCGCGTCGGCGGCGACTTCGAACAGGGCATGGGCGAAGCCGATCGGCTGCGTCCACTGCTTCTTGGCACCGGTCTCGTAGGCCTCCGCCAGGGCCTTGGCACTCTGCTTGGTCAACGACGAGGTGAACGGGTGGGACGGGCTCCACCACACTTCGGTCGTCAGGCCGTGGCCGAGGTCGCCCAGCGCCTCGATGGCCCCCGGGAACAGGAGCGCCTTGCCCAGCGTGACCACCTTGGGCTTGAAGCCCTGCTGGCGCGCCTGGGTCAGGAAGGTCTTCGCGTCTGGCGGGATGACGACACCGGTGACGATCTCGACGCCGTCGCGCTTGAAGGCCGCGATCTGCGCGCTGAAGTCCTGCGTCCCGTTCTGGAAGCGGCCAGGGTCCGTCAGCGAGTAGCCCATGCCGGCCAGCGGCTTCGGGAAGCCGAGTTCCTTGTCACCCCAGGCATTACCGTCACCATCGTTGGGGAACAGGCCGCCCACCTTCTTGTTCGTCGAAACGCTCTTCCACCCGTTCGTGAAGTTGCCGATGACGTCTTCCAGGCCCCAGAACAGGTGGTAGGTGTACGCAAAGCCCTTGGCCGGATCGCCCTTGCGGCCGAAGAACCACGGCTGCCAGGGGACGACGGAGCTGATGCACGGCACTTCGTTGAGCTCGCAGGCGTCGCTCACGGGGTTGGCCGTTTCCGGGGTGCCTGCCGTCAGCACCAGGGCGACCTTGTCCTTCAGGATCAGGTCGTTGGCCACCTCGCCTGCGCGATTGGGGTTCGACTGGCTGTCCTTCAAGAGGATCTGCACGTCGTACTTCTTGCCGCCCACGGTGAGGCCGTCCTTGAAGGCCGCCTTCATCTGGTCGATCACCCACTTGTCGGCCTCGCCGAAAGGCGCCAGCGGGCCGGTCTGAGGCGACACGTAGCCAATCTTCAGAGTGTCGGCGGCGAAAGCACGCGGGATGGCAGCAGTCGCTGCAATGGCGGCGGTGCTCTGTACGAACGTGCGACGGCTCAAGCTCATGAAAGTCTCCTTGGTCGTTGTGGGCAGTAACGCGGTTCAGGCGTCGGGGGGTACGCCGTCGTAGGCACGCTGAAGCAGCGCGCGGAGCGCGCCCCGCTCCAATGGGCGCGGATTGGGGTACGGTGTGCTGGCGGCAAGATCCGCTGCGCGATCAAGCCCGTCGGCGGGCATTCCGATCGACTGGAGAGAAGTGGGTGCACCGTGCGACTTGGCCAGATCGAACACCGCGCGGGCGGCGTTGACGCCGCCAAGCGCCCGGGCCACCCGGGCCATGGCCTCCGACGCGGCACTGGCGTTGTAGGCGAGCGCATGCGGCAGGATGACCGTGTGGACCTCGGCATGCGGCAGGTTGAAGCTGCCACCCAGCGTGTGACACAGCTTGTGGTGCAGCCCCATGGCCACGCTGCCCAGGACCGTCCCGCACAGCCAGGCGCCATACAAGGCATCGCTGCGCGCAGACAGGTCGCGCGGATCTGCATTGAGGGGCCGCAGGGCTGCCGCACTGGCGCGAATGCCCTCCTCGGCCATCAGCGCGACGACGGGATTGCCGTCGTGGGCATAGATGCCCTCCGCGGCGTGGGCAATGGCGTTCAGCGCACTCGTGACGGTCATCGCGTACGGCAGCGTGAGCGTGAGTTGCGGGTCGTAGATCACCGTTCTTGGCAGCACCCGGGCGTCACGCCCCGTCTTCTTGACACCCGCCTCGGTGATGCCCCAGACGGGCGTCATCTCGCTGCCTGCGTAGGTGGTCGGAATGGCAAGAATGGGCAAAGCGCTCTCAAGTGCGATGGCCTTGCCAAGACCGGTGGTCGAGCCACCACCGATGGCCACCGCGCAATCGGCGCCCAGGCGCGCTGCCTCTTCACGCGCTGCGCGCGCGGTTTCGATCGGCACATGCATGACCGCCTTGGCGAAGATGCCGGCGGCACGCCCTCCGAGAAGGCTCGCCACCCGCTCCGCGGATTCGGCTTGTTCCGGTGTCGACAAGACCAGCGCCCGGCGCGCGCCGAGACGCTCGATCTCTTCGCCCAGTTGCTCCAGGGAGCCCGGACCGAACACCACTCGTGAAGGCGTTGCTTGGTAGACGAACGGTGCCATCACATCACTCCAGCGAGAGTTCTCGTTCGGTGACGAGGCGTCGCCACTTCGTAGTCCCACCCTCAGCGCGGGTACCAAGGCGGGATCTGCGCATCGACGTTCACCCACACGCTCTTGACCTGCGTGTACTCGCGCATGGCGTCGAATCCCATCTCGCGCCCGTAGCCGCTTTGGCCCACGCCGCCGAACGGCGAGCCGGGGTTCACGCGCTTGTACGAGTTGATCCACACCATGCCGGCGTGCATGTCACGCGCGAGCTTGTGGGCTCGCTGCAGGTTGCTCGTCCACAGACCGGACCCGAGTCCGTAGTCGGTACCGTTGGCGATCTCGAGGGCCTGGGCATCGTCCTTGAAAGTGAGCACCGTCACGAAGGGGCCGAAGACCTCCTCCTGCGCCACCCGATCTCGCCAGGTCTTCGCCTGGACGATCGTGGGTTCGACGTAGCAGCCGCGGGCCAGAGCGGCATCGCTCGGCGCCTTGCCGCCGGAGAGGATCTCGCCGCCTTCCTCGCGCGCCACGCCGGCATAGGCCAGCACTCGGTCGCGATGCTGTGCGCTCGTCAGCGGGCCCATCTCGGTCGCCGCGTCGAGCGGATTTCCCAGACGGATGCTGCGCGCCAGTGTCGTGAACTTCTCGAGGAACTCGTCGGAGATGCGTTCATGCAGCATCAGGCGGCTGCCGGCGATGCAGGCCTGACCCTGGTTGTGGAAGATCGCCCACGCGCTGCCGTTGACGGCAGCCACGAGATTCGCATCGTCGAAGACGATGTTCGGGCCCTTGCCGCCGAGTTCCAGTTGCACCTTCTTCAAGTTGCCGGCGCTGGCCTGCACGATGCGCTTGCCGGTGGCGGTACTGCCGGTGAAGGCCACCTTGGCGATGCCGGGATGCTCGGCGATGTACTGCCCCGCCACGTGGCCGAGACCCGGCAGGATGTTCACGACGCCCTTGGGCATGCCGGCCTCGGCCATGAGTTCGGCGATCTTCAGGCTGGTGAGCGGCGTGATCTCGGCCGGCTTCATGACGATGGTGTTGCCGGCGGCGAGCGCGGGCGCCATCTTCCAGCTCGTGAACATCAGCGGGAAGTTCCACGGCACCACCTGGCCCACCACGCCCAGCGGTTCCCGCAGCGTGTAGTTCAGGAAGCCGGCTTCGACGGGAATGGTTTCGCCCTGGAACTTGTCGGCCATGCCGCCGAAGTAGCGGTAGCACGCGGCCGTTCGGGGCACGTCGAGCGCGCGGCTGTCCTTGATGGGGTGACCGGTATCGAGGGACTCCAGGCGGGCCAGCTCTTCGGCATTCGCTTCAATCAGATCGGCCAGCTTCAGCAGGATGCGGCCACGGTCCGCCGCTGCCGTGCGACTCCAGGCGGGGAAGGCACGCTGAGCCGCCTGTACCGCGAGATCGACATCGGCGTGGCCCGCCATCGCGACGTTGGCAATGGGCGTGTTGTCGTGCGGGTTCAGCGTCGGGAGGGTCTCGCCGGAAAGGGCGTCGACGAACTGGCCGTCGATGAAGAGCTGGTGGCGGATGGGCGTACGCAGCCCCGCCGCTGCCTGAATGTCCGCGAGATTCATGGATTGCTCCAAAACGTCAGGGTGAGCGCTGCCCGGCATGCGACCGGGGTGCCGGTGCACGCGTGCAGCGCAAGGGAACAGCGGCGGCAAGCGCCGCCGCGGGGATTCAGAACTGGACGGGAACCTCGGGCGCCTCACCCTTCTGGATCTCGTAGACCAGGTTCGGGCTGCCGTTCTCCCAGACCAGCAGCATGCTGCGCTTCGGGCTGTAGCCCTGGTGGCGGCAGTAGGCCGGCATGGCGGCCATGTCACCCGCCTTCATGATCACGCGGGCGAGCGGCTTGCCGCTTTCCTTGTGCGCGCAGTCCCAGTGGATCTCGTCGCACATCTGGAAGAACCATTCGACGCGGTCGTTGCCGTGCACGATCGGCAGGATGTGCTCCTCGGTCGTCGGGCACATGTAGCTGTGCTTGACGACACTGGTGAAGCTCGGGTTCCAGGTGACCTGGCTGCGGCTGAGGAAGGCGAACAGGTTGAACGCGTGCACCTCGTTCTCGAAGCCGGGCTCGGGATGCAGTTCGGGCTGGTCCTGCGGCACGTCGGCGAAGGCGCGGTTGATCGGCGCGCCGCGTGCGTCGGTGCGCAGGTCGAGGTCGCCCTTCAGGCCGACGCAGCGCGTCGCCAGTTCGCGCGCCCGCGTGATCGCGGCGACGTTGTTGCCACGCTTGCGGCCGTAGGGCGACCCGGTTTCCTGGGGCGCGGCGAAGGGGTCGAAGCCTTCGTTGGTCCAGTCGTCGAGCATGGCCTTGAAGGTCTCGCCGATCTGCTCGGTCGGGAAGTTCTCGAGGCGGTCGACACCGGCTTCCTTCATCGTCGCGTTGTAGCTGCCGGCGAAGAAATCGACCGTCTTGTAGTGGTTCACGGTGCCGATGACGTGGTCGAAGTTGACCCAGCCGTAGAAGAAGCCCCAGGCCACGTCGCGCATCAGCGCGCGCAGGTAGTTGCCGGCGTCCATCGTGTGGCTGAGCGGGCGGTCGTCGCGGGTCGTCCACTCGATATGGGCGAAGTATTCGTCGCGGCGGAACTTGAAACTGCCCAGCGTGAAGGTCTTGTAGCCCAGCGTCGCATCGGGCTGAGATGCGATCACCTTGGCGAGGTCGGCGGGTGCGTTCATGGTGGAAGCTCTCGAAGTCAGGAGGATGGGATGGCTCAGGCGGTCTGGCAGATCTCTGCCCAGCGCTCGACGGACACGTCGCCCTTGCAGGTCTGGATGACCACGACACCGGGCTTGGCGCTGCGGAACTGGTAGGCCGAGTTCTTCGGCAACATGCCCTGGTGCCCACGGCGCAGGTTCATCCAGCCCATCTTCTTGCCCTTGGGCTCACCCTTCACCAGCACCGCACCGTCGTGCTCCACATCCGGAACGATCTGCTCGCCGGCCAGTTGCACGAGGTGGATCTCGACTTCGCCGTCCATCACGAGGGCGAATTCGTCGTGGGCACAGGTGTACCAAGGCGACGTGCCCTCGGCTCGCGCGCACTCCAGGACATAGATCTGGTTCTGCCCGAACACGACGCGCTCGTACGGCTTGGACTTCGAGGCGATCTCGAAGCAGTTGCTGAAAGCGTAGTGGCGGACGTTGTCGTCGATGGCCTGGACCTGGCCTTTCTCGAAGCGGTCCAGCGACCCGAACTTGGTCTCGTAGGCAACCGTGCTCATGCGTGTCTCCTTGGGCGGGCATCGTTCGCCGGACTTGGCGAATGAAAGGAGTCTAGGCACGCACTCGTGTAGGCGGTAGATCCACAGCCGGGACCTGATTGTTCGGAATCACCGAACAATTGCGAGGGTTTCCCCTCTATTCCACGACCTTTTCGGGGAGCAGGCCGGTGCTCAATAGCGCAGCATCCCAGGGCGGTGTACCGGCGAAGCTTCGCACCAGGCTTTCCAGGAAAAGCTTGAGCTTCAGTGAACTGCGAGCAGCCTGGGGATAGAACACGCTGAGCCAGAACGAGCTCAGCTGATGTTTCGGCAACACCAGCACCAGATCGCCGGCGGCGACCGCTGATGACGCCACCAACGTGGGAAGACAGACGATGCCCGCGTGCTCGAGCGCGTACTCGCGCAGCAGGTGCACGCTGTTGGTCAGCAGTGTCGGCTTGAGGTCCAGTGAGACCGGAGCGCCCTCAGGCGGATGGAAGACCACACGCTCTCGCGTCGGGTAGCCCGAGTACCAACCCAGCCGGTGTCGCAGCAGGTCGTCTGGTGCGCGAGGAACTCCGTGCCGGCGAAGGTACGTGGGGGACGCGCAGAACACCCGTCGCACAGGGAAGAGCTTGCGCGAGACGAGTTCCTCGGATCGCGGCGGGAAGATCTGCAGTGCGCAGTCGAATCCCTCCTTCACGGGATCCACCGCGGCGTCGTTGACGACGATATCGAGCACGATCTGCGGATACCGCGCCTGGAACTCCTGCAGCAGAGTGGCGAGATGCCCGAGCACGAAGCCTGGAAGGGCGTGAACACGCAGCCGCCCCGCAGGCGAGGTGGTCACCTCACGCATCTGGTTCACAACTTCATCGGTACGGCCGACAAGTTCGGAACATTCGTGGAGAAACGTCTGACCGAGTTCGGACAGGCGCACGCTTCGAGTGTTGCGAACGAAGAGTGGCGCCCCGACAAATGCTTCCAGTTGCTGCACCCGCTCGGTGACGGCCGAGCGGCTGATGCGCATCTGCCGGGCAGCCTCGGCGAAACTGCGTGTCTCGGCCACGCGCACGAACGCCTCAATGACGGTAAAGCGGTCCATAGGTACCCGAATTCTGCGGCAGGCGCATCGCGCTTCGGACTTTCGCCGACAGCTTTCACCGAGCATTGGAATGTGGGCGTCGCCAGCCGCCCTCGGCAGCACCGCAAACCCTCCACTGCCATTTCAACGTTACAGGCCACTAGTGACCGGACACGCCGGAAGGCAGGCTGGAGAACCAGCGCACAACGGCCTCCAGATCGTCCGCTGCAATCGTCGGCTCGCCTTGAGCTTTCGCCGCGACCGACTGCATCACCGCGTGCCGGCGTGTGCCGCTGGCGTAGCCGAGGAATGCTGCCTTGAGGTACGGGTGGTGCTGCCCAGCCAGGCGAGGGATGTCCTCCGCCGCAGGCGGTCTCGACGAGTCGCCATGACACGCGACACATTGAGCGGCCGACGACGGCATGGAAACAGTGGCATTGGTTCGCGGCGTGGCCGGAGGCGCCGACGCGAAGTAGCGCACCACCTCGGCGCGCTCGTCGGCGCTGAGACCAGCGGCCACCCCCCGCATGAAGAAGTGATCCCGTTGGCGGCGCGCGTAGGCCAGGATGGCGTTCTCCAGATACCTGGGCTGCTGGGCACCCAGCAGCGGGATGATTTGCGCGTCTGCGGTTGCCTGCTGCTCGGAGGTCTGGGTGTGGCAATTCACGCAAAGCTGCGCAGACGGAGGCGGCACGCGATCCACGGACTGGGCGCTCGATGGGCCGGCGAACAGGGAGAACACGCTGAACGCCAGGCTCAGGACTTTGGGGTTCACTTTGCTCGTTCCAATGGGGCTGATACAGGTGTTGCGCATGGCAGTTCGCGCACCGTCGCTCAGTCGCGCCAGGCCGGCCCCTCCACTCGGTCGGTTTCGCCGGGAATCGCCGGAAACCGCCGCCCCCTCAGGCGCGATCGTCGCGGGGCCCAATTCGTCGAAGAACACGAAGGCTCCGACGGCTCTGAGTTCGAGGGCGAGCAGCACACGCCGGACGCGGAGGCCTGCCGCGAGGTCGGCGATCCGGCCATGCAGGCGAAGCGGTTCGTTCAGGGCGGTCTCAACTTCTGCTCAGCTGGGTGCTGATCGACACCTGGCCCATTGCTGAGCGTGGTGAGAGCGCCTTGTGCGCGATTGAGTCGAGCTTCGATGGTCATGGATCGTCTTTCCGTCACGGGATGGGCTGTGGCCCAGGCGCCGCGGTCAAGGCGGCCAAGACGTCCGGGCCTTGGGGAATCAACCCGGACGGATTGATGTGCTTGTGCGAGCCGTAGTAGTGATGCCGCACGTGATCGAGATCCACAGTGGCCGCTACACCCGGCAGCCGATAGATGCCAGCCATGTACCTCACCAGTACCGGCGACTGGAGAACTGTCCTGCGATTGCACTTGAAGTGCGTGTGATAGACGGTGTCGAAGCGGATCAAGGTGACGAACAGCCGCACGTCTGCCTCGGTCAGCACGTCACCGCAGAGGAACTCCTGGCGGGCGAGGATTGATTCAACGCGATCAAGGGCGGCAAAGAGTCTCTCGATAGCGGAGTCGTGCGCCTTTTGACTGCGCGCGAACCCGCTGCGGTAGACGCCATTGTTGATGTCCGCATAGACCCACGCATTGACTTCGTCGATGGCCGAGCGCAGTCGGGCTGGGTACAGGTCCACCTCGGGGTGGCGTGCCCAAGGCTGAAAGCGGCCATTGAGCATGCGGACGATCTCGGCTGACTCGTTGTTCACGATGGTCCCGAGCCGCTTGTCCCACAGCACCGGCACTGTGACGACGCCGTTGAACAATGGGTCGGCGGCGACATAAGCCTCTCGCAGCAGCGCCCTCTTGCCCACTGTGTCGCCGGTGGCGCCTCGGAAGTCGGCATCGAAGGACCAGCCATGAGCCGTCAGGTGGGGATGTACAACGTCGACGCTGACCACTTGCTCCAGGCCCTTGAGGGCACGCACGATCAAGGTTCGATGGGCCCACGGGCACGCAAGGGACACGTAGAGGTGGTAACGCCCTGGCTCTGCAGGGTGCGCTGCGTCAGGCTCATGACCGATCTCCGCATGAAAGCCCGTCGGCTGGCGCGCGAACGCGCCGTCCGGGTCGATCTGTCGGGTCCAGGTGTTGCCCGACGGCACGTCGTCGTTCGCCACGTTCATTGCCCCTGCGCCGCGACCGCGCCGTCGATGAATCGAGCCAACTGCCCCCCCGACAAGGCACCGCTGTGCACACCCAGCACGCGACCGTTGCTCAGCAGGATGCTGGTCGGAACGGCACGCACCATGAACCTGGCGGCGACTTCGGGGTGGTCGTCGATGTCCATCTTCACGACTGGCAGTTGGCCACTCCTGCTTTGCGCGAAGGCCTCCAGGTGTGGGGCCATGCTCCTGCATGGGCCGCACCACGCCGCCGAGAACTGCAGAAGGATCGGACTCACCGACTCATTGATCAGTTGCTGCAGTTCGGCGGGATCAGGGGTACGAACGGCGTCCATCGTTGCTCTCCTCAGGTGATGCCTGTCCGGTCAAGGGGCGAGGTCAAAAACCAGCACTTCGGCGTCGTGGCCGCCCTGCAGGTTCAGTTGCGATTCGCCCTCGATCTTCAGCGCGTCGCCCGCTCCCAGCGCTTGACCATTCACGGACAGCTTGCCCCGCACCAGGTGGACATAGGCCTTCCGTTCAGGGTTCAGCGGGATCTTCGCCGCCTCCTCGCCATCGAACAAGCCGGCATACAGCGAAGCATCCGCGTGGATCTTGACGGCATGGCCGCCGCCGGCCGGTGACGCAATCAGCGACAGGCGCCCGCGCTTCGATTCGGTCGGAACGGTCTTCTGCTCGTAGCTCGGAGCGATGCCGCGCTGGCTGGGATGGATCCAGATCTGGAGGAAGTGCGTCGTGCGATCAGGAGCATGGTTGAACTCGCTGTGGCGCACACCGGTGCCGGCGGACATCCGCTGCACATCGCCCGGCGGAATGCCTTTGACATTGCCCATGCTGTCCCGGTGGGCCAGTTCCCCATCGAGCACGTAGCTGATGATCTCCATGTCGCGGTGGCCGTGGGTCCCGAACCCGCCGCCAGGCGCTACACGGTCCTCGTTGATCACGAGCAGGTTGCCCCAGCCCTGATGGGCCGGATCGAAGTACTCGGCAAAGGAGAAGCTGTGTGCCGACTGCAGCCAGCCGTGGTCGGCGTGGCCGCGGTCTTCTGATCGTCTCAGTGTCAGCATGGTCGGTTCCTTCAAGTGAATCGGAAATGGATTGAGCCGCCGGATCTGGGCGGCGACCCATCGTGCGTGAGCACGGCGAGTCGCCGCTCCGGTCAGCGGATTACTTCTTGGCGCCCTTGCCTTCGCCGGCATCGGCGCCCAGCATGGCCTTGGCGTATTCGAGGCCCACGCCGTAGGCACCACCGTGCTCGAGCGCGATCTTCACCGTGGCGTCGTAGGTGCTCTGGCGGGCCCAGTCACGCTGGTACTCGAGCAGCAACTGCATCCAGGTGATCGGCACGGCGCCGGCTTGAACCATGCGGGTGACGGCCATGTCGTGGGCTTCCTTGGTCACGCCGCCCGAGGCATCCGTGACGATGTAGACCTCGTAGCCCTCTTCCAGCGCCGCGAGTGCGGGCATCGTCAGGCAGACCTCGGTCCACAGCGCCGCCATCACCAGCTTCTTCTTGCCGGTCTTCATGACCGCTTCGCGGAAGTTCTTGTCTTCCCACGAGTTCATCGTCGTGCGATCGATGACCTTCGCGTCCGGGAACACCGCCTTGACGCCGGCGAACAGCGGGCCTGAGAAGCTCTTCTCCGCCACCGTGGTCAGGATGGTGGGCACGTTGAAGGCCTTGGCAGTCTTGGCCAGCGCCACCGAGTTGTTGGTCAGCAGCGTACGGTCGATGCTCTGCACCGCGAAGCCCATCTGCGACTGGTGATCGATCATGATCACGGCCGAGTTCTGCGGCGACAGCAGCTTCTTGGCGTCACCAGGAGCCTGCTGCGCATGAGCGGCGGACAGCACACCCACTGCAAAAAGGGCCGTTGCGAACTTGCGAAAGATCGAGGTCATCATTCACTCCGATATGCGAGGTTTTCGAACGCGGGAGGATTCCCGTATTGAGCGGGTTTCTCACTCGCGAAACCCCCGCTACAGGAGTGATTCTTCGCCTGCCGATTCCCCTTCGGTTCTCAAGTCTTCGCCCGGAATGATCGAATTGTTCGAACATCCCATAGCGCCTCGCAGATGGGCTGCAGCAGGCCCCTGCTCTCAGCTGATCGTCAGTACTCTGCCACCCACGCCTGCGAAGCACGGCTGAGGAACTGAAGCACAAGATCGGTGTCGCCAAGCGTGTCGCGCCACCACTTCAAAGCCTTGCCCTGCTCGGAAGTTCGCCAGGCGAGCAGCACCTGATCATCGGGCTTCGGCTCCTCGACCTGCTTCTCGACCAGCAGGCCCTTCTTCAAGGCGGAGCGCACGAACAAGCGTGGCAGAAAGCCCACCCCCAGGCCGGCAACCTGCAGCGCGTACTTGGTGCGCATGTCGGGCACGGCCAGAACCTGCTGCCCTCTCAGCAGGCCGACTGTCCGCGTCGGCAGGCGACGGGCCGTGTCGGAGACGACGATCGTGCGGTGCTTGCGAACCACTTCGCTGGGCAATGTCCCCTTCCATTCGGCCAGAGGATGCTTGGGTGCCACGCAGAAGCAGAACTGGAGTTCAGTGAGCTTCTTCGAGCGAAAACCTCCGCCTGACGGCCCTTGCCCCACCGCCACGATGACGTCCGCCCTGCCGTCGAGCAGAGCCTCCCAAGGTCCGGTCATGACCTCGCTCATGAGCTTGACCCGCGTAGCCGGGGCGTCCACGCAGAATCGCTCGAAGAGCGACCCGAACATCAGCGGCGGGATCAGGGCATCGACCGCAATTCGAATCTCGTTCTCCCAACCATCAGCCACGCGCTTGACGCGGCACTCCAGGTCATCCGCGGCCTGGAGCAGTACTCGACCTTCCTCTAGCAGTTCCCGGCCTGCAGGGGTCAGCTCGACTTTGGGCCCATGTCGGAAGAAGAGAGTGACCTCCAGATCGCTCTCAAGCTTGGCCACCGAGTAGGAAACGGTCGAAGTTACCTTGTTGAGCAGCAGACCCGCGCCGGAGAACGAGCCCGCACGGGCGATCGCATCGAGGAGTTCGATCCCTTCAAGCGTGAGGCGGCGCATGGCACTCCAAACAGTGATCTCACGAGGTTCGACGAAATCGAACGCCAGGTGCGGAACCATGAGACATGGTATGGCCGCACGTGTCCGAAGATTCTCCCCGACAACCAACCCGTAGGAGCCTCTTGTGAACACATCCTCTCTGCCGTCAAACGGCCAAAACACCGCCGCCCTTGCCGGTCGCCTTCTGCTGGCGGCCCTTTTCCTGCCCGCCGGCATCAGCAAGCTCACCGGCTTCCAAGGCGCCGTGGGCTACATCACATCGGTTGGCCTGCCGTTGCCGACCATCGCTGCGGCGCTGGCCCTCGTGCTCGAGATCGCCGGCGGGATTGCCTTGCTTGCCGGGGCTGGCACGCGCATCGCTGCGCTCGCGCTGGCCTTCTTCACCTTGGTCGCGTCCGTCTTCTTCCACGCGTACTGGAGCGCCCCCGCCGACCAGCAGTTTGTCCAGCAGCTTCTCTTCTACAAGAACATCGCCGTGGTCGGCGGCCTGCTGACCCTGGCTGCCTGGGGTGCCGGCGCCTGGAGCGTGGACGCACGCCGCGCCACGTCCTGATACCGCAATCCGATCAATTCCCCCAACGCCAGGCCACAGCCATGTCCAAAGTCCTCGTCCTCTACTACTCGTCCTACGGTCACATCGAGACCATGGCCACCGCCATTGCCGAGGGCGCTCGAAGCGCGGGCGCCAGCGTCGACATCAAGCGCGTGCCGGAGACCGCGCCGTCTGAAGTCGCCAAGGCCGCCCACTTCAAGCTCGACCAGGCCGCTCCCGTCGCCACGATCGACGACCTGCCGAACTACGATGCCATCATCGTTGGCGCACCCACGAGATTCGGTCGCATGCCGGCGCAAATGGCCTCCTTCCTGGATCAGGCCGGTGGCCTGTGGGCCCGCGGGGCGCTCAATGGCAAGGTTGGCGCAGCGTTCACCTCGACCGCCACCCAACACGGCGGCCAAGAGGTGACACTGTTCTCGATCATCACCAACCTGATGCACTTCGGCATGACCATCGTAGGGCTGCCGTACAGCCACCAAGGCCAGATGACACTGGATGAGGTAGTCGGCGGCAGTCCGTACGGCGCGACGACGATTTCGGGTGGACAAGGCCAACGCCAACCCAGCGCCATTGAACTGGAAGGTGCCCGCCATCAAGGCCGCTTGGTTGCGGAGACTGCCAACAAGCTGTTTGGCTGACCAGTGACGACCCGGACGCGATCCGGGCTCGCGAAGTCGGCCGGGCGGCGCCAGGTGCCGCGGCCCGTGGAGTTGCGGCAGCACCGGGCGTCTCGACAGATGGGTGCAAGGCCACCCCGCCCTGAAGTGCAAGATCGATCGACTGCTTTGACCTCAGGAGGTGGGCTTCTCCCTCACCTCGTCGACAGGGCTAGCAGCGACCGCCTGCTGCGCTTTGAGTGCGCGCTGGCTGGGGCCCGCCGTGCACTGACCTTCGCTGCCAGATTGGCTCCGTTCGGCCACAGCCAGCCCATCTAAAGCGGCTGCTATGAGGTCGAGCGTTCCATGAGCACCTCATCAAGGCGCTCGCGACAGAACCCGGGATACGGAGATCGCCAGAAAAGCCGTCGGGACGTGAACTGCATGCGGGACACGAACGGAGCCCGGCAGGCCGATTGAAACGACAACGCCGACAAGTCAAGTGCTTGTCGGCGTTGGGTATTTTGGTAGGCGCGATTGGATTCGAACCAACGACCCCCACCATGTCAAGGTGGTGCTCTAACCAACTGAGCTACGCGCCTGCGAAGCCTTGAACTATAGCAGGATTTCGAGCACCCTCAGTTGAAGCGTCACTTCCGTCGTACGTGCCGGACGCCCGCCACGCGTGCGACCTGGGTCATCACCTGCTTCAGGCGCGATGCGTCGGCGACCTCGACGGTGAAGGTCATCCAGGCAGTCTTGCCTTCGGCGTCGCGCACGGATTGGGTGTGCACGCCGGTGACGTTCATCTTTTCCTTGGCGAAGACTTCGGAGATGTCGCGCAGCAGGCCCTGGCGATCGCTGGCCTCAATCTGCACGTCCACCGGATAGGCTGCGTCCCGGCCCTGCGGCGTCGCGCCCCACTCCACCGCGATGACGCGTTCGGGCATCCGCTCGGCCATGTGGCGGAAGTTGCTGCAGTCGCGGCGATGGATGGCCACCCCCTTGCCTCGGGTGACGAAGCCGCCTATCGGATCGGGCGGCGCCGGGCGGCAGCAACGCGCGAGATTGGTCAGCAGCGACTCGACACCCACGACCAGCACCCCGCCCTTGGCGCCCGTGGTATCGGCCCTCGAGCGACGCAGCGCGGGCATCTCGTCGCTTTCGGGCGCCGCCTCCGGCGGGCGCAGCAGCGTCTCGATGTTGCGCAGCGAATACTCGTCCTTGCCCACCACCTCGAACAGGGCCTGCGCGTCGCGAAAGCCGAGCTTGTCGGCCAGGTCGTCTAGCTTGAGGGCGGTCTTGCCTTCGCGCTGCAGGAGTCTTTCCACCGACTCCCGCCCGCGGGCGATGGTCTCGTGCTGTGCGAGCGCGTTGAACCAGGCTCGCACCTTGGCCCGTGAGCGCGGGCTGTGCAGGTAGCCCAGCTCGGCGTTCAACCAATCGAGCGAAGGTCCGCCCTCCTTGGTCGCGATCACCTCCACCGTCTGGCCGTTGGCCAGGCGGGTATGGAGCGGCACCATCACGCCATCGACCTTGGCGCCTCGGCAGCGGTGGCCGAGGTCGGTGTGCACGGCATAGGCGAAATCGATGGGCGTGGCACCGGCCGTCAGCTCTATCACCGTGGCTTGTGGCGTGAAGACGTAGATGCGGTCGTCGAAGGCCACGCCCTCGGCGGCGGCCGCGCCGGCGCCCTGGGCAGAGAAATCGCGCTCCCACGCCAGCAGCTGACGCAGCACCGCCTTGCGCGCCTCGGCGATGCGTTCCTCGAACTCGCCAGCTGCACTGACACCCGAATAGCCCTTGGTGCCGGCCTCCTTGTAGGCCCAGTGCGCCGCGACGCCGTACTCCGCATGCTCGTGCATGGCCTGGGTGCGGATCTGCACTTCCACCGGCCGGCCGTCGTCCCCCAGCACCACCGTGTGCAGCGATCGGTAGCCATTCGGCTTGGGTTTGGCGATGTAGTCGTCGAACTCGCCGCTGACGGGTGAGTAGCGCTCGTGAACGCGGCTCAGGGCCGCATAGCAGGCAGGGATGTCGGCGACGATGACGCGCAGGGCACGCACGTCGAGCACGCGGTCGAAGTCGAGCCGCTTGCCCTGCATCTTCTTCCAGATGCTGTAGAGGTGCTTGGGCCTTCCATAGACCAGTGCCGCCACGCCATGCATGTTCAAGTCCTCGGCCATCTGCTGGCGCACTGCCTCGATGCTGGCCTCGCGCTCGACGCGCTTCTCATGCAGCAGGTTGGCGATGCGGCGGTATTCCTCCGGTTGCAGGAAGCGGAAGGCCAGGTCCTCCAGCTCCCACTTGATCTGCCAGATGCCGAGCCGGTTGGCCAGCGGCGCGAACACCTGCTGGGTTTCAGCAGCCAGGGCCGCCGGGCACGCCCGCTTGGCCGCCGCATACCAGCGCAGGGTCTGCAGCCGCGAAGCCAGCCGCAGGAGCACGACCCGCAGGTCGCGCGAAAAGGCCAGCAGCATCTTGCGAACGCGCTCCGTCTGGCGCGCCTGGAACTCCAGCTCCACCTGGGCCTCGCGAGCTGCCCGCTGGATCTGCACCAGCTTGCGCGTGAGCGACACCAGACTCGCATAGGACTCGCCGAAGGCCTTGGCCACCACCTCCTCGGGCCGCTGGAGGAAGTCGCCTGCATAGACAAGGTAGGCCGCCGCCTGCAGCGCCGGCGCTCCACCGATGGCCTTCAGCACGTGCGCGACACCTTCCGCGTGGTCGAAAGCGTCCTCCCCGGTATCCAGCACACGACCGCGCAAAAGCGGCTCGGCGAAGGCGCGTGCACGCTCCAGCGCATTGGTGCTTCCCTCTGCCGGCGTGGCCGGCCTGGCCACCGTCGGCAGCGGCGTGGCACTCAGGTCGTCCGCCAGGACGACGATGGGCGCTGAGGGTTCGTCAAGGGTGGCTTGTTGGCTCTTCATGGGCCGAGCAGGAACTGCCGCACGACCTGCACCTGATCCGGCTGCACCAGCGTGGGCGCGTGGCCGACGCCGGCGAACTCATGCACGAGGGCCCTGGGACCGCGCGCGGCCATTTGATCCGCGGTCTCGCGACTCAGCAGATCCGATTGCGCGCCGCGCAGCAGCAGCGTCGGGCAGCGGATCCGGTCGTAGGTCTGCCAGGCTATCGACTCGCCGGCGGCCGCCACCTGGGGCGTCACGGCACGGAAAGGAACGGCGATGGACGGGTCGTAATGGGGCTTGAAGCCGTCGCCGTCTCGCTTGAGCTGGGGCTCGGACAAGGCCAGCCATTGCTCCCGCGTGTGGGGACCGAAGCTTTGCGAAATAACCCACAGCGCGTCGGCCGCCTCTTCAAGCGTCGCCCAATGCGCTGGCGCGCCGAGGTACTGGCCGATGCGCACCAGCGATTCATACTCGATCTTCGGCCCCACATCGTTGAGCACCAGCCGGCTGATCGGCGAATCCTTCATGCCCGCCAGCGTGAGCCCGATCAGGCCTCCCATCGAAGTGCCTACCCAGTGCACCTCGTTCGCCTGCAGGCGAGCGAGCAGCGTGACCATGTCGCCCACGTACTGCGGGATGCCGTAGCCCATGGGATCGGCCAGCCAATCCGACCGGCCACGGCCCACCACGTCGGGGCAGACCACGCGGTACTCTGCGGCCAGCTCGCGCGCCAGCGTGTCGAAGTCACGTCCCTGTCGCGCCAGGCCATGGGCACACAGGAGGACCTTCGGGTTCGCTTCGTCGCCCCATTCGGCATACGACATGCGGTGCAGGCCACGCGAGTCCAGGCATTGAACGCTGCCCAAGCGAGGAAAAGGCGTGGCATTCATCTTTCAGCAAGGTCTCCATCCAGATAATCGACTGTAGCAACCCCTTCGGAGAATCGACATGCTCAACGCAAAGACCGCGCTCGTCACCGGATCCACCAGCGGCATCGGCCTAGGCATCGCGCAGGCGCTGGCGGCCCAGGGCGCGAACGTCATGCTCAACGGCTTCGGTGACGTGGAGGCCGCGAAGGCCGAGGTCGCCAAGGCGGCCACCGGCGGCGCCAAGGTCGGCTATCACGGGGCCGACATGAGCAAGCCGGCCGAGATCGAAGCCATGGTGAAGGCCTGTGAAGAACAGTTCGGGGCCCTCGACATCCTGGTCAACAACGCCGGCATCCAGCATGTCGCGCCGGTCGAGGAATTCCCAGTCGAACGCTGGGACGCGATCATCGCGATCAACCTGAGCTCGGCGTTCCACGCGATCCGTGTCGCCCTGCCGGGCATGAAGGCGCGTGGCTACGGTCGCATCATCAACGTGGCCTCGGTGCACGGGCTGGTGGCCTCCGCCCAGAAGTCGGCCTACGTCGCCGCCAAGCACGGCATCATCGGCCTGACCAAGACGGTGGCACTCGAGACGGCCACCACGCCGATCACCGTCAATGCCATCTGCCCGGGTTGGGTGCTGACGCCGCTGGTGCAGAAGCAGGTCGATGCCCGGGCAGCCCAGGGCGGCATCAGCAACGAGGAAGCCAAGCGCCAGCTCCTGGCCGAGAAGCAGCCCTCGCTGCAGTTCACCACCCCCGAAGAACTGGCCGGCCTGACGATCTTCCTGTGCTCGCCCGCGGCCTCCAACCTGCGCGGTGCGGCCATCAACGTCGACGGCGGGTGGGTCGCGCAGTAGCCTGCCGAACCCGGTTCTCCAGGGCCATCGGCGACTTCGCGGAAGGGCCTCTGTGGTCCCTTTTGGCGACTGGATGGGAGGTGGCGCAACATTTGTAACAGAGGGTCAGTCCTACGGGATCGACCTTTTTCGGCCTGCACAATGCCGCTGTTACAAATTTGGCCGCTGCCCGCAGCGCCAACAGCCCGCCGCCGGGCGTCCCCAGTCGACGAAGCCCTCTAAGGGGCCGACGCGCAGGGCGTCCTGGCGGCTCAAAGGAGAACCAGATGAGCACCAACGCCAACGCCCGCCCGGACCGCATCGTCGTCGTCGACGACGATGCCCGCATCCGAGACCTGCTGCGGCGCTACCTCACCCAGGAAGGGTTCGAGGTATTGCTGGCCGAAGACGCCAAGGCGCTGAACCGGCTGCAGACGCGAGAGACCATCGACCTGATCGTGCTGGACCTGATGCTGCCGGGCGAAGACGGCCTGTCGATCTGCCGCCGACTGCGGGCCGCCAACGACGCCACGCCGATCATCATGCTCACGGCCAAGGTGGAGGACGTGGACCGCATCGTCGGCCTGGAGGTGGGTGCCGACGACTACCTGCCCAAGCCCTTCAACCCGCGCGAGCTGCTGGCTCGCATCCATGCGGTGCTGCGGCGCCGCCCGGCCCAGGAGGCCCCTGGCGCGCCGGCCAAGGATCCCCAGGTCGTCACCTTCGGCCCCTTCGAGTTCGACCTGTCGCTGCGCCGCCTGACCAAGGACGGCGAGCAGATCACGCTCACCACCGGCGAGTTCTCGATGCTGAAGGCTCTGGTGCGTCACCCGCGCCAGCCGCTGTCGCGAGACAAGCTGGCCCAACTGGCCCGGGGTCGCGAGTTCGAGCCCTTCGACCGCAGCCTGGACGTGCAGATCTCGCGCCTGCGCAAGATGCTGGAGCCCGATCCTTCCAATCCGCGCTACATCCAGACCGTGTGGGGTGTGGGCTACGTCTTCGTGCCTGGCGACGCTCCATAAGCTAGGCCATCGCCTCGATGGCCTTCTCGCGCCCGCCCTTCGCGCTGAACCTCTTCTGGCGCACGTTCTTCCTGCTCGGCATCCTGCTGGTCGGAGGCGTGTTCGCCTGGGTGCAGACCTTGCGCCAGCTGGAGTTCGAGCCGCGCGCCGTGCTCGCCGCCCAGCAGGTCGCGAGCCTGGTGAACCTGTCCCGAGCGGCACTGCGCTTCTCGGACGGCATCAACCGCATCGCCGTGGTCAAGACCATGAGCGACCAGGAAGCCCTCAAGCTCACCCCGCGCGAACCGGGTGACCGTTGGGAGCCGTTCGAGACGGACCGATTCACTCGGCTGGTCGGCAACGAGCTGCGCAACCGCCTCGGCGAAGGCACGCTGGTCGCGCGAACGGTCAACGGCGTGCCGGCGCTCTGGGTCGGGTTCAACATCGAGCGGGACCCGTACTGGATCCAGACCGATGCGACACGCCTGCAGCCCCTCACGCCCGGCACCTGGTTCGTCTGGGTGGCGATCGCCCTGTCCGCCACGGTCATCGGCTCGGTGGCCATCGCCCGCGCCATCAACCGGCCGCTGCAGGACCTGAGCTTTGCGGCCAGCCGCATCCGCGAAGGCGAGTTCGACTCCAGGCTCGACGAGTCGACGCTGACGAGCGAGATCCGCGCCGTCAACATCGGCTTCAACCGCATGGCGCGCGAGCTTGCGAAGATCGAGGAGCAGCGCGCGGTGATGCTGGCCGGTATCAGCCATGACCTGCGCACTCCGCTGGCGCGCCTGCGCCTGGAGGCCGAGATCAGCGTGGCCGATGACGAAGCGCGTCGCAACATGGCGGCCGACATCGACCAGCTCGACGCCATCATCGACAAGTTCATGGACTACGCCCGGCCCGACGAGACCCGCACCGGTCCGGTCGACCTGACGCAGGTCATCGTGCGCGAGGCCGCGGCCTTTCGCGACGCCTCGCAGATCCGCATCTCGCTCAAGCTCACGCCGGGCCTGGTGGTCAAGGGCGACGACACCGAACTCGGCCGGGTCTTTGCCAACCTGTTCGAGAACGCCCGGCGCTATGGCCGCGGCATCGAGACCGGCATCACCAAGGTCAAGGTGACGCATGTACAGACCAGCGAGTCCGTGATCATCACGGTGCGCGACTACGGCCCGGGCGTGGCGCCCGAAAAGCTCGAGCACCTGACCACGCCGTTCTTTCGCGGCGACGCCGCCCGCACGGCGGCGACCGGCGCCGGCCTGGGCCTGGCGATCGTCAAGAAATCCCTGCAGAGGATGGATGGCAATCTCGAGCTGGCCAACGCGAAGGACGGCGGCCTGGTCGCCCACATCCGGCTCAAGCGCGCCTGACGTGCTACCGAGGCCAGGGCCGCGTGGCGTGCCGAGGCGTCTGGCGTGAAGAAATCGTGGTGATCGCGGCGGCCGGCTCGCGAATTCGATTCACATCCAGACACAATTGCGCCCGCCCATCGCGATCAGATGGGCCCGGGAAGCCGTTCGATCCAAGAAGCGCGCGCCCGGATCGCCAATCCGAGGGAGTCCCCCATGCACGCCTATCCTCGTGCCGCGCTCGCGGCACTGGTTTCATTCGCGCTTGCCGGCTGCGCCGGCCTGCAACCCACTCAGAACATGCCCCGCAACGTGGCCGCGGCGGTCCAGCCGGTCGACGTGAACGTCGGCATCAAGCAGCCCGAGCTCTACGCGGCCTACGAGATCTCGAATGCCGGACAGGCAGCAGCGGCCGGCTGCGGGGCGATCCCGGGCATCGGCATCCTGCTGGCGGCCGCGTGCGGCGGCGCTGCCGGTGCCATCGACGCCTCGGTCAATGCCTCGCGGGCCAAGGCCGCGGACGAGACGATCCGCCCCCTCAAGGACGAGATCGTCGACGTGCAATTCGACAAGGCGATGAACGACGCCGTGGCCGACGCCTTGAAGAACGTGCCGGGCATGTCCGTGGCGAGCGTGGTGATGACCAAGAACGTCGATCCGAAGGCGTATGACGCGGCCTTCCAGGCCTCGAAGTCGAATGGCGTCATGTTCGTGAACGTCGACTACCACATCAGCAAGGACTTCTCCACGCTGGAGATCTCGGCACGCGGGCTGCTGTACCCCCGCAGCGAAAGCGCCCGCACCGCGGCCGGTCTGCCGGCCGCCGTCCCCGCCGAGGGCCAGGGTGCCCTGGGCCTGCAACACACGGCCTACCGCGCAAATGTCTTCTTCCACCTGACGTTGCCCGTCAAGGCCACGGAGCCGGCGGACTTCATCGCCGCCTGGAAGGCCGACAACGCCAAGCTGCTGCGCACGGGCCTGGCGGACGGGACCACCCAGGTGGCTCGCCTGCTGGCCGAGGACATCCAGCGTCTGCCGGGCACGACCCCCGCTTCGCTGGGCAAGTCGGAAGCGGCGCCCGGCATCACGGCCGACGTGGTCGCCGAGCGCGACGGCGGCAAGCTGTTCCGCTATCCCGACGGTTCGATGCACTTCCAGGTGACGGCATCGATGCCCGCCAACGCGACGACTGCGGCCGCTGCCACCGGTGGCGCCACCGCCCAGTGAAGCACCTGCTGCTTCGCGGTGGCTTCGCGACGCTCGCCCTGGCGCTGAGCGCCTGTGCAGCAGACCGCGTGGCCGGCCTGAGGGCGTCGGCTGCGCGGCCGATGCCCGCCGCTTCGGCCACCACCGGGGCGGCGTGCGCCTTCGCCATCCGGTCGGTCGACGACAGGCGCGAGGACAAGAGTCTCGGCAAGGTCGTCCGCACGAAGGTCGACGGTGAAGGCTTCGCGACCTGGTTGGGGGACGGCCTGGCGGCCATCCCCGGCCACACCAGCGGCGCCGCACCGACGACGCTTCAGGTCGAGGTGCTGAAGGCCTACATCCAGTCCATCGGCTACCTGAAGTCGGCCAACCTGGTGGTCCGCGTCACGACGGTCGACCCGGCCGGACAGCGCCAGGCCACGTTCCGCGGCGTCAATGGCAGCACGAACTGGAACAGCAGCGAGGCCGAGATCCAGGAGGCGTTCGAACGCGCACTGGCGGACCTCCAGCAGCAGGTCGGCGCCGACCTCGCCAGCCACTGCTCGCGTTGACCCCGGTGGGCTGGGCCCAGCCCGGCCGTTGGGACGTTCAGTAGGAGCTACGCGCCTCGATGCCCAGCAAGCCGTCGCGCAAGGCCGCGTCCACCGGTTGCGGCCCCAGCCAGATGCGCAGCACCATGCCGAAGAACTCGGCATCGCCCACGGGCGCGCCCTGCGCCTGGCCCTGGATGTAGAACTGCGTTCCCTTGCCGGGCAGGTAGTCCATGGCGAAGGTGTCGCCGGTGGCGAGCTTGGACTTGCCCGAGAAGATCTCGATCAGCCGTGTCGACGACAGCGTGTGCCGCTGGACGGCATCGGCGCTGTTGTTCGCCTGCAGGCCCTTGATGAAGGCCAGGCCGAGGTCGGTGCCCGGCAGGTCGCGCAGGGCGATGAAGGCCAGGCGCTTGGGGCCCTGCATGTCGATGACCGCGGCGGCGCTGCCCGCCTTGGTGGGCAAGTACAACGCCATGTCGTAGACCTTGAACATCACGCGGTAGCGGGTGCCGCTGCCGTTGAGCACCAGGGAACTGCCGGAGACCTGCACCGTGCCGTCGAATCGGTTCACGCTGGCGGCCCGCACGCCGGCACTGGTGAGCAGTGTGGCCATCACCGCCACTGAGGCGCTACGGCGTCCGTGGTTCATTCCTAGGCTCCCTCGTTGCAATCGTCTTGGGCGGCGATGGTAAGCCGTGCCAGGACATGGCATCGAAACTGAACGGACTCACTGCGGGAAAACGAGGAGCGGCTGCGACACGCCCGCGTGCATTCCTCCAGGCGCCCGAAGTCCTGCCGGGCTGATCGCTGCAGGATCTGCTTCAGCCCCGCACCAGCAGGCACACCGCCCTGGTCTCTATGGCGCGCCCCTCCCCCACCGGCCCCATCCTCTCGGCCGTCTTGGCCTTGACATTGACCTGGTCGGGCTGCACGCCCAGCGCCTGGGCGATGCGCTGGCGCATGGACGGGATGTGAGGGGACATCTTGGGCGCCTGGGCGACGATGGTGGTGTCGACGTTGACCAGTTGCCAGCCTGCCTCGCGCACGCGACGCATGGCCTCGGCCAGCAGCACGGCCGAGTCGGCCCCCTTGAACTCGGCCGCCGTGTCGGGAAAGTGCCGGCCGATGTCGCCCAGCCCCGCGGCGCCGAGCACCGCATCGGTGATGGCATGCAGCAGGGCATCGGCATCGGAGTGGCCCAGCAAGCCGTGGCTGTGCGGGATGGTCACGCCGCCCAGCACGAGCGGGCGGCCGACCACCAGCGCGTGGGTGTCCCAGCCTTCGCCGACGCGCAGCGGGGGCAGTGTCATCGGGGCATTGCTCATCTCATTCCCTGCTGGCCATCAGCCGCTCGGCCAGCGCGAAGTCGCCCGGCCACGTCAGTTTGAAGTTCTCCCATTCGCCTCTGACCAGCTTCGGCTCGTGACCGAGGGCTTCGACGGCACTGGATTCATCGGTGACGCCGGCGCCGGCGTGAGCCAGGGCTGGCGCCAGCAGGCCGAGGCGGAACATCTGCGGTGTCTGCGCTGCCCACTTGCCGGCCCTGTCCACGGTGGAGGCCACTCGCTGCGCACGGCCCTCGGCCTTGAGCGTGTCGGCCAGTGGCAGTGCCAGCAGCCCGCCCACCTCGTCCTGCAGGCACTCGTCGATCAGCCGGTCCACCCACTCGGGGCGAATGAGGCAGCGGGCGGCGTCGTGAACCAGCACCCAATCCTGCGGCTGCGCGCCTCGCTCGCGAAGGGCGGCCAGGCCGTGGGCCACGGTCTCGGCTCGCGTCGATCCGCCGCAGCGCGCCACCCACGCCCGTTCGCCGGCATGCCACGTCAGCAGCTTCTCAAAGCAGTCGTCGTCGGGCGACAACACGACCAGCGTCGCGGCAATTCGCGTCACCGCGGCCAGCGCCTGCAGCGTGTGCGCGACCATCGGGCGCCCCGCGAGCGGCTCGTACTGCTTGGGCCCTGACGTGCCCGCTCGCTGGCCCACGCCCGCGCAAGGTACCAGTGCGTAACAGCGGGGCATGGTGCCTGGCGGTTCGATGATCATCGGCCGAATTCTAGAATCCGGCTTTCGCCCCACGCCGACCGAGTCGTCGCGGGGCGCATTGCATTGCACCCTCCCCCTTCATGCAACTGCCGTCCATCGCCCCGGGCAAGCGCTTCACGCTGCCCCGCCCCATCGGATCTGCTGACGCCCTGCTCCTGGCCCGTGTCGCCCAGGCACGTGCCGCGGAAGGCCGAATGCTCGCCATCGTCACCGCCGAGCCGGGCGACGCCCAGCGCCTGGCCGACGAGCTGCCCTTCTTCGTGCCCGGCCTGCGGGTGGCCGTCTTCCCCGACTGGGAAACCCTGCCCTACGACACCTTCAGCCCGCACCAGGACCTGATCTCCGAGCGCCTGGCCACGCTGTGGCGCATCCACCAGAAGGACGTGGACGTGGTGCTGCTGCCGGCCACCACGGCGCTGACGCACATCGCCCCGCCCTCCTTCCTGGCAGGCACCACGTTCCAGTTCAGGCAGAAGGCCAGGCTCGACGAGGCGGCGTTCAAGAGCCAGCTCACCCTCGCTGGCTACAGCCACGTGAGCCAGGTCGTCTCCCCGGGCGAGTACGCGGTGCGAGGCGGGTTGATCGACCTGTTTCCCATGGGCTCTCAGGTGCCCTATCGCGTGGACCTGTTCGACAACGAGATCGACTCGATCCGCACCTTCGACCCGGATTCGCAGCGCAGCCTCTACCCGGTGCCCGAAGTTCGCCTGCTGCCAGGCCGCGAATTCCCCATGGACGACGCGGCGCGCACGAGCTTTCGCAAGCGCTGGCGCGAGCACCTCGAGGGCGATCCGACCAAGTCGCGCATCTACAAGGACATCGCGCAGGGCATCGCCACCGCCGGCATCGAGTACTACCTGCCTCTGTTCTTCGACGAGCCGGCGACCATCTTCGACTACTTCGACAGCGCAACCGCCGGGCCGCCCCCAGGCTCCGCGCTCCCGTCGGGTGACGGCGGCCGGTCGGCCGGCGCCCAGGGGCCTGGTTCCACCATGCTCGTCCTGCACGGCGAGGTGGACGAAGCGTTGCAGCGCTTCTGGGCGGACACGCGCGAGCGTCACCGCTTCCTTCAGCACGACCCCGACCGGCCGGTGCTGCCGCCGGAGAGCATCTTCCTGCGGGTGGAGGACTTCTTCGCCCGCGTCGGCCACCACGCCGCCTTGAGCCTGCGCGGCCACGAACCGGTCGATTGGGCCCGCCCGCTGCCAGACGTTTCGGCCGATCGAGGCGCCACCGAGCCGCTCGCCACGCTCGAAAAGCACCTCGACACCACGCCCCATCGGGTACTGCTGGTGGCCGAGAGCGAAGGCCGGCGAGAGAGCCTGCTCGAGCTGCTGCGCGACCACCAGATCGAGGTGCCCAGCGTCGGCACGCTGGCCGAATTCGAGGCGGGCAGCGAGAAGGTGGCGATCACCGCGGCCCCCCTTGCCGCCGGCTTCCACTGGCATGACGCGGAGTCGGGCCGCGAGATCCAGTTCGTCACCGAGACCGAGCTGTTCGCCAGCGCGCCCAGCACCCGCCGCCGAAGGAAGCAGGAGCAGACCAGCAGCGTCGACGCCCTGATCAAGGACCTGTCCGAGCTGAAGATCGGCGATCCGGTCGTCCACGCGAGCCACGGCATCGGCCGCTACCAGGGCCTGCTGCACATCGACCTCGGCGACGGCCCGTCGGAGTTCCTGCACCTGACCTACGCCGACAACGCCACGCTGTACGTGCCGGTGGCGCAACTGCACCTCATCAGCCGCTACACCGGCGTCAGCGCCGAGGAGGCGCCGCTGCACAAGCTGGGCAGCAACCAGTGGGAGAAGGCGCGTCGGAAGGCCGCCGAGCAGGTACGCGATACCGCCGCCGAGCTGCTGAACCTGTACGCATTGCGAGCCGCACGCGAGGGCCTGGCGCATCGCTTCTCGCCCCACGACTACGAGGCCTTCGCCGCCAGCTTCGGCTTCGAGGAGACGCCCGACCAGCGCGCCGCCATCCACGCGGTGATCCAGGACATGATCAGCCCGAAGCCCATGGACCGGCTGGTCTGCGGCGACGTGGGTTTCGGCAAGACGGAGGTCGCGCTGCGCGCGGCCTTCGTGGCCGTGCACGGCGGCAAGCAGGTCGCCTTGCTCGCGCCCACGACCCTGCTCGCCGAGCAGCATTACCAGACCATCGCGGATCGCTTCGGCAAGTGGCCGGTGAAGGTGGCCGAGCTCTCGCGCTTCCGCACCGCGAAGGAGGTGCAGGCCGCGCTGGAAGGCATCGAGGCCGGCACGGTGGACATCGTCGTCGGCACGCACAAGCTGCTGAGCAAGGACGTCAAGTTCAAGCGCCTCGGCCTGCTGATCATCGACGAGGAGCATCGCTTCGGCGTGCGCCACAAGGAGGCCATCAAGGCCATGCGTGCCGAGGTGGACGTGCTGACCCTCACCGCGACGCCCATCCCCCGCACGCTGGGCATGGCGCTCGAGGGCCTGCGGGATCTGTCCGTCATCGCCACCGCCCCGCAGCGCCGGCTGGCCATCAAGACCTTCGTCCGCAACGAGGGCACCGGCACCATCCGCGAAGCCGTGCTGCGCGAGTTGAAGCGGGGCGGCCAGGTCTACTTCCTGCACAACGAGGTCGAGACCATCGAGAACCGGCGCCAGAAACTGCAGGAGCTGCTGCCCGAAGCCCGTATCGGCGTGGCCCACGGCCAGATGCCCGAGCGCGAGCTCGAGCGCGTGATGCGCGACTTCGTCGCCCAGCGCCACAACCTGCTGCTGTGCTCGACCATCATCGAGACCGGCATCGACGTGCCGAGCGCCAACACCATCGTGATCAGCCGGGCCGACAAGTTCGGCCTGGCGCAGCTGCACCAGCTCCGCGGGCGCGTCGGCCGCAGCCACCACCAGGCCTATGCCTACCTGCTGGTGCCGGATGTCGAGGGCCTGACCAAGCAGGCGGCGCAGCGGCTGGAGGCCATCCAGGAGATGGAGGAACTGGGCTCCGGCTTCTACCTCGCCATGCACGACCTGGAGATCCGCGGCGCCGGCGAGGTGCTGGGCGACAGCCAGAGCGGCAACATGATGGAGGTCGGGTTCCAGCTCTACAACGACATGCTGTCGGAGGCCGTGCGCGCCCTGAAGAACGGCGAGGAGCCCGACCTGCTCTCGCCCACCTCCGGCATCTTCGGCAGCACGACCGAGATCAATCTCCACGCCCCTGCCCTGCTGCCGGACGCCTACTGCGGCGACGTGCACATGCGCCTGTCTCTCTACAAGCGCCTGGCCAGTGCCGAGCGCATGGAGCACCTCGACACCCTGCTGGAAGAGGTCACCGACCGCTTCGGCAAGCTGCCGACCCAGGGCCAGACGCTGTTCGATACGCATCGCCTGCGCATCCAGGCCAAGCCCTACGGCGTGCAGAAAATAGACGCCGGCCCGCGGCTGATGAACATCACCTTCCGTCCCAACCCGCCCATCGATTCGATGCGCATCATCGAACTGGTGCAGAAGAACCGCCACATCAAGCTGGCAGGAAACGACAAGCTGCGCATCGACCGCGAGATCGCCGAGCCGCGCGAGCGGGCGCAGTTCGTGCGGGACACGCTGCGGGCGCTGGGGCAGCCGGTGGCCGGTTGAGCATCGCGCCTTCAGCTCTTCGGTGGGCCGGAGTCGAACGCACGAAACGGCTGCAAGGATTTCCTGCCGATCGGACAGAGACCCCATCCATCTCAATCCAGACGCTTGGCAAGGCCGTCGCCGTGAGGTGCCGCGGCCCCGACCACTCTGGGCATCGCGTGCTTCATGGCCTCGACAAAACGCCTCAAGCGGGCCGGATAGAAGGTGGCATGCCGATAGGCCAGGAAGACGGGCAGCGGCGGCGCGGACCACTCCGGCACCACCTGCACCAGTTGCCCCCTCGCCACCTCATCGGCAACCACCCAGGCGGAGACCACCGCGAGCCCCAGACCGAGCAAGGCGGCGCTGCGCAGGGCATAGAGACTGTCCGTGCTCATGCGCGGCTTGATGGCGACCCGCCATGCCTGGCCGGTGCTCGAGTGCAGCAGGGTCACTTCGTTGCGGTAGTAGGTCCGCAGGGCGAGCCAAGGCAAGCCCTCCAGAGCAGCGGGATCGGCCGGAGGCGGCCGCCGGCCAAGCAGGGCCGGCGCGGCCACGACGATCCGCTTCACCTCGGAGAGCTTGATGGCCACCGCCGAGGGATCGCTCACCTCGCCCACCTGGATGGCGCAGTCCACGCCTTCGGCCACCATGCTCCGGGTCGTCCTGCAACAGCCATTCGACGGTGACGCCGGGATACTGCTGCAGGTAGCGCACCAGCGGCTCGATCAACTGCTGCTGTCCGAAGGCGTGCGGCGCCACCACCCGCAGCGTCCCTTCGGGCTCGTCGCCCACGCCTCGCAAGTCCGCCTCGAAGGCCTCCCAGCCCATGAGGAGCTCCTTCGCGCGGTCATAGCAACGCTGCCCGTCCTCCGTGAGCTTCATCGAATGGGTCGAACGCTGCAGCAGGCGAACACCGAACCACTGCTCCAGCGCCTGCAACCGGCGGCTGACCGTCGGCTGGGTGGCGCCCAGCTGCGCCGCGGCGCCCGAGAGGCTGCCGGCCTCGACGATGCGTACGAACGTCTGCATCAGCAGAACGCGGTCGATGGGCGCGTCTGTGGGCGTCTTGGCCATGCATCCAGCGTATATCAGTTCTGCCCTCCAGAGGGCTACCGCCTGGGGTGCGCACCCCTGACACTCCGGGCGTCCTCAACCTTTCCCGGAATATCCGCGTGAGCTCCATTCAACGAACGCATGAGAAGCCGACGCCCGCACTGCTTTCCGGGCCCATGATTCTTCTTCTCGCCAGCGGCGCCGGCCTGTCGGTCGCCTGTCTGTATTACGCGCAGCCGATGCTCGGCGTCCTGGCGGAAGAGACCGCAGCCTCGGTGCGCGCGGTCGGGCTCGTCCCGACTTCCACGCAGCTGGGCTACGCACTCGGGATCCTCCTGCTGGCACCCCTCGGTGACAGGCTGGACCGCCGCAGGATCATCCTGGCCAAGGCGGCCGTGCTGTGCGTCGCGCTCCTGCTTGCCGGCGCCGCCCCTACCGTCGGCGTCCTGCTGGCGGCCAGCCTGGCGATCGGACTGGCGGCCACCCTGGCCCAGGACATCGTGCCCGCCGCCGCAACGCTCGCTCCCGAGCAGCATCGTGGCAAGGTGGTCGGCACCGTCATGACCGGCCTGCTGCTGGGGATCCTGCTGTCTCGCGTGGTCAGCGGCTTCGTGGCCGAGCACTTCGGCTGGCGCACGATGTTCGTCGCCGCCGCGGTCAGCATCGCCGCTTTCGGGACGGCGGCCTGGCGTGGTCTGCCTCGTTTCCAGCCGACGACGCATCTGCGCTACGGCGAGCTGCTCGGCTCGCTGGTGCCGTTGTGGCAACGGCACGGCGGCCTGCGCCGCGCGGCCCTGGCCCAGGCCCTCCTGGCGGTGGGCTTCAGCGCCTTCTGGTCGACGCTGGCCGTCATGCTGCATGGCGCCCCCTTCCACCTGGGCAGCTCGGTGGCCGGCGCCTTCGGACTGGCCGGTGCCGCGGGCGCGCTGGCAGCACCGCTCGCGGGGCGCCTGGCCGACAAGCGCGGCGCCGAATGGGTCACCCGGCTGGCGACCGGCCTCGTGGTGGCGTCGTTCGCTCTCATGGCAGTCGGGACCGTGCTGCCCGCAAGCGCTCAGCTGGGCCTGCTGGCCGTGGCAGCCATAGGCTTCGACCTGGGGTTCCAGGCGACGCTCATCGCGCACCAGACCATCGTCTACGGCCTGGAGCCGCCGGCGCGCAGCCGGCTCAACGCGGTGCTCTTCGTGCTGATGTTCGCGGGCATGGCCCTCGGGTCCGCCGGGGGCAGCCTGCTGTTCGCGCAATGGGGTTGGCCGGCCGTCATCGGGCTGTCGACCACGAGCGCCCTGGCCGCCCTGCTCGTCCGCCTGTGGCCGACGAGTCGCCGCCATGTTGTCGAATCGGCCCCGTCCCGTTCGTCGTGAGAATGAACGCCCACTCAAGGAGATACGACATGCGATTCATGGTGATGGTCAAGGCCACTGCAGACAGCGAAGCCGGCGTGATGCCCAGCCAGGAGCTCCTGGCCGCCATGGGCCAGTTCAACGAGGAGCTGGTCAAGGCCGGCATCATGCAGGCGGGTGAAGGCCTGCATCCCAGCTCCAGGGGCGCCCGCGTGCGCTTCTCGGGCCAGGCGCGCACCGTCGTCGACGGCCCGTTCGCCGAGACCAAGGAGCTGGTCGCCGGCTTCTGGCTCTGGAAGTGCGCCTCGCTGCAGGAGGCCATCGAATGGGTCAAGCGCTGCCCCAACCCGATGCCGACCGAGTCCGAGATCGAGATCCGGCAGATCTTCGAGGCCGAGGACTTCGGCGAAGCCTTCACGCCCGAGCTGCGCGAACAGGAAGAAAAGCTCCGCGCGCAGATCGACAAGCAGTAGGCCCACCCACCTTGAGGGGTGGTTGCACCCCGAGGCGGGTCCTAAGCTGCAGCGGCCGGCCGGCCGCCCTGCGCGGCAGGTCGCTCACTCGTGTTTCCCACCCCCTCAAGGAGAAGGTTCATGAATTGGAGCCGTCACCTCTGCGCCGCTGTGCTGGCCGCAACGTCCCTCGCCGCGCCGGCGGCCGGAGCTTCATCGTTGACCACGGTCGGCAGCGTGCCGGAGGCTCGCCGCCCTGCTGGCGTGCCGCCCGAGTACGTCGTCACGCCGAACGGCCTGTTTCACCCGTCGTGCGTCGTGAAGGTCGAGGAAGGTCAGCGCCTGTCGGCCAGCGGCGCGGTGCTGCGCGCCGACGGCAGCATCGCCGAGCCGGCCGGTGCCTGTGCATATCCGCGTTTCGTGGTGCATGGGGACGCGGTCGAAAGGGTCGAACCCGGAATGCAACCCGACTACAGCGGGTGGGTCGCGCGAAGCGACTCGAACGCCAACATCACCCCGCCGGCCGGCAGCTCGGACGCGATCTTCAACGTGCCGAGCGCTCCAACCACCAAGAACGGCCAGGTGCTGTACTACTTCCCGGGCCTGGAGGACGGCGGGGCAGTGCAGACCATCCTGCAGCCGGTGCTGGCCTGGAACGGTTTCAACGACGCCCGCTGGACCATGACCAACTGGAACTGCTGCAAGAGCGGCAAGACCTGGCACGGCGCCACCATCCCGGTGAACACCGGCGACAAGATCAAGGGCACGATGAAGGGCAGCAACTGCACCGGTGGGGTCTGCGCCAACTGGATGATCTCGAGCACCGACAAGACCACCGGCCAGAAGACCAGCTTCAACACCGAGTCCTACGGCCAGGCCTTCGACTGGTACTTCGGCGGCGTCAAGGAGGTCTACTTCGTCACGCAGTGCAGCCAGTACCCCGCCAACGGCAGCATCAGCTTCAAGAAGGTCCACTTCTACGACACCGCCGGGGTCGAGACGACGCCGGCGGACTGGAACCACTGGGTGGCCGGCGGCGTGCCGGCCTGCAACTACCAGGTCACCACCAGCACCCACACGACGACCATCACCTTCACTGCGGCGCAGTGAGATGAAGTGAAGGCGCGGCGGCTCGATCCCATGGGACGCCGCCGCCGCTCAGTCGGCGCCGGCCGCCACGTAGCGCGCGATGGCGAACTCGACCGTCTTGTCGCTGCTCGTCGCCTGGAAGCCCACTGCGACGATCTTGCCGTCCGGCTGCATCGCGGCGCCGTTCGCCCCGCCGTTGAGTTGGCCGAAGGAGGTGCGCACGCGGCCGTTCTTCCCGAAGCTCGCGTCTAGCGCGCCACTGGTGTCCAGCCTCGCCAACACGAAGTCGGAATCCGACGATTCGGAATCGGGGAAGCCAACCAGGACGACCTTGCCGTCCGGCTGCAGCAGCACGCTGTTGGCCCGCTCGCAGCAGCTGCCGAAGTGCAGCCTGGTCTTGCCCTTGCTGCCGAAGGACTTGTCGAGCGTGCCGTCGGCGTTGTAGCGCGCTGCGGCGTAGCGCGTGTCGCCGAACGCCAGGCTGGCGAAGCCGGCGGCGACGATCCTGCCGTCCGGCTGCAGCACGGCCGCGCGGGCCTGGTCGAAGTTCTGCACACCGAAGTCCGTCCGCACCTTGCCGCCCTGGCCGAAGCTGCTGTCGAGCGAGCCGTCGGGCAGGTAGCGCGCCAGGGCGAAGTCGTAGTAGCGGGTCGGGTTCTTGGCCGAGCCGGCGGCCACGATCTTTCCGTCGGGCTGGATGAGCACGGCCAACGCGTCGTCGTTGAAGCCGTCGAAGTCGGTCAGCACCTGACCGCCGTTGCCGAAGCTGCTGTCCGGTGAGCCGTCGGCGTTGTAGCGCGCCAAGCCGAAGTCGGTGTTGGACGAGTCGTCGGTGGAGAAATCGACGAACACCGTGCCGGCCGCGACGATCTTGCCGTCTGGTTGCAGGGCCAGGCCGAAGGCGTAGCTGCCATGGCCGAAGTTCGTGGTCACGATGCCGCCGTTGCCGAAGCCGGCGTCCAGGGTGCCATCGGCGTTGTAGCGTGCGATCTCGAAGTTGCCGGCGAAGACGAACAGCGGGTAGGCGCCGCCGGCCACCAGGATCTTGCCGTCGGGCTGAACGACGACGGACGAGGGCGTGGCCGCAAGGCCCGGGAAGTCTGTCGTCACCCGGCCCTTGGTGCCGAAGCTGTCGTCCAGCCGGCCATCGGCGGTGTAGCGGGCGATGGCGAAATCCTCGTGCGAATAGTCGTTGTTCTGGTAGGTGGTCCCCGCGACGACGATCTTGCCGTCCGGCTGCACCGCCACGGCGTGGGCCAGGTCGGCCCCGCCGTGGAAGTCGGTCATCTTCAGGCCGCCGCGGCCGAAGCTCGGGTCCAGGTCGCCGTCCGCGGCTCGGGCCGCCTGCGCCACGAGCCCGCAGGCGAACACCATCGTTGCCAACGCTGCCAAGGCCTTGCTCATGTCTGCGCTCCGGTTCGAAAGTCCCTGGCGGTGAGTGCCGCCGCAGGCGGCGGGCGTTGCGCACGTCACGCGGGCCGGAACGCCCCGTGGAATCCGAAGGGCAGCACCTGCGGCATCTCGACCATGGCCAGGCATTCCATGCGGCGCGGATCGAGCACGGCCAGCCGCGTCGACACGTCGCCATCGGCCAGGGTGGACACCAGCAGCACGCCGTCATCCTCCTCGGTGCCGCCGGGCCGCGGCACGAACAGCGGCTCGAGTTGGACGGCGTTCGCACGCTGCCATTCCCGGCGTTCGCCGCTGGCCAGGTCGATGCGGACCGTGCGGTCGAGAAAGTGCGCCCTGTCCTGCGGGTCGTAGCCGGCACCCCAGGCCCAGCGCGCCGCGCCCGTCTCCGGCCGATCGGGGTGGACCTGGGGCAGCTCGAAGCCGCTTCCCAGCGGCTCGATGCGCGCCTCTGATGTGCCCGGGCGCAAGCGGTAGCGAGTCAGGCGGGCGGCGGTGCGCTGGCGCAAGCCGCCGCGCAAGGCCACCAGGGCCAGGTCCTCGAAGACAGTGGCATCGGGGTAGTCGCACAGGTCCAGCACCAGGTCGTCCCCATCCTCGAACGCCTGGACCGCGTGGAAGCACATCATGGGTGGGATCTCCCAGCGGCGCGACGAGCCGTCGGCCAGCGAGATCGCGTGGATCGTCGAGCCGCTGGCCGGCTCCCACCGGAAGTTGCGCTGGTACGGCCGGTGGGTGAACAGGAAGCCCAGCGGTTGTGCGCGCAGCGCCGTCTCCCAGACGAGCATGTGACCCGCGCTGCGGGCGAAGGCGTGCAGATAGCCTGCCTTGCGGACCGGTATGGCGCCCACCGGCTCGCGCCGGGTACTGCCGGCACGGATGCGGAACAGGCGATAGAAGGACTTGGGGCCGAACTCGACCCCGACGTTCCAGTAGTCTCCACGGCGGTCGGTCATGCCGTGAGCGGCCATCAGCGCCAGGTCCAGCTCATCGTCGTGCCTGAGCTCGCCGAGCGTGGTCAGCGTGGTGGGATCGAATTCGATGAAATGGGGCGATTCGGTGCAGGCGACCCACCGTTCGCCGATGCGCGACATCACCACCGCCGGGTTGTCGCTGCTGCGCGGATGGAAGAAGTGCGTGATCCGCGATAGCCACGGCTCGGTGTCCGGCGTGGCGAACTCGCCCACCACCGGCCGGCCGGCCGCCTGCGCCAGGTCGAACGACTGGCTGCGCGCGAAGCGGCTGCGGTAGACGGGCGCGCGCCCGCCGTCGAAATGCAGACGATGCAGCATCGCCAGGCCGTCGAACCAGTGGGCGTAGCGGCCCTTGGGCAACTCCCACAACGCCGGGCCGTTGAGCAGCAGCGAACCGCGAAGCCACGGCGGCAACGCGCCCTGGACTTCACACGCCGTGTCGTCGAATTCGCGGGCGCCCGAGTCGAAACCACGCAAGCGGCTCAGGGGCGAGGCGGCTGCATCGGCAGCGGTGGTTCGGTCGGTGGTGCGTTCCAGGACGGCAGACATGGGACCTCCTGCGGCAGTTGGGGGGACGAGCTTGGGCGGTTCTACGCCTGCCGAGAGCACCCGGATGCCCGGGATGACCCGAGCATCTGGCGACGCCTGCGATACTTGCCGGCTTGCACCCGCCCCGCCTGCCCGTCCTGACCGGGGATCCCTTCCCCGGGTGATGCCCCGATGTCCGCTCACGAGTTCGCCCCTGGCCTGTTCACCCGTGGCTTCACGCCGCCGCTGCGGCTGGCCGACTTCCGGCTCGTCGCGTTCGACATGGATTCCACGCTGATCGACATCGAATGCGTGGACGAGATCGCGGCGGCGGCCGGCCTCAAGGCCGAGGTGGCCGCCATCACCGAAGCAGCCATGCGCGGTGAGATCTCGGATTTCAAGGACAGCCTGCGGCGTCGCGTCTGCCTGCTGGCGGGCGTGCCCGAAAGCGCGCTGCAGCAGGTGCGCGAGCGCCTGTGCCTGAACCCGGGGGTAGAGCCGTTCGTCGCCGCCTGCCGAGCGGCCGGCCTGAAGACGCTCCTGGTGTCGGGCGGGTTCACCTACTTCAGCGAACACGTCCGCCAGCGCCTGCAGCTCGACTTCGCCCGCGCCAACGTGCTGGAGGTGGTCGACGGCCGGCTCACCGGCCGCCTGCTGGACCGGCCCTGGGGCGACATCGTCGATGGGGCCGAGAAACGGCGGGTCCTGCTCGAAGTCTGCGAGCTGATGGGCATAGAGCCGGCACAGTCCATCGCCGTGGGCGACGGCGCCAACGACCTGCCCATGATGGCGGCCGCCGGCCTGTCGATCGCCTTCCACGCCAAGCCGGCCGTGCGGGAGAAATCCATGCTGTCCATCGAACGGGGCGGGATGGAACGGGCGCTGGAAGTCCTGCGCTGAGGGTCTTCGAGGCCCGCCCGCCCGGCTTCGTCAGGGCCTCGGGCCGGTTCGTCGCCGGCCGGCCCGCCGGCAAGCCCCCAGGCGGACAATCCTGTCCATGACGTACCAGGACCCGCCCGCCGCTGCTGTTTCGCGTTGGGCCGTGTTTCGGCGCGTGGTCAACCTGCCGCACGTCGCGGCCGTGTTCTATTTCGCGTTCGTCTTCGCGCTGTCCCGCATCATTGCGTGGCAGGCCGCCACGAGCGACGTCTCGCAGTGGACCTTCGAGCTGGCGCGGTACACGCGCCAATCCATGATCAGCGGCCTGTCCATCCTGGCCTGCGCCGGCCTGGCGGAAGCCTGGCTGGCCGGACGGGCGCTGAGGCCGCGTACCGCCTGGGGCGTGCGCGGCGGCGCCGTGGCCGTGGGCACGGTCGTGGGCGCCGCACTGCGCTACACCGTCGTCTATGCGCCGGACTTCAAGGAGCCGCTGGAGTGGTCCTGGGCGGCGTACACGACCAGCCTGTGGTGGCTCCTGGGCTGCAGCGGCTACGGCCTGCTGCACCTGTCGCAGGTCGAGCGGGCCACCCGCGAGCGCCTGGCCCTCGCGCGCCAGGCCCGCGAGGTGCTGGCCGCCCAGCAGATGGAGGCCGAACTCTCGGCACTGCAGGCCCAGATCGAGCCGCATTTCCTGTTCAACACGCTGGCCAACGTCAAGCGGCTGTACGACGTGGCGCCCGGGCGCGGCCGAGACATGCTGGCCAGCCTCATCGCCTATCTGCAAACCGCCCTCCCGGGCATGCGGCGGCAGCACGCCTGCCTCGGCGACGAGTTGGACCGGGTGCAGCACTACCTCGCCATCCTGCAGATGCGCATGGGCGAACGGCTGCGCTTCGACATCACGGCCGCGCCCGCGCTGCGCGACGCCGAGATGCCGCCGATGGTGGTGGCCACGCTGGTCGAGAACGCCATCAAGCACGGCCTGTCGCCGCTGCCCGAGGGGGGGCGCCTCTGGGTGACCGCGATGGAAACGGCCGGCAACAAGCTGCTGGTGGACGTCCGGGACGATGGCCAGGGCTTCGTCGGCGCGGGCGGCAGCGGGGTCGGGCTGGCCAATACCCGCGCCCGGCTGCTGGCGCTGTACGGGCAGCAGGCCTACCTCGCGCTGGAGGCGGCCGCGCCGCGAGGCGTGCTGGCCCGGGTATGCCTGCCCTTGCGAAGGGTGTCCGGCATGGATCCGCCGTCCTGGCGACAGGCCGAGTCGACCGAGGAGGCGTTGACATCATGAGCAGCGTCCTGCCCGGCAGCGCTACGCTGGCGTCTGCACAGCCGTGGTGGGCACCGCTCGCGCATGTGCTGACGTCCTGGCGCTCGGTCCGCTGGTACGAGCTGGCGGGGTTCACGGCACTGGGGCTGCTGTACGGCGCCGTGGACCTGTCCGGACTGGCGGACGTGAAGCACCTGGAGCAGCCCTGGCTGCTGTTCTGGCGCCTGTTGCTGTCGCCCCCCATCTGCACCCTGGTGCTGCTGCTGGCCTGGCTGCCCGCCGACCGCAGCGACCCCGGCCATCCCCAGCGCAACCAGCGCCTGCTCATCGCCGCGGTGCTCGGCAGCGTGATCGCCGTCCCGTTGCTGTGGGGCGTGACCGAACTGGCCCACTGGCCGACCTGGCAGGACCTGTGCCAAGAGCCCAAGTGCAAGATCAAGCTGACGCTGCTGCAGCGCTTCTCGGCCGACTTCCTCTCGATGCTGCTGCCCAGTGCCTTGTCGATCGCGCTGATCGAGATGCTGCGCCGGCGGTGGCGAAGCGAGGCCATGTTGCAGAGCCTTCTGGGCGAACAGGCCGCGCTGAGCCGGCAAGCCATGGCCGCGCGGCTGGCCGCGATGCAGGCCCAGGTCGAGCCTCACTTCCTCTTCGACGTGCTCGTCGACGTGCAACAGCACTACGCCCTGGGCCAGGGTGAAGCGGCTGCGGACCAGCTGGAGCGCCTGATCCACCACTTGCGGGTGGCCTTGCCGCGCCTGCGTGAGCAGAACGTGACCACGCTGGATGCCGAGGCGGCCCTGCTGGGCAGCTACCTCGGCCTGCGCAGCAGCCTGGAGCGGCGGCCGGTGCAGTTCGACGATGCGCTGCCGCCCACCCTGCGGTCCGCCATCCTGCCGGCGATGCTGTTGCTGCCACTGCTGCAGCGGGCCCTGCGGCTGTGCCCGGGGGCCCTGCCGGAGCGGATCGCCTTGACCGCCTGGCGAAACGTCAGCGCGCTGGGCATTCGCCTGACCGTCAGCACGCCCGGCCTGTGCGGCGACGACGCCGACCTGGCGGCCCAGCGCGAGCGCCTGCAGGTGCTCGCTGGAGACCAGGCTTGCCTGCGTTGCGAGGCCGACGAACATTCGACACGCTTCACCCTGGAGCTTCCTTCATGAACTCCGCTGGCGCCCTGGAGCTTGCATGAACACCAGAAACCCGACCGCGCTGGTCGCCGAAGACGAATCGACGCTGCGCGCCGAGCTGATCGAGCAAATCAGCCGGCTGTGGCCTGAGCTGACGATCCTGGGCGAGGCCAGCGACGGCGTGCAAGCCCTGCGCCTGCTGGACGAACTGCGCCCGGACGTGCTGTTCCTCGACATCCAGATGCCCGGAGCGACCGGGCTGGACGTGGCGCGCCAGGCCAGCGGCCGCAGCCATGTGGTGTTTGTCACGGCCTACGACGAACACGCCGTGGCGGCCTTCGACCACGGCGCCGTCGACTACCTGCTCAAGCCCTTGCAGCCGGCGCGCCTGTTCACCGCCATCGGCCGGGTCAAGCATCGCCTGGGCAGCGCGCCCAACGAGCTGAGCTCGGTGCTGGATCGCCTCGCCGCCCTCCCAGGCACGGGCGCCCCACGGCAACACCTGCGCTGGATCAACGCCTCGGTCGGCCAGAGCCTGCGTCTCATCACCGTCGACGAGGTGCTGTATTTCGCGGCCGACAACAAGTACACGCGTGTCGCGACCCTCGACAGCGAGGCGCTGATCCGCAAGCCGCTGAAGGAACTGGTGGAAGAACTGGATCCGCAGCAGTTCTGGCAGATCCACCGCTCGACGCTGGTCAACGCCAGCGCCATCGCCGGCGCCAGCCGCGACTTCCGCGGCCGCCTGCAGCTCAAGCTCAAGGAACGCAGCGAAACATTGCTGGTAGCCGAGAGCTACGCACATCTGTTCAAGCAGATGTAAGCACACTGCAACGGCCTGAAAGATGGCCGTCGTTTGCGGCCCATCTCGGGCGATCAGCGTCTTACGCGACTCGTCAGCGGGTCGATCAAGGCAGCACTCGCCCGCCTCGTTTCCCCAGGTGCACCGGACAGAGCCGGGCGAAGCGCCACAGCGCTTTGCGGCCCGCCGGGCCCGGCCATGGCGCCTTTGGAAACGACATGAACGCCCTCCGCTCTGCCCGCCTCAAGCCCATCGCCGCTGCCTTGTTCGCCGCCAGCCTCGCACCGCTGGCCACCCCCGCCCACGCCGTCACCGCCGACGCCACTCCGCCGGGCTACAACGCGAACTGCAACTGCTATCGCAACGTGGCCTACGGCACGACGACGTGGTACGAACCCACCACCCGCAAGTACGCCAAGCAGGTGATGGACATCTGGATGCCGGCCAACATCACGCGGGCCGAGGGAGCCCCCATCGTCTACTACGGCCATCCGAACGGCGTGGGCAACTACATCGCCATGGACACGGCCCCGGGCTCGCTGTGGAGCCGCCTGGTCAAGCCGCTGACCGATCGCGGCTACATCGTCGTGTCGTACGAGTTCCGCCACCCGGTGGTGAACTACGTCGCCGGCAATCCCGTCCCGCGCTACGACATCCAGAAGGCCATCAACTTCTTCACCAACAACTACGCCTCGACCCTGGTGGCCGATCCGGCCAACTCGTTCATCGCCGGCCAGTCGCGCGGCGCCGGCCTGGGCCTGCTCACCGCGCTGACCGGCGCCTTCACCGGCAGCACCAAGGTGCAAGGCATCTGGACCTACCAGGCCCAGACCAGCTTCAACTGCAACGAGATGGCCAAGACCTACGTCATCCAGAGCGACCGCGACGCCTTCCTTTCGCAATGCGTCCAGGTCGACGGTGCCGGCTCGTCGCTGCAGTCCGTGTCACCGTCGTCGCCGCCAGTCGTCACCCGCTACGAACGCGCCTTCCACAAGGTCCTGGTGCCGGCGAGCGAGGTCGACGTGCACTACCCGGACTTCGGATGGCAGCTGTGCAAGCGCTACGGTGTCCAGGGCCTGTCCGCCCAGTGCTCGCCGGTCGAGAACGTGAGCGACGCCGATGCCTGGATCGGAATGGCGGACTACTTCGACCAGCACGTGCAACCGGCGATGTGAGACTGGCGGGACCGGCCTGTCTGCCGAGCCATGCCGGAAGGCATCCGCTCAGCCCGTCAGCTGGGACCACACCTTCTCCAGCCTCTTCACCGACACCGGCTGCGGCGTGCGCAGCTCCTGGGCGAACAGGCTGATGCGCAGCTCCTCCAGCATCCAGCGGAACTCGTCCAGGCGCGCATCGGCCTGGCCTTTCAGCTCGGCCAGGCGACGCTGCCAGCGTTGCTCCAGCGGTCGCAATTCAGCCAGGCGCTGGCTGTCGCGAACCGGATCGGCGCGCAGCTTGTCCAGGCGCATCACGACGCCCTTGAGGTAGCGCGGAAACTGCTGCAGCGCCGCCCATGGCGTCTGCGCCAGGAAGCGCTTGGGCACCAGGCGCTGCAGCTGCGCCGCGACGTCGTCAGCCACCTCTTTCGGCGGCTTCGCATCCTTGAGCTTGCGAGCCGCCGCGGCGTACTCGACGAGGACCGTGCCGGCCAGGCGCGCCACCTCCTGCGCGATCAGGTTGAGCCGGGTGCGGCCCTCTTCGATGCGCTTGCCGAACGCCACCGCGTCCTGCGGCAGCGGATCCTGCAGGAAGGCCCGGTCGAGCGCCACCGCGACGATCTGGTCGCGCAGCTCTTCCTGCGTGCCGAGCGGCATGTAGGCCACGGCCATCTTCTGCAAATCGGGGATGTTCTTCTCCAGGTACTTCAGCGGCTCCTTGATCTGCAGCGCCACCAGGCGCCGCAGGCCGGCTCGGTGCAAATGGGCGGCGACGTCGGGCTCGTCGAAGACCTCGACCTCGACATGCGCGCCCTTGTCGATCAGGGCGGGGAAGCCGATCAGCGTCTGGCCCTTCTGTCGGATCTCCATCAGCTCCGGCAGCTCGCCGAAAGTCCAGGCGGTGTAGCGAGCCGGTGGAGTGTCAGCCGGCGGCGGCGAAGGCGCCTTCACCATTGCTACCACACCGCGCGAAGGCGCTGGCGCAGGTGCCCCCGCGGGGGCGGCCGGCGCCGGTGACGGCTCTCGCTTCAGCGCCGCCAAGGCCTGGAACGCGCTGCGGGCCTGGCCACCCCACTCGGCCTTGAGACTGGCCAGTTGGCGCCCCATGCCCAACTGGCGCCCGTGCTCGTCCACCACGCGGAAGTTCATGAACAGGTGGGGCGGCAACTGCTCGAGCTTGAAGTCGTTGCGCTGGACCGCGAGCTGGGTGCGTTCGCGCACGGCCTTCAGCAGCACCTCCATGAACGCGCCCTGCGCGAATGGCGTCGTGGCGCAGAACTCGGCCGCGAACTCGGGCAGCGGGACGAGGCGCGAGCGGGGCCGCTGGTGCAGGCTTTTCACCAGCGCCAGCACCTTGGCCTCGAGCATGCCGGGCACCAGCCACTCGCAACGCTCTTCGCTGACCTGGTTCAGCGCGTAGATGGGGACGGTGACGGTGACGCCGTCCTTGGCGTCACCGGGTTCATGCAGATAGGCGGCGGTGCAATCGACACCCCCCAGCCGGATGGTCTTGGGAAAGGCCGAGGTGGTGATGCCTGCGGCCTCGTGGCGCATCAGCTCCTCGCGGTTGAGCATCAGCAGCCTGGGCTGCTTCCTGGACTCTTCCCGATACCAGGCCTCGAAGCTGGCGCCGCTGACCACATGGGCCGGCAGCTGCTGGTCGTAGTAGGCGTAGATCAGCTCGTCGTCGACCAGCACGTCCTGCCGCCGGGCCTTGTGCTCCAGCTCCTCGACCTGGGCGATCATCTTGCGGTTGTGGGCCAGGAACGCCAGCTTCGTCTCCCACTCGCCCTGCACCAGCGCCTCGCGGATGAAGATCTCCCGCGCCGCGGCCGGATCCACCTGGCCGAAGTTCACTCGGCGGTTGTTGTAGACCACGATCCCGTACAGCGTCGCGCGCTCCAGCGCGATCACCTCGCCGGCCTTCTTTTCCCAGTGCGGCTCCAGCAACTGGGTCTTGAGCAGGTGGCCGGCGATGGGCGGGATCCACTGCGGCTCGATGGCCGCCAGCCCACGCCCGAACAGGCGTGTCGTGTCGACCAGCTCGGCCGCGATCAACCAGCGCCCCGGCTTCTTGCTCAGGTGCGCGCCGGGATGGCGCCAGAACTTGATGCCCCGCGCGCCGAGATACCAGTCCTCGTCATCGGCCTTGCAGCCGACGTTGCCGAGCAGCCCCGCCAGCATGGCCAAGTGGACCTGCTCATAGGTCGCCGGCGTGGTGTTCAGGCGCCAGCCATGCTCGGCCACCACGGTCTGCAGCTGCGAATGGATGTCGCGCCACTCGCGCACCCGCCGCGGGCTGACGAAGCTTTCGCGCAGGCGCTGCTCCTGCTGGCGATTGCTGAGCTTGTGGACGTCGGACTTCTCGCCGGCATGCCCGTGCACGCCGCGGCCCTCCTCGATCCACTTCCACAGCTTGAGGTAGCCCATGAACTCCGACTTCTCGTCGTCGAACTTCCTGTGTTTCTCGTCCGCCGCCTGCTGGGCTTCCAGGGGGCGGTCGCGCACGTCCTGCACGCTCAAGGCGCTGGCGATGACCAGCACTTCGGTCAGCGACTGGCGCTGCCGCGCCTCGAGGATCATGCGGCCCACGCGAGGGTCCAGCGGCAACTTCGCGAGCTCGCGGCCGATGGGCGTGAGCTCGTTCTCCTCGTCCACCGCACCGAGCTCGGCGAGCAACGCGTAGCCATCGGCGATGGCCTTGCGCGGCGGTGGCTCGAGGAAGGGGAAGTCCTCGACCAGGCCCAGGTGCAGCGCCTTCATCCGCAGGATCACGCCGGCGAGCGACGAGCGCAGGATCTCCGGGTCGGTGAAGCGCGGCCGCCCGGCGAAATCCTTCTCGTCGTACAGCCGGATGCAGATGCCGTTGGCCACCCGGCCGCAGCGGCCGGCGCGCTGGTTGGCCGCCGCCTGGGCGATGGGCTCGACCTGCAACTGCTCGACCTTGTTGCGGTAGCTGTAGCGCTTGACTCGGGCCTGGCCGCTGTCGATGACGTAGCGGATGCCGGGCACCGTCAGCGAGGTCTCGGCCACGTTGGTGGCCAGCACGATGCGCTTGCCGCCGCCGGACTCGAAGACACGGTCCTGCTCGGCCTGCGACAGCCGCGCGAACAGCGGCAGGATGTCGGCGTGGCGGTGCAGCGGCTGGTGCGACAGGTGCTTGCGCAAGTGATCCGCCGCCTCGCGGATCTCGCGCTCGCCGGGCAGGAAGACGAGGATGTCGCCCGAGCCTTCGCGCCAGAGTTCGTCGACGCCGTCGGCGATGGCATCGTTCAGGTCGTGTTCCCTGCTCTCTTCAAATGGCCGCCAACGCTGCTCCACCGGGAAGGTGCGGCCGCTGACGTGGATCACCGGCGCAGGCCCCCGAGCCGAGGCGAAGTGATTGGCGAACCGCTCGGCATCGATCGTCGCCGAGGTCACCACCACCTTCAGGTCGGGCCGCCTCGGCAGCACCTCCTTCAGGTAGCCCAGCAGGAAGTCGATGTTCAGCGAGCGCTCGTGCGCCTCGTCGATGATCAGCGTGTCGTAGGCCTTGAGCAGAGGGTCGGTCTGCGTCTCGGCCAGCAGGATGCCGTCGGTCATCAGCTTGACCGAGGCCCCCGGCTGCAGGCGATCCTGGAACCGGACCTTGTAGCCCACCACCTCGCCCAGCGGCGAGTTCAACTCCTCGGCGATGCGCTTGGCCACCGAGCTGGCGGCGATCCGCCGCGGCTGCGTGTGGCCGATCAAGCCTTTGCCGCCGGCACCCAGGCCGCGGCCCAGCTCCAGCGCGATCTTCGGCAGCTGGGTGGTCTTGCCCGAGCCCGTCTCGCCGCTGACGATGATCACCGGATGCTCGGCCAGCGCCCGGGCAATCTCCTCGCGCCGGGCGGAAACCGGCAGCGATTCGGGATAGTGGATGGGCGGGACGGGGTTGGCGGGGCGAGCAGGTCTCATCGTTCTTCTCGGCGGATCCTTGGACGATCCGCGCGGCAGTACCTTGGCGGAACCAAGCAGCCGCCGCGGATCCGGTTTCGCCGGTCCGCTGGCGGCGCCCCCTCCGAAGGGGGAGCGCCGAAGGCGCTACGGGGGTGGTCAGGATCTGCAGGGCGCGGATTATCCGCGCGGCACGCGTCCGGCACGCCGCGGGCAGGCAAAATGGGCGCCCACATGGACCTGGTCTTCCCCCACACCTTCGTGCCCTGGTTTCGATCGGTGGCGCCTCACATCCACGCCTACCGGGGCAAGACCTTCGTCGTCGGCATGACCGGTGAGCTCGTCGCGGCCGGCCGACTGAACGCCTTCGTTCAGGACCTCGGGATCCTGCACGCGATGGGCGTGCATCTCGTCCTCGTGCACGGCTTCAGGCCGCAGGTGAACGAGCAGCTCGCGGCCAAGGGCCACAGCGCCCGCTTCTCGCACGGCATGCGCATCACCGATGGCGTGGCGCTCGACTGCGCCCAGGAGGCCGCCGGCCAGCTGCGCTTCGAGATCGAGGCGGCCTTTTCGCAAGGCCTGCCGAACACGCCGATGGCCAATTCCACCGTCCGGGTGGTCTCCGGCAACTTCCTCACGGCCCGGCCGGTCGGCATCGTCGACGGCATCGACTTCGGGCACAGCGGTTTCGTGCGCAAGGTCGATTCGGCCGCCATCCGCAAGGCGATCGACATCGGCGCGCTGGTGTTGCTGTCTCCGTTCGGCTTCTCGCCCACCGGCGAGGCCTTCAACCTGTCGATGGAAGACGTCGCCACGCAGACGGCCATCGCCCTGCAGGCCGACAAGCTGCTGTTCCTGACCGAGGTGGCCGGCATCCACGAAGACCCGAACGATCTCGAGTCGCCCGTAGACACCGAGCTGGCGCTGGCCGATGCCGAGCGCCTGCTCGCCGGCATGCCGCCGCCCATGCAGCCCACCGACGTCGGCTTCTATCTCAAGCACTGCGTCAAGGCTTGCCACGGCGGTGTCGAACGCTCGCACATCCTGCCTTTCGCCACCGACGGCGCCCTGCTGCTCGAGGTCTTCACCCACGACGGCATCGGCACCATGGTCGTCGACGAGAAACTCGAGAGCCTGCGCGAGGCCACCGCCGACGACGTGGGCGGCATCCTGCAGCTGATCGAACCCTTCGAGCGCGACGGCACGCTGGTCAAGCGCGACCGCACCGAGATCGAACGCGACCTCGCCAACTACACCGTGATCGAGCACGACGGCGTGATCTTCGGTTGTGCGGCGCTCTACCCCTACCCCGAGGCGCGGACCGGCGAAATGGCCGCCCTCACCGTCTCGCCCCAGGTCCAGGGCCAGGGCGACGGCGACCGCATGCTCAAGCGGGTCGAGCAGCGCGCGCGCACCATGGGCCTGGAATCGATCTTCGTGCTCACCACGCGCACGATGCATTGGTTCATCAAGCGCGGTTTCGCCCAGGTCGACCCGGACTGGCTGCCTGAAGCCCGCAAGCGCAAATACAACTGGGACCGCCGTTCGCAGGTCCTCGTCAAGAAGCTCTGAATAATCCCCTTTCCCCGGAGACCCCCATGGCCCGCACCGTTCAATGCACGTACCTCAAGAAGGAAGCCGAGGGCCTCGACTTCCCGCCTTATCCCGGCGAGCTGGGCAAGCGCATCTACGACAACATCAGCAAGGAAGCCTTCGAACTGTGGAAGCGCCACCAGACCATGCTGGTGAACGAAAACCGGCTCAATCTGGCCGATGCCCGCGCGCGCCAGTACCTGGCCCGGCAGATGGAGCAGTTCCTTTTCGGGTCCGGGGCAGACCAGCCAACGGGCTATGTGCCGCCCAGCAACTGAGCACTTTCCTGATACGGACGTGCCGGCCTGGCACGGAACGCCAAATCGTATTTGGTCGTACTGCCGCCACGGTCGGGCGCAGGCGCTCTACCTGAACTTCACCCGGCACATGAAGGCTCGGGCGCCCGACGCAAGCCTTCCATAACCTGGGTCGTCCCGCGCGGCTGCCTGGAATCGCGCGAAAACCCGCAGGCGTATCCGTGAATACCTCACGTGGCGCCTGGCGGGGCGATTCTCCGCCGGCGACCTCGAAATGCTGCCGTTCCCGGCATGTAATCGCCGGCGGCCGGCGGCCGCAGCTTTGACTCTTCCTGGCGCTTTCGATCCCTGCCCCCGGCGGCGAGAATGAATCACCTCCAGCGGCTGCCCAGGATAGGCATCAGGGGATATCGGTAATGGTGTGTTGCGCCGGCTTGATGCCATGTGTTCCTGCGATATGATCCGCGCGCCCGCCGGGTATTTCAGGAGTATTTGCATGGAATCCATTCAAGATCTGCTGGCGCAGAAAGCTGCCCTCGAGAAGAAGATTGCCGAAGCGCAACGGACGGCGAAGGCCGATGCGATCGCCAAGGTCAAGGCCCTGATGGCCGAATATGGCCTGACCGCCGCGGATCTGGCTGGCAAGGCCCCTGGGGCACCCAAGGCGGATGGCACCAAGAAGGTGGCCGCCAAGTACCGCGACCCCGCCACGGGCCAGTCCTGGACCGGCCGAGGCCTCAAGCCCAAGTGGCTGCAGGCGGCCCTGACCACCGGCAAGTCGCTGGAAGACTTCGCGATCTGACCGCTGCGGCGGGGCCGGCAGACGCTGGCCTTGTGCGAAGATGAAGATTCCCGTGTCGGGGCAGCCTTGGCTGCCCCGATGTCATTTCCGAACTTCGCATCGTGATCCCTTCCGGCTTCATCCAGGACCTGCTCGCCCGCGCCGATGTGGTGGCCGTGGTGAGCCGGCACGTCGAGCTCAAGAAGGCTGGCATCAACTACAAGGGCCTGTGCCCTTTTCATGGCGAGAAGACGCCGAGCTTCATCGTCAGCCCATCCCGCCAGACCTACCATTGTTTCGGCTGTGGCGCGCACGGCGACGCCCTTCGCTTCCTCACCGAGCACCATGGCATGAGCTTCGTCGAGGCGGTGAAGGACCTGGCCCAGGAGGTCGGCCTGCCCGTCCCGGAGGACGAGACCAGCCCGGCCGAGCAGGCCCTCGCCGCCGAGCGACGCGAGCAGCAACTGGGCCTGATCGACGTGCTGCAAAGGGCCGGCGACCACTATCGCAAGCAACTCAAGGCCAGCCCGCACGCCGTCGCCTATCTCAAGAGTCGCGGCCTGACGGGTGAGATCGCCGCCCGTTTCGGCCTGGGCTACGCCCCCGAAGGCTGGCGGACCCTGGCCGGCGTCTTCCCGCACTACGACGACCCCGTGCTGGCCGAATCCGGGATGGTCATCGTGCAGGGCGACGACCCGGAAGACCAGAAGCGCTACGACCGCTTCCGGGACCGCATCATGTTCCCGATCCGCAATGTCAAGGGCGAGACCATCGCCTTCGGCGGTCGCGTGCTGGGCCAGGGCGAGCCCAAGTACCTGAATTCGCCCGAGACGCCGGTCTTCGTCAAGGGGCGGGAGCTCTACGGCCTCTACGAGTGCCGTGCCGGTCTGCGAACCAAGGGCTACGCCCTCGTGACCGAGGGCTACATGGACGTCGTGGCCCTGGCACAGCTGGGCTTCCCGAACGCCGTCGCGACGCTGGGCACTGCCTGCACGGCCGACCACGTGGTCAAGCTGCTGCGTTTCACCGAGCAGGTCGTCTTCAGCTTCGACGGCGACGCTGCCGGCCGCCGCGCGGCAGGCCGGGCGCTGGAGGCCGCCTTGCCGCACGCCACCGACACGCGCAGCTTCCGCTTCCTGTTCCTGCCGCCGGAGCACGACCCCGACAGCTATGTGCGCGAGTTCGGAGCGGAGGCCTTCGAAGCCTTCGTGCGCAAGGCCATCCCTCTCTCGCGCCAGCTGCTGGATCATGCGGCCGCGGACTGCGACCTCACTTCGGCCGAAGGCCGCGCCCGCATGCTGGCCCAGGCCCGGCCGCTGTGGCAGGAGTTGCCCGAAGGGGCGCTTCGGGCCCAGCTTCTGGGCGAGCTCGCCATCCGCGGCGGCCTGCCGGCCGAGGAGCTCGCGCGGCTGTGGCAGCTCGGTGGCCCGCGGCAGCGACCGGAGCCGGAGGCCGACCGGCCCAGCGAAGAGGCACGCGGCGAGCGCCGCCGCCGCTGGTACCGCAAGGACGACGGCGACGGCCTGCCCCGGCCCCAGGGCCGCCGCCCCCCGCCCAAGCGGCCGGAGGATCACGTCGTCCAGATGCTGTTCGGCCAGCCGGCCTGGTGGCACGAGATCTCGGCCGAGGCCCATGATCTTCTTCACCGCCTGCCCGCGCCCCATGGCACGCTGGTGGCCTGGCTGGAGCGCGAACTGGCGGAGCACGGCGCCCGGCCCTGGGCCGTGGTTCGCGAGGCCGTGGGCGAGGACGAGAGCCTCGGGGCCGAGCTGCGCCGGCTGGCCGATGGCGATGCCGACCCCGATGCCACGCTGGACACGCTGCTCAGGGCCATCGACCAACTGCTCGAAGCGGATCTCAAGGCCCAATGCAAGCGGCTGGAAGTGGCCGCCGAAACCGACCCGGTCGCGCGCAAGCAGTTCGTCGAAACCTTCCGCCACTGGAACGAGGTCAAGAATCGCCTGAGGGCGCCGACAGTGACGGAATAGGCCGGATGCCCCTGATCCCCACATCCCTATCGGGGGTTTCCGGGTATAATCCGTGTTTCAGCGGCAAGAGTGACAGCAGCCGCCAGGCGACCCAGGCCCCCCGCGACACGGGGAATACCACAGGCCACCTCCTCGCTTCGGCTGCACTTTCAAACGTTCACGCCAGCTTGCCTGCCCGAATCCCGGCCGTCGCACTCATCCTCGACGGCCGGTGGGTGTTTTGTTTCGATTTCGGCCGTCCGCCGCCGGGCTTTGACCCGCGTGGCGGCGTGTGCACGAGATCGATACGGAACCGAAGGGCCCTGGAAGGATCACCTCACCTCGAGACATCTTAATGACCGCGAAGAAGCCTGCAGCCGCTGCCAAGACCACCACCACGCCCGCGCCCATGGCCACCCCGGCCAAACCCGCCGCCAAGGCGGCGACCAAGGCGAGCGTGACGGTCGAGGACCCGAAGAAGGCAGCCGCCGCTGCCAAGGGCAAGGCTGTGCCGGTCAAGGCCGCTGACGAAGACAAGGCCAAGCGCGGCAAGAAGGCTGCCGGCAAGGAGCCGGAAAAGAAGACCGAGGAACCGGAAGACGACCTGGCCGACATCGAGTCCGAGCTGGAAGGCGAAGCCGAAGTCGAGTCGGAAGTTGCCGAGGTCGAGGATTCCGGCGAGGACAAGCCCAAGGCCAAGCCGCTGCGGATGAAGGTCTCGCGCGCCAAGGAGCGCGCGCTGATGCGCGAATTCGGCCTGGACGAAACGGCGCTGACCGAGGAAGAGGTCGCCAAGCGCCGCCAGGAGCTGAAGACGCTCATCAAGATGGGCAAGACGCGTGGCTACCTCACGCACCAGGAGATCAACGACCACCTGCCCGAGAAGCTGGTCAACGAGGAGATCCTCGAGGCCATCATCTCGATGCTCAACGACATGGGCATCGCGGTGTACGAGCAGGCGCCCGACGCCGCCACGCTGCTCATCGCCGGTGGCGCGACCTCCACCGCCACCGAAGAGGAAGCGGAAGAAGCCGCCGAAGCCGCCCTGTCGACCGTCGACTCGGAATTCGGCCGCACCACCGACCCGGTCCGCATGTACATGCGCGAGATGGGCTCGGTCGAGCTGCTCACTCGTGAGGGCGAGATCGAGATCGCCAAGCGGATCGAAGGCGGGCTGCAGGCCATGATGCTGGCCATCTCCGCCTCGCCGACGACCATCGCCGAGATCCTCGCGATGGCCGACCGGATCGCGGCCGGCGAAATGCAGATCTCCGAGGTGGTCGACGGGTTCGTCGCCGAAGACGAGGCCGACGACTACGTGGCCGAGGAAGACTTCGACGAGTTCGACGAGGAAGACGACGACGACGGCAACGGCGGCTCCAAGGCCCTGACCAAGAAGCTCGAGGAGCTCAAGAGCCAGGCGCTGACCAAGTTCACCGACCTGCGCACCCACTTCGACAAGATGCGCCGCGCCTTCGAGAAGGAGGGCTACCAGTCGCCCTCCTACAGCAAGGCCCAGCATTCGATCAGCGAAGACCTGATGACCATCCGCTTCACGGTCAAGACGATCGAGAAGCTGTGCGACATCCTGCGCTCGCAGGTCGACGACGTGCGCCGCTACGAACGCGAGATCCGCAAGATCGTGGTCGACAAGTGCGGCATGCCGCAGGACCACTTCATCAAGACCTTCCCGCCCAACGCCTTGAACCTGAAGTGGAGCGAGAAGGAAACCGCTGCCGGCAAGCCCTACAGCACGATCATGCTGCGCAACCTCCCGGCCATCCAGGAGCTGCAGCAGAAGCTGGTCGACCTGCAGGCACGCGCCGTCGTGCCCATCCTCGACCTGAAGGAGATCAACCGCCGCATGAACGAGGGCGAGAAGGCCTCGCGCGACGCGAAGAAGGAGATGATCGAGGCCAACCTGCGGCTGGTGATCTCGATCGCGAAGAAGTACACCAACCGCGGCCTGCAATTCCTCGACCTGATCCAGGAAGGCAACATCGGCCTGATGAAGGCGGTGGACAAGTTCGAATACCGTCGCGGCTACAAGTTCTCGACCTACGCCACGTGGTGGATCCGGCAGGCCATCACCCGCTCGATCGCCGACCAGGCGCGCACCATCCGCATCCCGGTGCACATGATCGAGACGATCAACAAGATGAATCGCCTGTCGCGTCAGCACCTGCAGGAGTTCGGCTTCGAGCCGGACGCCCCGACGCTGGCCGAGAAGATGGAGATGCCCGAGGACAAGATCCGCAAGATCATGAAGATCGCCAAGGAGCCGATCTCCATGGAAACGCCGATCGGCGACGACGACGATTCGCACCTGGGCGACTTCATCGAGGACACCAACAACACCGCGCCGATCGAGGCGGCCATGCAGGCCGGCCTGCGCGACGTGGTGAAGGACATCCTGGACTCGCTCACGCCCCGCGAAGCCAAGGTCCTGCGCATGCGATTCGGCATCGAGATGTCGACCGACCACACGCTGGAGGAAGTCGGCAAGCAGTTCGACGTCACCCGCGAGCGCATCCGGCAGATCGAAGCCAAGGCCATCCGCAAGCTCAAGCACCCGAGCCGCTCGGACAAGCTCCGCACCTACCTGGACAACATTTGATCGCATGCGCTCGGATGGGGCGGGCCGGGCTGCGGGCCTGCATGGAAGGCATCCGGGCGCCGGCGATCCTCGGCACGATCTGATACCAACCGCCGCGCCTGGACTGCCGGCCCAAGCGAGGCCGGCAGGCTAAACTGCCTGACGCATGCCTACCATCAAGCGTCGAACCGTTCTGTTCGCGGATCTTCGCGGCAGCACTGCGCTGTATGAGTCGCTCGGCAACGCCCAGGCCACTGCGGTCGTCACCCAGACGATCAATGCGCTGGCGCAGCGTGTGCCGGTGATGGGCGGCCAGGTCATCAAGACCCTGGGCGACGGCCTGATGGCCGTCTTCTCCGTCCCGGCCATGGCCGTGGCCAGCGCCCTGCAGATGCAGGATCTGCTGGAGTCCACCATCGCTGCGCCGCATGCGGCCCCCGCGGTCGCCCGGCTCAAGCTGCAGATTGCGCTGGCACTCGGCGAAGTGGTCGAGATGAACGGCGATTGCTTCGGCGATGCCGTCAACGTCGCCGCCCGCCTGTTGGACCATGCAGGCGACAACGAGACCCTCATCACCGGCGAGCTCTACGACGAGCTGCCGCTGGACACCCGTGGCAACTACCGGTCGCTGGACCGCATGCACCTTCGCGGCCGCGCAGAGCCGGTCGACGTGCACATGCTGCCGCCCCGCAGCGTGGATGCCACCGCCACGCTGATGGAGACGCGCTTCGACCTGGCGGAACCCGAAGGCCTGCAGGTGCTCTGGCGCGAAAGCGTCTACCGCTTCACCCGCGCAGACCTGCCGGTCCTGATAGGCCGTGGCTCCGCCTGCGGCCTGCAGATCGACGAAGCCCGCGTCTCGCGCACCCATGCCCGCATCGACTGGATGGGCGGCGGCCTGCAGGTGGTCGACCTCAGCATCAACGGCACCTATGTGCGCTTCGCCGGCGACGACGAGGTCCTCAGCCTGCGCCGGGGCGCCTGCACCTTGCACGGCAGCGGCGAGATCGGCCTGGGAGGCTCGCCGAACGAGGTCGGCGTGCCGGTGCTCCAGTTCAGCGTCATGGCCAGCCTCGACGACACCGTGCCCATGCGGCTCAATCCGCCCCCGGGCAGGGCGTGATGGCCGCAAGCGCAGGCCCGCCCCACCGTCACGGCCAGCCCTCCCCGGTGGGAGTGCTCCTCGCCAATCTCGGCACGCCGGACGCCCCGACACCCGCCGCGCTGCGCCGCTACCTGGCCGAGTTCCTGAGCGACCCGCGCGTGGTCGAGATCCCGCGACTCGTGTGGTGGCCGATCCTGCACGGCATCATCCTGCGCACGCGGCCGGCGAAGTCAGCGAAGAAGTACGCCAGCGTCTGGCTGCCCGAGGGCTCGCCACTGGCGGTGTGGACGCAGCGCCAGGCCAAGCTGCTGCAGGGCTATCTGGGCCAGCGCGGCTGCTCTGTGCGCGTCAAGCCAGCCATGCGCTACGGGCAACCCTCGATCGCGTCTGCCATGGAAGCCTTCGCAGCCGAAGGCGTGCATCGCGTCCTGGTGCTGCCCGCCTACCCGCAGTATTCGGGCGCGACCACGGCCAGCACCTTCGACGCCGTCGCCGCCTGGGCGCGCCGCACCCGCTGGGTGCCGGAGCTTCGCTTCATCCACCAGTACCACGACGATGCCTCCCACATCGCGGCCCTGGAGGCCAGCGTGCGCCGCCACTGGCAAACCGAAGGTTCGCGGGGCGAAGTGCTGCTGATGAGCTTCCACGGCATGCCGGAGCGCACCCTGAAGCTGGGCGACCCCTACCACTGCCAGTGCCAGAAGACCGCCCGCCTGCTGGCCGGGGCCCTAGGCCTGGCGCCGTCACAGTGGCGGATCAGCTTCCAGAGCCGCTTCGGCCGCGCCAAGTGGCTGGGGCCTGCCACCGACGTGACGCTGCGGGAGCTGGCGGCGGCCGGCACCCGGCGGGTCGACGTCATCTGCCCCGGCTTTGCGGCGGATTGCCTGGAGACGCTGGAGGAGATCGCACAGGAAGGCCGGGAAACTTTCCTGCACGCAGGGGGCGAGTCGTTCAGCTACGTCCCGTGCCTGAACGACGACCCTGCCGGCATGGCGGCCCTCGCCGATCTGGCCAGGCGCCACCTCGCCGGCTGGATCGATTCAGCCCCGCCAGGAGAGCAGCAGCAAGCCGCGACACGGCAACGCGCGCTCGAGATGGGCGCCCCGGACTGACAAAAAGAAAAGGCCGCCCGGAGGCGGCCTGGAGCAGTAGGCGGTGCGCGTCAGACGCGCACCACGGCGTCGGGCTCGTGCTGCGGCTTGAGCCAGCGCACGAGGCGGGGCAACACCAGCACGGCCACCACGACGATCAGCAGGAACAGCGACACCGGCCGCTGCAGGAAGATCGTCCAGTGCCCCTCGCCGATCGACAGGGCGTTGCGCATCTGCGCTTCGGCCAGCGGCCCGAGGATCATGCCGACCACCACCGGTGCGGTCGGGAAGTCGAAGCGGCGCATGGCCACGCCCAACAGGCCGATCGCGTACAGCAGCACCAGGTCGAAGGCCGACTGCCGCATGCCGTAGACGCCCACCGTGGCGAAGATGAGGATGCCCGCGTAGAGCGGCGCCTTCGGCACCTTCAGCAGCTTCACCCACAGGCCCACCAATGGCAGATTCAGCACCAGCAGCATCACGTTGCCGATGTACAGCGAAGCGATCAGCGCCCAGACCAGCGGGCCGTTGGTATCGAACAGCTGCGGACCGGGCTGGATGCCGTAGTTCTGGAACGCACCCAGCAGGATGGCCGTGGTGTTGGAGGTCGGGATGCCGAGCGTCAGCAGGGGCATCAGCGTGGCGGTGATCGCCGCATTGTTGGCCGCTTCGGGCCCAGCCACGCCCTCGATCGCGCCCGTCGTCCCGAACTCCTCCTTGTGGCTGGACAGCTTCTTCTCGGCGGCATAGCTCAGGAAGGTCGGGATCTCGCTGCCGCCCGCCGGGATGGTGCCGAAAGGCACCCCGATGAAGGTGGCGCGTATCCACGCCGGCCAGGAGCGCTTCCAGTCGCTGCGGCTCATGTGCACGCGGCTCAACTTGTTCTGCGTGCCGACGGTCTTGCCTTCGTACAGCACGTTGTACAGAGCCTCGCCGACCGCGAACAGGCCGACCGCGATCAGCACCACCTCTATGCCATCCATCAGCTCGGGCACACCGCCGGTGAAGCGCGCCATGCCCGAGATCTGGTCGATGCCCACCACGCCCATCGCCAGGCCGATCGCCAGGGCAGTCAGGCCGCGCAGCGTGCTCTGCCCAAGCACCGCGGAGACCGTCGTGAAGGCAAGCAGCATCAGCATGAAGTACTCGGGCGGCCCGAGCTTGACGGCGTAGTTGGCGACGATCGGCGAGCAGAAGGTGACGATCACCGTGGCGATGGTCCCGGCGACGAAGGAGCCTATGGCCGCGGTGGCCAGCGCGGCGCCGGCCCGGCCGCTCTTGGCCATCTTGTTGCCCTCCATCGCGGTGACCATCGAGCCCGACTCGCCCGGCGTGTTCAACAGGATCGAAGTGGTCGAGCCGCCGTACATCGCACCGTAGTAGATGCCGGCGAAGAAGATCATCGACGCGGTGGGTTCGACCTTCAGCGTGATGGGCAGCAGCATGGCCACCGCCGTGGCCGGCCCTATGCCCGGCAGCACGCCCACGGCCGTGCCGATGATGCAGCCCAGCAGGGCCCAGAGCAGGTTCACCGGCGTGCCCGCCGTCATGAAGCCTTGCAGGAGTTGATTGAGGGTATCCATCGTCACAACCATCCGGTCGAGGTGAGGCCGGGCAGGCCGATCGACAGCAATTGCGTGAACATCCAGTAGACCGGCGCGGAGATCGCGAACCCGATCAAGGCGTCCATCGCGACCGCGCGCACGCCGATGCCGCGCACACCTTCCGCCCACTTGAAGCCGCGCGCGGCCAGGACGAAGCAAAGCGTGCACGAAAGGATGAAGCCGATCGTCGTGATCAAGGCCGCATTGGCCAGGATGCCGACGCTGACCCACGCAAAGCCGGCCCAGTCGCCGCTTTCGGCACCGGAGGGCTCCTCCATGTTGCGGAAGCCGCCGCTGGCGGCCTCCCAGACCAGCCAGACACCGCACAAGGCGAGCATCACGCCCACCAGCAGCGGCAGGAAGTTCGGCCCGACGCCGGAATAGCCGGCTTCGGCGCTGAGCTGGAAGCCCCCGATCAGGTACAGGGCGCCGGCGGCCAGCACCGCCGCGCCCAGGAGCCCATGCCGAGCGACCATGTCAGATCATCCCGGCCTTGACCATGATGGCTCGCAGGCCGGCGAACTCGTCGTCGACGAACTTGTCGAATTCCGGGCTGGTCATCAGGGCGGGCGTCCAGCCGTTCTTCTCCAGCGCCTCCGCCCAGGCCTTGCTCTTGGTCGCCTTGACGATCATGTCGACCAGCGCCTTCTTCTGCTCGGGCGTGATGCCGGCCGCGCCGTACACGCCGCGCCAGTTGCCGATCACCACGTTGATGCCCTGCTCCTTCAGCGTGGGCACGTTGATGCCCTTCAGGCGCGCATCGGACGTGACGCCGATCGCGCGCATCTTGCCCGCCTCGATGTAGCTCTGGAATTCGCTGTAGCCGCTGCCGCCGATGGTGACATTGCCGCCCAGGATGGCCGCCGTTGCCTCGCCGCCCCCTCGGAAGGGCACGTAGTTGATCTTCGCGGCGTCGACACCGACTTCACGCGCGATCATGGCCGCCGCGACATGCTCAGTGGAGCCGCGCGAGCCGCCACCCCACTTGACGCTGCCCGGGTCCTTCTTCATCTGCTCGACGACGTCCTTCATGGTCTTGAAGGGTGAATCCGTCGGCAGCACGAAGACGTTGTATTCGCTCGTCAGCCGAGCCAGCGGCGTGGCCTGCGAAAGGCTCACCGGCGGCTTGCCGGTGATGATGCCGCCCAGCATCACCGCGCCCATCACCATGATGGCGTTCGGATCGCCCTTGCTGGCATTGACGAACTGGGCCAGGCCCAGGGCGCCCGCAGCGCCGCCCTTGTTGTCGTAGCTCACCGTGGCGGCCACACCGGCATCCTGCAGCGCCTTGCCCAGGGCGCGGCCGGTGGTGTCCCAGCCGCCGCCCGGGTTCGCCGGAATCATCATCTTGAGGTTGGCCCCCGCGGCGAGTGCCTCCAGCGGGAGGCTGGAACTCGCGGCCAGAGCGGCCAGGGACTTCAGGAAGGTATCGCGGCGCATCGCTGTCTCCTTGGAGTTGTCGGCAAATGGGTGAGCCTGAATGCTGACGATCGGGGCTGTCATCCGGCTGTCGTTTTGCCTAGGGAAAGCACGTATGCGAGCCCGGCTTCCGAGGTCGCCGGTGCTAAGGTCGCCCCCCGTGAAACTCCTGCTGATCGAGGACGATCCCGGCCTGCTGGCCACGCTGCAGCGAACGCTGGAGCGCAGAGGCATGCGCGTATCGACCTGCAGCGATGGTGCGCGGGCGGTCGAGCGTTGGCAAGCGACGATTCCGGACGTCGTGCTGCTGGACCTGACGCTGCCCGGGTTGGACGGCCTGAAGGTGCTCGAGCGGGCGCGCAGCGAGGGCCTGGCCACCCCGGTGATCGTGCTCACGGCCCGAGGCACCATAGGCGACCGGATCATCGGCCTGAACACCGGAGCCGACGACTATCTGCCCAAGCCTTTCGACCTCGACGAACTGGAAGCTCGCATCCGCGCACTGGCTCGGCGGCACGCCCGCAGCGGCGGGCTCGACGGCGCCATGACCCTGTCGCCCGAGTTCGCCGGGCTTCGTTGCGACGCCGAAAGTGGCGCCGTGTACTTCCGCGGCGAGCCACTCGAGCTACCACCTCGAGAGGCCACGCTGTTGCGCGCATTGCTGCAGCGCCCAGGCCACGCGGTCGCCAAGGAGCGCCTGTTCGAAGCCGTCTTCCCGGGGCAGTCCGAAGTGCAGCTGGAAGCCATCGAAGTGGTGGCGTACCGGCTGCGCAAGCGGCTGGCGCCCACCGGCGTCCAGCTGGTCACCCTGCGCGGCCTGGGCTACCTCCTGAAAGCGCCGGCGTGATCGGCGCGTGGTGGGCCAGGCGTTCGCTGCGCGACCGGCTGATGTTCGGCATCCTCGTGCCGGTGCTGCTGTTCTCGCTCGTCAACACGTCGGTGCTTTACCGCGAGGCGCTGAAGGCCGCAGACACTGCCTACGACCGCACCCTGCTGGCCACGGCCAAATCGATCGGCGACCTGCTGGAGGTGACCACCGAGGGCGATCGGCCGCACCTGAAGTCCACGGTGCTGTACTCGGCGCTCGAGGCGTTCGAAGCGGACAACCGCAGCCGCCTGTACTACCGCGTCACCGGCTTCGACGGCGAGACGGTGTCCGGCTTCGAGGGCCTGGCGCCCTGGCGCGGCAAGCTGCCGCTGAAGGGGCCGTACGCGGCGCTGGTCGACTTCTATGACGATCAGTACCACGGCACACCCGTGCGCGTGGCCGTGCTGCTGCAGCCGGTCACCTGGGCCACGGGCCAGGGCATGGCGACGATCCAGGTGGCCGAGACGCTGGAACTGCGCGAGACCCTGGCGCGGCAGCTGCTCGTGGCCACGGCCTGGCGCCAGGCGGCGCTGCTGCTGATCATTGCGGGGCTGGTCATCTTCGTCGTGCAGCGCGCCACCCGGCCGGTCGGCGAATTGAGCCGCTCGCTGCGCTCCCGGGCCGAAGGTGATCTCGCGCCGCTGGATGGCAGCCCCGTGCCACGCGAGCTGCAGCCGCTGGTCGCCGCCACCAACCACCTGATGGGCCGGCTCAAGCACCTGCTGGATCACCAGAAGCGGTTCGTGCGCGACGCCTCGCATCAGCTGCGAACCCCGCTGGCCGTGCTCAAGGTCCAGGTGCAATCGGCACAGCGCGGCGATGTGGATCCGGCGCAGGCGCTGCTCGAGATCGGCGACACGGTCGAGCGTGCGACCCTGCTGGCCAACCAGATGCTGGCCCTGGCGAAGGTCGAGCAGATTCGCCAGCACAGCGATGCACCCGCAGTCGACTGGGCGGATATCGTGCGCGCCGTCGCGCTGGACCTGTCGGCCCTGATCGTCGAGCACCACCTCGACTTCGACATCGAGACGCAGCCGGCGCCTGTGCGTGCGCACGAGTGGGCACTGCGCGAGCTCTCCCGCAACCTCATCCACAACGCCATCAAGCACGGGCGCGACGGCGGCCGCCTGGCCATCCGCCTGCTGGCCGATTCGAGGCATGCGGCGCTGACGGTGTCCGACAGCGGCTCGGGTCTCACCGCCGATCAGCGCAGCCGCCTGTTCCAGCCCTTTTCCGCCGGACTCGGCCAGGCCAGCGTGCGCAGCGGCTCGGGCCTGGGCCTGGCCATCTGCCACGAGATCGTGGCCAGCCTCGGCGGCCAGATCGAGCTCGACAACCGCGTCTCGCATGGAACTGTCGAAGGCGTGGATGCCACCGTCCGATTGCCGTTGGCCCCTGCCCGTTGAGCGAAAATTCGCCTGTGAAAGAACCCAAGCTGAGCGCCGAGCCCGTCCGCCTGGACAAGTGGCTGTGGGCGGCGCGCTTTTTCAAGACCCGCGCCCTGGCTGTCGAGGCCATTGGAAAGAACCGTGTCGAAGTCAATGGCCAGCCGGTCAAGCCCTCGCGTGACCTGAGGGTGGGCGACGAGCTCACCTTGCGCGAGCCCGGCATGCCGCCGCGCACTGTCGAGGTGCTCGGCTTGAGCGAGATCCGGGGCCCCGCCCCGGTGGCGCAGGCGCTGTACGCCGAGACGGCAGCCAGTCTGGCGGCGAAGGAGGCTGCCCGCGAGGCGCGCCGCCAGGGCACCGAGCCTGCCCAGGCCATAGAGCACGGCCGGCCCACCAAGCGCGACCGCCGCCAACTCGCCGACTGGAACCGCTGGAGCGCCTCCACCGACGACTGAATTCCGGTCCCGCAGCACAGATCAGCCGATTTCTTGCGCCGGGGCTGAAAAATCCCTCTTGAACCGGGGGGAACCAGCCCCAATTGCCTTGGCAACCCCCATCGAAGCCCTTCGAACGACCCACGACGATGAGCAACAACGACGCGAATCAAGCCTCACCTGCCCCCGAATCCATCCCACAGCCCGACGCCGCCTCAGCCGCGCCGACCGAGGCTGGCGCCACGCCCGAAGCGCAGCTGGCGCAAGCCCAGGATCAGCTGAAGGAAGCACAGGACGCCTTCCTGCGAGCCAAGGCGGAGGCCGAGAACGTGCGCCGCCGGGCCGAGGAGGAGATCAGCAAGGCCCGCAAGTACGCCGTCGAATCCTTCGCCGAAAGCCTGCTGCCGGTCAAGGACAGCATGGAGGCCGCCATTGCCATGCCGGATGCGCCGGTCGAGAAGGTGCTCGAAGGCGTGCACGCCACGCTGCGCCAGCTCGCCCAGGCGCTGGAGCGCAACAAGGTCCTCGAGATCAATCCGCCCGCCGGCACCAAATTCGATCCGCACCAGCACCAGGCGATCAGCATGGTGCCCGCCCAGCAAGAGGCCAACACCGTCGTCGCGGTGCTGCAAAAGGGCTACCTCATCGCCGACCGGGTGCTGCGCCCGGCCCTGGTCACCGTCGCGGCGCCCAAGTGAGCCTCAAAGGCCCTTGAAGACCCCGCGGCGAACCACACATCGACACCAGACACCCCAACGAATCATCAGGAGAACGACATGGGAAAGATCATCGGCATTGACCTCGGCACGACCAACTCGTGCGTGGCCGTGATGGAAGGCAACAACACCCGCGTCATCGAGAACTCGGAAGGCGCGCGCACCACGCCGTCCATCATCGCCTACCAGGAAGACGGCGAGATCCTCGTCGGCGCCTCGGCCAAGCGCCAGGCGGTGACGAACCCGCGGCACACCTTCTACGCCATCAAGCGACTGATCGGCCGCAAGTTCACCGAGAAGGAAGTGCAGAAGGACATCAACCTGATGCCCTACAAGATCGTCGCCGCCGACAACGGCGACGCCTGGGTCGAGGAGCGCGGCAAGAAGCTCGCGCCGCCCCAGATCAGCGCCGAAGTGCTGCGCAAGATGAAGAAGACGGCCGAGGACTACCTCGGCGAGGAAGTGACCGAGGCCGTGATCACGGTGCCGGCCTACTTCAACGACAGCCAGCGCCAGGCCACCAAGGACGCCGGCCGCATCGCGGGCCTGGACGTCAAGCGCATCATCAACGAGCCCACCGCTGCCGCCCTCGCCTTCGGCCTGGACAAGCACGGCAAGGGTGACCGCAAGATCGCCGTGTTCGACCTGGGCGGCGGCACCTTCGACATCTCGATCATCGAGATCGCCGATGTCGACGGCGAGAAGCAGTTCGAAGTGCTGTCCACCAACGGCGACACTTTCCTGGGCGGCGAAGACTTCGACCAGCGCATCATCGATTACATCGTCACCGAGTTCAAGAAGGAGCAAGGCGTCGATCTGACGAAGGACGTGCTGGCCCTGCAGCGCCTGAAGGAAGCGGCCGAGAAGGCCAAGATCGAGCTGTCGAACCAGACGCAGACCGACGTCAACCTGCCTTACATCACCGCCGACGCGTCGGGCCCGAAGCACCTGAACATCAAGCTGACCCGCGCCAAGCTGGAGGCGCTGGTCGACGAACTCATCGAGCGCACGATCGAGCCCTGCCGCATCGCGATCAAGGATGCCGGCGTCAAGCTCAGCGACATCGACGACGTGATCCTGGTCGGCGGCATGACCCGCATGCCCAAGGTGCAGGACAAGGTCAAGGAGTTCTTCGGCAAGGAGCCGCGCAAGGACGTCAACCCGGACGAGGCCGTCGCCGTGGGCGCCGCCATCCAGGGCCAGGTGCTGGGCGGCGAGCGCAAGGACGTGCTGCTGCTGGACGTCACCCCGTTGAGCCTCGGCATCGAGACGCTGGGCGGCGTGATGACCAAGATGATCCAGAAGAACACCACCATCCCGACCAAGTTCAGCCAGGTGTTCTCGACCGCCGACGACAACCAGCCGGCGGTGACCATCAAGGTCTACCAGGGCGAGCGCGAACTGGCCTCGGGCAACAAGAGCCTGGGCGAGTTCAACCTCGAGGGCATTCCGCCGGCACCGCGCGGCATGCCGCAGATCGAGGTGACCTTCGACATCGATGCCAACGGCATCCTTCACGTCAACGCCAAGGACAAGGGCACGGGCAAGGAAAACAAGATCACCATCAAGGCGAACTCGGGCCTGTCCGAGGAAGAGATCCAGAAGATGGTGAAGGACGCCGAGCTGAACGCCTCCGAGGACAAGAAGAAGCTCGAGCTGGTGCAGGCCCGCAACCAGGCCGACGCGATGATCCACTCGGTCAAGAAGAGCCTCGCCGAGCATGGCGAGAAGCTGGACGCCGCCGAGAAGGAGAAGATCGAGACGGCGCTGAAGGACGCCGAGGAAGCGCTCAAGAGCGAGGACAAGGCGACCATCGACGCCAAGACCGAGGCGCTGATGACCGCCAGCCAGAAGCTCGGCGAGAAGATGTACGCCGATGCCCAGGCGGCGCAGGCCGGCGCAGGCGCGGAGGCCGGGGCCGAACATGCCTCGCAGCAGGCGCAACAGGCCCAGCCGGCTGACGACAACGTGGTCGACGCGGAGTTCAAGGAAGTCAAGAAGTGATCAGACGTCAGGCGTACCGCCTGACGTCCTGTCTCGCCGCGTTCGAACGGCAGGCCAGCGCCTGCCGCTCAACGCGGCGGCTGCGTTTGAGGACCCTCGAGCTTTTTACTCATGGCAAAGCGTGACTATTACGAAGTGCTCGGCGTGGCGAAGAACGCCTCCGAGGACGACATCAAGAAGGCCTACCGCAAGCTGGCCATGAAGCACCACCCTGACCGCAATCAGGGTGACGGTGCGAAGGTTGCGGAAGAGAAGTTCAAGGAGGCCAAGGAGGCCTATGAGATGTTGTCGGACGCGCAGAAGCGCGCGGCCTACGACCAGTTCGGCCATGCGGGTGTCGACCCCAATGCAGGCGGCTTCCGGGGCGGGCCGGGCCCCGAGGGATTCGGCGGCTTCGCCGAGGCCTTCGGCGACATCTTTGGCGACATCTTCGGCGGGGCGGGCGGCGGCGCCGGTGCCCGGCGTGGTGGCGGCGGCGGCCAGAAGGTTTATCGCGGCAACGACCTGTCCTACGCGATGGAGATCACGCTGGAGGAAGCGGCGCTCGGCAAGGAAAGCCAGATCCGCATCCCCAGCTGGGAGAACTGCGAGACCTGCGCCGGTTCGGGCGCCAAGCCCGGCACCAAGGCCAAGACCTGCACGACCTGCAACGGCGCCGGCACGGTGCACATGCGCCAGGGCTTCTTCTCGATCCAGCAGACCTGCCCGCACTGCCACGGCACCGGCAAGATCATTCCGGAGCCCTGCCCCACTTGCGACGGCGCGGGTCGCATCAAGAAGCAGAAGACGCTCGAGGTCAAGATCCCCGCAGGCATCAACGAGGGAATGCGCATCCGCTCGGCCGGCAACGGCGAGCCCGGCACCAACGGCGGTCCGGCAGGCGACCTGTACATCGAGATCCGCATCAAGCAGCACGAGATCTTCGAGCGCGACGGCGACGACCTGCACTGCACGGTGCCGGTGGGCCTGGTGACAGCCGCCCTGGGCGGCAGCGTCGAGGTGCCCACGCTGTCGAGCAAGGTCGAGATAGAGATCCCCGAAGGCACCCAGCACGGCAAGACCTTCCGCCTGCGCGGCAAGGGCATCAAGGGCATCCGCTCCAGCTACCCCGGCGACCTGTACTGCCACGTCACGGTGGAAACACCCGTCAAGCTCACCGAGCACCAGAAGAAGCTGTTCAAGGAGCTGGACGAGTCGCTCAAGAAGGGCGGAGACCGCCACTCGCCCAACGCCAAGAGCTGGACGGACCGGGTCAAGGACTTGTTCAAGTAGGGCGACGCGCCTGCCGATAAAGCCGAGGAAGTCCCCCGGCTCGCGCCGGGGCCACGCCTGTTGGCTGTCGTCGGCGCATGCAGTACTGCCAATCGTCACGCCCTGTTGAGCCTGTCGGGCCGGAACGCCGGGGGGCGCAGCCGTGAGCCGCGCCGACCACGATTTCAGCCAGTCCAGGGCGCTGATCATCGACGGTCACCCCACCTCGCGCAGCATCCTGGCCGCGCAACTGCGCGACCTGGGCGTGGGCACCGTGGTGCAGTGCAGCCGGATTGCCGACGCACGCCGGCACCTCGAAGGGCGCGAATTCGACGTCGTGCTGTGCGAACAGCACTTCCACGAGGGCAACGCCTCGGGCCAGTCCTTGCTGGACGACCTGCGCCGGGCCCAACTGCTGCCGTTTTCCACCGTCTTCGTGATGGTGACGGGCGAGGCGAGCTATACCGCCGTCGCCGAGGCCGCCGAATCGGCGCTGGACAGCTATCTGCTCAAGCCCTTTGCGGCCACCTCGCTGGCCGAGCGCCTGCTGCAGGCCCGCAAGCGAAAGCGGGTGCTGAGCGACATCTTCACGGCGGTGGAAGCGGGCGACTTCGACCAGGCCGCCAGGCTGTGTCTGGTGCGCTTCCAGGCCCGGGCTCCCTACTGGCTGTATGCCGCCCGTATCGGGGCCGAGCTGCTGCTGCGGTTGGGTCAGCATGAGGCGGCACAGACGCTTTTCCAGGCCGTCATTGACGCGCAGGCGCTGCCTTGGGCGAGGCTCGGCATTGCCCGCTCACAGCTGGAAGGCGGCAAAGTCCACCAGGCCCGCCGGACGCTGGAAGTGCTCATATCCGACGATCCGAGCCACGCCGATGCGTATGACGTGATGGGTCGGGTCCACGTCGAGCAAGGCTCGCTTGCCGAGGCGCTGGAAACCTATCGCATGGCGACCCAGCTGACGCCCGGCTCGATAGAACGCCTGCAGCGGCAGGGCATGCTGGCCTTCTACTGCGGCGAGCATGCCGAAGCGCGAAAGGCGCTGGAGCGTGCCGCGAGCATCGGCATCACCTCCAAGTTGTTCGACCTGCAATCCATGGTGCTGCTGGCCTTCGCCCGCTTCCGCGACAAGGACGGCAAGGGCCTGCAACGCTGCGCGGACAACGTGCGCCACGTCCTGGAACGTCATGCCTCGAGCAAGCGCGTGCGCCGATTCGGCCGGCTGATCGACGTGCTCGTCCTGATGATGGGCCGCCAGATCGCCCGCGTGCTCGGCGAGCTGCGCGACCTGGCGCAGGAGTTTCGCGAAACCGATTTCGACATCGAAGCCGCCCTGAACATGGTGAGCCTGCTGTCCGAGCTGGCGGCGGCCGAGCTTCAGCTGGAAGAAGCCAGCCGCTGGATCGACAGCATCGCGCTGCGCTTTTGCGTTTCCCGCAGCCTTTCGGAGCTGCTGGCCAAGGCCGCCGGCGCGCATGCGCCCTATGCGGAGCAGGTTCGCGCCGCCCACGCCAAGGTCACGGCACTCGCCGAATCCGCGATGAACCACAGCCTGAACGGGGAGCCGCGCGCCGCCGCCAAAGCCCTGCTCGCCCACGGCGCCCAGACGCAGAACACCAAGCTGGTCGACATGGCCCGCATGGTGCTGCAGCGGCATGCCGACAAGATCAGCGACGCGACCGAACTGCACTCCATGGCCGACGAGTTGCATGCCCGTCTCGCCAACGCCGCCCTTCCTGGCCTGGCCGGAGGCAGCCGCCAGGCAGGTGGCGTCGCCTTGCGATCCACACCGGAAACCACGGGATCCCCACCGGCCTCTACGCCTCCGACTTCGCCTGCGCAGAACGATCCGGCTGCTGCGGCCGTGAACTAGAACAGACTCTGCTGGACGGGCGCGCCGACCGGTTTGCCCTTGTCGGGCCCCGCTGGTCTCTCGAAGCGAGTCAGGTCCAGGGCGATCCTTTCCTCGTTCAAGCCCAGCCTCGCGACGGCCTTGTCGAAACGCTGCCGGATGAGCTGGGCCCAGATGCCCTCGCCGCTCATGCGCTTGCCGAACCGGGCATCATAGTCCTTGCCGCCGCGCATCTCGCGCAGGCGCGCCATCACGCGCTTGGCGCGGGCCGGGAAATGCACCTCCAGCCATTGCTGGAACAACGGATTCACCTCCCAGGGCAGGCGCAGCACGATGCTGAAGGCGTGCCTGGCCCCGGCCTGGGCCGCTGCTTCGAGCACACGCTCGATCTCCGGCTCGTTGATGAAGGGGATGACCGGCGACACGCTGACGCCCACCGGCACGCCAGCGGCGGTCAGCCTCTCGATCGTCTTCAGGCGCCGTTCGGGGTGCGCAGCCCGTGGCTCGAGGATGCGCGCCAGCTCCGGATCCAGTGTCGTGATGGACACATAGGCCGCTGCCATTCGCTGCGCAGCCATCGGCGCCAGGAGGTCGATGTCGCGCTCTATGCCGGAGGATTTGGTGATGACCGAGAAGGCGTGCCTGAATTCGCTCAGCACCTGGATCACCGAGCGGGTGATGTTCAACTTGCGCTCGGCCGGCTGATAGGCGTCCGTCGCGGAGCCAATGTTGAGCATCAACGGCGTGTAGCTCGGACTTTGCAGCGTGGCACGCAGACGCTCCGCGGCGTTGACCTTGGCAAAGATGCGCGTCTCGAAATCCAGCCCGGGCGAGAGGTTGAAGTAGCTGTGCGTCGGGCGCGCGAAGCAGTAGATGCAGCCGTGCTCGCAGCCCCGGTAGGGGTTGATCGAGAGATCGAAGTTGACATCCGGCGAATCGTTGCCGTTCAGGATGGACTTGACCCGCTGCTCGAAGATCTGCGTGGTCGGCGGGAGCGCCTCTTCGCTGACCGCCTGCTCGAACGTCCCCCAGCCATCGTCGAAGCTCTCGTGACGCTCGATGGTGAAGCGATGCTCTATGGCCCAGCCCGTGCCACGGCCCTTGGGAGGGACGACAAGCATGGCCTGCTCCGAGGCAGGCGGCGACGGCCGTTGCGACTGATGACTTGGCATACTGTGAATATATACAGTATGCCAGCCTCCGCCAAGCGCCCTGCTGGGGACAGGGACGGCGGCGCGCCTCAGTACTCCTGCGAGTAGGCGTCCGGCGCGAGGTTGTCGAACTTGGTGTTCTGCTTCAGGAAGGCGAGCTTCACCGTGCCGACCGGGCCATTTCGCTGTTTGCCGATGATGATCTCGGCCACGCCGACTTCCTTGGAGTCCTTGTTGTAGTACTCGTCCCGATAGATGAACATGATGACGTCCGCATCTTGTTCGATGGCGCCGGACTCGCGCAGATCGCTCATCATCGGTCGCTTGTCGGTGCGCGTCTCGACCGAGCGATTGAGCTGCGACAGCGCGATCACCGGGCAATTCAGCTCCTTGGCCAAGGCCTTCAGGCCCCGCGAGATCTCGCTGATCTCGGTGGCGCGGTTCTCGCCGCTGGAGGTGCTGGTGCCGCTCATCAACTGCAGGTAGTCGATCACGATCAGGCCGAGCTTGCCGCACTGGCGTGCCTGGCGACGTGAACGCGCGCGCAGCTCCGCCGAGTTCAGCGCAGGGGTCTCGTCGATGAAGATGGACGCCTTGGACAGCTTGTCGACCGCTTCCGTCAAGCGCCCCCAGTCGTCGTCGCGCAGGCGGCCGGTGCGCAATCCGGACTGGTCTATCCGGCCCAGCGAGCCGACCATCCGCAAGGCCAGCTGCGCGGCTCCCATTTCCATGGAGAACACCACCACCGGCAGGCCTTCGTTCACCGCGACCGCCTCGGCGATGTTCAGCGCGAAGGCGGTCTTTCCCATCGACGGCCGGGCGGCCAGGATGATCAGGTCGCCGCCCTGCAGGCCCGCGGTCATGCGGTCCATGTCGAAGAAGCCGGTCCGTACGCCGGTGACCTCTTCTGCGCCGTTCTCGGCCAGCTCGGTGACGCGGTCGATCAGTTGCACCACCAGCTGGTCCATGCTCTGGAAGCCCTGCTTGGTACGCTGGCCCTCCTCGCCGATCTTGAAGATCTTGCCTTCGGCCTCGTCGAGGATCTGCGACACCTGGCGCCCTTGCGGGTTGAAGGCCGCGGTGGCGATCTCGTCACTGGCGGCTATCAGTTTGCGCAGGATCGCCCGCTCGCGAACGATCTCGGCATAGCGGCGAAGGTTGGCCGCGCTGGGCACGCTCTGGGCCAGGGCGTTCAGGTAGGCCAGGCCGCCGCATTCCTCTGCCTTGCCGAGCGACTGCAATTGCTCGAAGACGGTGATCACGTCGGCCGGCTTGGTCGCGCTGATCAAGCCGCCGATGGCGCCGAAGATCAGCCGATGCTCGTAACGGTAGAAATCCGTCTCGCTGAGGACATCGGCCGCCCGGTCCCAGGCACCGTTGTCAAGCAGCAGGCCGCCCAGCACGCTTTGCTCCGCCTCTATCGAATGCGGAGGCACGCGCAGCTTGGCGACTTCGTCATCGCGCGGCGCGGCGCGGGGGTCGTGGGCGTCGAAGATCGAGGACATCAATCGATCCTATGAAGCGGTGGAACGGCCGCAAGGGGGAGAACTGCCGAGGCCCGCGCGCTCTTCCTGGCACGCTGTGCGCAAACCTGTGCACATCCCTGTGGGCAGGCGGCGCAAACCAGTGGATAACGTGCCGCCCAAATGAAAGAAGCCGGCGGGTGCCGGCCTCTTGGTGGAGAAGCTGTGGATCAGTCGGCTTCGCCGACGACCTTCACGGTGATCTCGACCACGACATCGGTGTGGGCGGCGACGTTGACCGGGAACTCGCCGACGGCCTTCAGCGGGCCGTTGGGCAGGCGAACCTGGGCCTTCGCGACCTGGAAGCCCGACTTGCCGAGCGCCTCGGCGATGTCATGGTTGGTCACGGAACCGAACAGGCGGCCATCGACGCCAGCCTTCTGGCTGATGGTGACGGTGAGGCCAGCCAGCTTCTCGCCGGCGGCTTGCGCGGCGGCCAGCTTCTCGGCGGCGACCTTCTCCAGTTCGGCGCGGCGCGCCTGGAATTCCTGGATCGCGGCCTCGGTGGCGCGGCGGGCGCGCTTGGTCGGGATCAGGAAGTTGCGGGCGAAGCCGTCCTTGACCTTGACGATGTCGCCGAGGTTGCCCAGGTTGGCCACCTTGTCCAGCAGAATGACTTGCATGCGTGGACTCCTCAGACCTTGTGTTGATCGCTGTACGGCAGCATCGCCAGGTAGCGCGAGCGCTTGATGGCGTTGGTCAGCTGGCGTTGGAAGAAGGCGCGGGTGCCGGTCAGGCGAGCGGGCGTGATCTTGCCGTTCTCACCGATGAAATCGCGCAGCAGGTCGACATCCTTGTAGTCGATCGACTCGACGCCGGTGACCGTGAAGCGGCAGAACTTCTTGCGGCGGAAAAGCAGCGACTGCTGGTTGCGCTTCGGCCGGCGATCCTTGGAAAAACGTGACTTGGGCGGGGGCATGATGACCTCTGTAAATGTCTATCCGGTGTTTGAACAGGGGCGTCAGGTCAGTCGGGTCAGGTGTCGAGCTCGGTCACGTGGAACACGAGGCCCTTGCCGTTGCGAGAGGCGGTCAGGAAGCCGGCGAATTGAGCCGGTGTCCCGAGCGCCAGGGCCGCGACAGGCCGCGTGATCTCCCCGATCGCCACCGCCTTGAGCTGCATCGCTATCTGGCGGGGCTGGCCGTCTTCGGTCACCTGGGATTGATGCTTGAGCATCAGGTCCAGGGCCGGAAGGCCGGCGGGGGTGTAACGCGTCGCGCCTCGCTCGACCACCTCGGCAGCCAGGATAAGCCGGTTCACGACCTCACCTCGACGCCGGGCGACGAACCGTCAGGCTTCAGGCGGTGGACTCCTGGGCGGCCTTGCGGGCCTCTTCCTTCTCGACCGACTTCATCATCACCGACGGGCTCGTCTCGGCCTTCTCGACCTTGACGGTCAGGTGGCGCAGGACGGCGTCGTTGAAACGGAAGCCCGTCTCCAGCTCGGTCAGGACTTCCTTCGAGCACTCGATATTCAGGCACAGGTAGTGCGCCTTGGCGAGCTTCTGGATCATGTAGGCCAGCTGACGGCGGCCCCAGTCTTCGACCCGATGAACCTTGCCGCCACCGTTGGTGACGAGGTTCTTGTAGCGCTCCAGCATGGCTGGAACCTGTTCACTCTGGTCCGGATGGATCAGCAGAATGATCTCATAGTGACGCATGAATACTCCTTGAGGATTTCCGTGGATGGAAAGCCGCCCGGCGCGTCTGAATGACCGGTGCAGCAAGGGCAGGAAAGCCGACGATCATAGCACAAGGGCCCGGGAATCCCCGGGCCCTGTTCAGCCGGCTGGCCAGGGCGAGTTCAGGCGGCGCCCGCCAGACGCGTCCAGGTCTCGATGACCGAATCCGGATTCAGCGACATGGAGGCAATGCCTTCGGCCGCCAGCCAGTCGGCGAAATCCGGATGGTCGCTCGGGCCCTGGCCACAGATGCCCACGTACTTGCCGGTGGCGCGACAGGCGGCGATGGCGCGCGAGATCATGGCCTTGACCGCCGGGTCCCGCTCGTCGAAGTCCTCGGCCAGCTGCACCAGCCCGGAATCACGGTCCAGGCCCAGCGTGAGCTGCGTGAGGTCGTTCGAGCCGATCGACATGCCGTCGAAGTGCTCGAGGAACTGCTCGGCCAGGATGGCGTTGCTGGGCACCTCGCACATCATGATCAGGCGAAGGCCGTTCTGGCCACGCTTGAGCCCGCGCTCGGCCAGCAGGCCGGTGACCCGCTCGGCTTGCCGCACGGTGCGGACGAAGGGCACCATGATCTCGACGTTGGTCAGACCCATGTCGTTGCGCACGCGCTTGAGCGCCTCGCACTCCATGCCGAAGGCGTCGGTGAACTCGCTGTTGATGTAGCGCGAGGCCCCGCGGAAGCCGAGCATGGGGTTCTCTTCGTCCGGCTCGTAGCGCGAGCCGCCAATCAGCTTCTTGTACTCGTTGGACTTGAAGTCCGACAGGCGCACGATGACCGGCTTGGGCCAGAAGGCCGCGGCGATGGTGGCCACGCCCTCGGCCAGCTTGTCGACGTAGAAGGCACGCGGAGAAGCGTGTCCGCGAGCCACCGACTCCACGGCCTTCTTCAGGTCGGGATCGACGTTCGGATAGTCGAGGATCGCCTTCGGGTGCACCCCGATGTTGTTGTTGATGATGAACTCGAGACGCGCCAGGCCCACGCCCGAGTTCGGCACCTGGGCGAAGTTGAACGCGAGCGTCGGGTTGCCCACGTTCATCATGATCTTGATCGGGCAGTACGGCATCTCCCCGCGTACCACCTCGGTGACCTCGGTCTCGAGCAGCCCGTCGTAGACATGGCCGGTGTCCCCCTCCGAGCAGGCCACCGTCACCAGGGCGCCGTCGTGCAGTGTCTCCGTCGCGTCGCCGCAGCCCACCACGGCGGGAATGCCCAGCTCGCGGGCGATGATCGCCGCGTGGCAGGTGCGGCCACCCCGGTTCGTCACGATGGCGCTGGCACGCTTCATCACCGGCTCCCAGTTGGGATCGGTCATGTCGGCCACCAGGACGTCACCCGGCTGGACCTTGTCCATCTCGGCCACGGAGTGCACCAGCCGAACCGGCCCCGTGCCGATCTTCTGCCCGATGGCGCGGCCCTCGGCCAGCACGGTCGAGTGGCCCATGAGCTTGTATCGGTGCTCGACCTGGCCCTCAGACTGGCTGCGCACGGTCTCCGGCCTGGCCTGGAGGATGTAGAGCTTGCCGTCGACCCCGTCCTTGCCCCATTCGATGTCCATCGGACGGCCGTAGTGCTTCTCGATGATCAGCGCGTACCGGGCCAGCTCGGTCACTTCGTCGTCGGTCAGCGAGTAGCGATTGCGCATCTCGGGCGGCGTGTCGACGGTCTTGACCAGCTTGCCTGTCCTGGCCTTTTCCTCCGGGGAGGCGAACTCCATGCGGATCAGCTTGGAACCCAGGCCGCGGCGGATGATCGCCAGCTTGCCGGCGTTGAGCGCCGGCTTGTGGACGTAGAACTCATCCGGGTTGACGGCGCCCTGCACGACCGTCTCGCCCAGGCCATAGCTGGCGGTGATGAACACCACGTCCTTGAAGCCGGACTCGGTGTCTATGGTGAAGACGACGCCGGCCGAGCCGATGTCCGAGCGCACCATGCGCTGGACACCCGCCGAGAGGGCGACGTCCGAGTGGGCAAAGCCCTTGTGCACGCGGTAGCTGATGGCCCGGTCGTTGTAGAGCGAGGCAAAGACCTCCTTCATCTTGTGCAGCACGTCATCGATGCCATGCACGTTCAGGAAGGTCTCCTGTTGTCCGGCGAACGACGCATCGGGCAGGTCCTCGGCGGTGGCCGACGAGCGCACCGCCCAGGTCGCGTCGGGCGAGTCGCCGGCCACGCGGGCGTACTCGGAGCGCACGGCGTCTTCCAGGGCGCCCGGGAAGGGCGCATCCACCACCCATTGCCGGATTTCGGCGCCGGCTTCGGCCAGCGCCCGCACGTCATCGACGTTCAGCGATGCCAGCCGCTTGTTGATCCGCTCCGTCAGGCCGCCGTGGGTGAGGAACTCCCGAAAGGCGTGGGCAGTGGTCGCGAAGCCGCCGGGCACCCGCACGCCCGAGGCGGCGAGCTGGCTGATCATTTCGCCGAGGCTGGCGTTCTTGCCGCCGACCGCCTCGACGTCGGTCATTCTCAGTTGTTCGAAAGGCGCGACCAGGGCGGTCGCCAGGTGGGTGGATGACATGGGGAAGCTCCTTGATGACAAAAAACCTGGCGCCATGCCACCCCTGCTGCCACGCCGGCGGCCCACGCTGCAGCGCGTGTTGGATTTCGTTCGAGGCTGCAGGGGCTCATCCGGGGCGTGTGTCGGGCGGCACGGGCCGCGCGAACCAAGGAGCACGTCAATGGACCAATTCTACGAACGGATTGCCTATGATCGCTGAACCCCCCCTGAAACAGAGCCGAGCATTCATGCCGAACCGTAGCGTCTTCTTCGTCTCCGACGGTACCGGCATCACGGCCGAAACCTTCGGCAACTCCATCCTGGCCCAGTTCTCGGCCAAGCCGCGCCACGTCCGGCGGCCCTTCATCGATACCGAGGAGAAGGCCGCGAAGGTGGTGACCGAGATCAATGCGACGGCAGCGGCCGAGGGCAAGCGGCCCATCGTCTTCATCACCCTGGCCAACGAATCGGTGCGCTCCATCCTGACCGGGCCGCTGTGCAAGGGCATGGTGATGGACATGTTCGCGGCCTTCGTCGAGCCGCTGGAGATCGAATTCGGCATCAAGTCCAACCACCGTGTCGGACGCTTTTCCGACGCCGCCAAGAGCGAGGAATACAACGACCGGATCGAGGCGATCAACTTTTCGCTCGCCCACGACGACGGCCAATCGGCCAAGAACCTGGCGGAGGCCGACGTGATCCTGGTGGGCGTCAGCCGCAGCGGCAAGACGCCGACATCGCTGTACCTGGCCATGCAGCACGGCATCAAGGCCGCCAACTATCCGCTCATCCCCGAGGATTTCGAACGCGGACACCTGCCCTCCTCGCTCGCCCAGCACAAGCGCAAGTGCTTCGGCCTGACGATCGATCCGGAGCGGCTGGCGCAGATCCGCAACGAGCGGCGCCCCGGCAGCAAGTACGCTGCCCTGGAGAACTGCCGCTACGAAGTGCACGAGGCCGAGCAGATGATGAAGCGCAGCGACATCTCGTGGCTTTCGTCGACCCACAAGTCGATCGAGGAGATCGCGACCACCATCCTGCGCGACATCCGGCCGGACCGGCTGGTCTACTGACCCGGCAGGGTCCCGGCGAACAGGCACACCGCCGCGGCGGCCGCGACGTTCAGCGACTCCTCGCCGCCGGGCTGCGGGATGCGCACGGTCTGCGCGCAGCGAGCCATCAGCGCCTCGTCCACGCCCTGGCCCTCGTGCCCCAGCACCCAGGCGCACGGTCGCGGCAGCCGGGCCTGGCCCAATAGCAAGCCGCCATGGGAACTGGTCGCCAGCAGAGGCACCCGCAAGGCCTCCAGGTCAGACGCCTGGAGACCTTCCACCAGCCGCAGGCCGAAGTGCGCCCCCATGCCGGCACGCAGCACCTTGCCCGACCAAAGAGCCGCCGTGCCCTTGATCGCCAGGACCTGGCGGACGCCGAAGGCGGCAGCGCTGCGCAGGATGCTGCCGACGTTGCCGGCATCCTGCAGCCGGTCCAGCACCACGCTGGCGGCTTCGGGCTCGATGGTCGGGGCCGGCGGGACGGACATCAGCGCCCCGACGCGAGCCGGCGATTCCAGGGCACTGAAGCCCTTGAAAAGCGCATCGGGAACACGCGCCGCCCTGGCCGCCCGCAATGAAAAGCCACGCCAGTCCGGCCGCTCGTGCCATGCGCTTTCCGCGTAGATGATGGCCTCCAGCCTGAAGTCTCGCCGCAGTGCTGCATCGACAAGATGGTCGCCTTCGAGCCAGACCTGGCCCAGCTTGCGGTAGGCCCCCGGATCCGCCGCGAGCTTGCGCACGCGCTGCAGCAGTGGATTGTCTCGGGCCGTGACGAGCAAGGGCTCGTCCATCGCCTAGCTGGCCTCCTGGCCGAGGGCCTCGCGCACGGGCGCGAAGCTGCGGCGGTGCACGGGCGACGCGCCATGCTCGCGCAGCGCCTGCAGATGCTCCGGCGTCGAATAGCCCTTGTGCGCGGCGAACCCGTACTTCGGGTGTTCGGCGTCCAGGGACACGCACAGCCGGTCGCGATGAACCTTCGCCAGGATGGAGGCGGCCGAGATGGACTGGACCGTGGCATCGCCACCGACCACGGCCTCCGCCGGCACGCGCAATACCGGCAAGCGGTTGCCGTCGACGAGCACCTTGCCGGGTGTCAGGCGCAAGTTCTCGACCGCCCTGCGCATCGCCAGCATCGTGGCGTGAAGGATGTTGAGCTGGTCGATCTCCTCCACGCTGGCTTCGGCGATGCTGCAGCACAAGGCCTTGGCACGGATCTCGTCGAAAAGCACCTCGCGTCGCTTCTGCGTCAGGACCTTGGAGTCCTTCAGGCCCTTGATCGGCTTGAGTTCGTCCAGGATGACGGCGGCCGCCACCACCGGCCCGGCCAAGGGCCCACGGCCGGCCTCGTCGACACCGGCGATCAGGCCCGCGGCTTCGAACACGAGGGCAATCTGTTCAGGCTTGCTGGAGGACTTTCGCAATCGCATCGCCGGCTCGACGCGCCGTATCCTGGCGCAAGCTAAGGTGAAGATCGTTCAGGCGCCGAGCCAGCGCCTCGCGGCGCGGCGCATCGTCCAGCCAGGCTTCGGCCTCGCGCGCCAGGGCCTGCGGGGTGGCGGCATCCTGCAGCAGTTCGGGCACTATGAATTCGCCGGACAGGACGTTCGGCAGCCCGAACCAGGGCTGGTAGGCGCGGCGCTTCATGTACTGCCAGTTCAGCCAGTGCATGCGGTAGGTGATGACCATGGGTCTCTTGAACAGGGCCGCCTCCAGCGTCGCGGTGCCACTGGCGATGAGCGTCACGTCGCAGGCGGCCAGCGCCTCGTGGGATCGCCCATCCAGCAACTCGATCGTCGTGCCGGCGGCGTGCTCGGTCAACAGGGGTTCCACGATGGCCCGCAGTCCGGGAGAGACCGGCAACACGAAGCGCAGGCCGGCGCGTCGCCCCGCCATCAGCGCGGCGGCACGCAGCAGCGCCGGCGCGATGTAGCGGATCTCGCTGCGACGGCTCCCGGGCAGCAATGCCACGACGGTATCGTCGGCCGCCAGGCCCAACGCGGCACGCGCGGAGTCGCGGGGCGGCTGCAGAGGGATTGTGTCTGCCAGCGGATGGCCGACAAAACTCGCCGCCACCCCGTGCCGCGCCAGCAGATCAGGTTCGAACGGAAACAGGCACAGCACGTGGTCTGCAGCGGCGGCCAGCTTCCTGACCCGTTCGCCGCGCCACGCCCAGATGGACGGGCAGACGAAATGCACGGTGCGGATGCCCGCGCTCTTGAGGGCCGACTCGAGGCCGAAGTTGAAGTCGGGCGCATCCACCCCGATGAAGACATCGGGACGCTCGGCAAGCAGGCGGTCCCGCAAGGCATTTCGAATGCCCAGCAGCTCGCGATAGTGGCGCAGCGCGTCGACATAGCCGAAGACCGAGAGCTTCTCGCTCGGCCACCAGGCCTCGAAGCCCTGCGCGGTCATGCGCGGCCCCCCTATGCCCGCCGCCTCGACGCCTGGCCAGCGCTCGCGCAGACCCTGCAGCAGCAGGCTGGCCAGCAAGTCCCCCGACGCCTCGCCCGCGACCAATCCGAAGCGCGGCGCGCCCGTTGCCTGCATCGCTGCCTCCGGCACTCAGCGGACGATGCCGCGGGTAGCGCCGGCGAGGAACGAGAGCATGGTCTCGATGTCGGCCTCGACCTCCGGCGCGCCGCCGCCAAGAGCACCGATCGCGGCGATCGCCTGATCGAGCGTCAGCGAATCGCGATACAGCAGCTTGTGCATCTGCCGTATAGCGGCGACGCGCTCGTTGCCGAACCCACGACGCTTGATGCCCGTGAGATTGACGGCTCGCAGGGCCAGGGGGTTGCCATCCGCGGTCATGAAGGGCGGCACATCCTGCGCCACATGGGCCTGGAAACCGATCATGGCGTGCGCGCCGATGTGCACGAACTGGTGCACCCCCGACAAGCCCCCGATCACCGCCCAATCGCCGACATGGACATGGCCCGCGAGGGTGGCGTTGTTGGCCATCACGATGTGGTTGCCGACGCGGCAGTCATGGGCCACGTGCACGTAGGCCATGATCCAGTTGTCCGACCCGATGCGGGTGACGCCCTCCTCCTTCATGGTCCCGAGGTTGAGGGTGCAGAACTCACGGATGGTGTTGCGGTCGCCGATCTCCAGCCGCGTAGGCTCCCCGCCATAGCTCATGTCCTGCGAGATCGCGCCGATCGAGGCGAACTGGAAGATCCGGTTGTCGCGGCCGATCGTCGTGCGGCCCTCGATCACAGTGTGGGGGCCGACCGTCGTGCCTGCACCTATGCGCACGTGCGGGCCGATCACGGCATACGGCCCGATGCTGACCGACGCGTCGAGATCCGCCGCGGGATCGACGATCGCGGAGGGATGGATGCTGGCCATCGCGTACCTTCCGCCAGTCAGCCGACCTTGCGCATCGTGCACATCAGCTCGGCTTCAGCGGCCATTTCGCCCGCCACCGTGGCCTTGGCCTTGTACTTGTAGATCCCGCCTCGCACGCGGTCGATCGAGGCCTCCATCATGAGCTGGTCGCCCGGCTCCACCGGCCGCTTGAAGCGAGCCGCATCGATGCCGGCGAAATAGACCACCATGTCGTCGCCGGGATCGACCTCCATCGAGGCGAAGGACAGCAGCGCGGCAGACTGGGCCATGGCCTCGAGGATCAGCACGCCGGGCATCACCGGCCGATGGGGAAAGTGTCCGGTGAAGAACGGCTCGTTGATGGTGACGTTCTTCAACGCGAGGATGCGGACGTTCTTCTCCAGCTCCACCACGCGATCCACCAGCAGCAACGGATAGCGATGCGGCAGGCGCTTGAGAATCTGGTGGATGTCCATCACGGTCGTCATGTCGGGCTCTTCTTCTCGAGCGCGCGCAGGCGCGCGCGCAGGGTGTGCAATTGGCGCAGCGTGGCCGCGTTCTTTTCCCAGTTGCCATTCTCATCGATCGGGAACACGCCGCTGTACCGGCCCGGCTTGGTGATGGAACTCATCACCACGCTGGCCGCCGAGATGTGCACGTGATCGCCGATCTCCAGATGGCCGAGGATCATGGCCGCGCCGCCAAAGGTGCAATGCCGGCCTATCCTGGCGCTGCCGGCGACGCCCACGCAACCTGCCATCGCCGTGTGCGCACCGATGTGAACGTTGTGGGCGATCTGGATCAGGTTGTCGAGCTTGACGCCGTCCTCGACCACGGTGTCGTCCAGCGCCCCGCGATCGACGCAAGTGTTGGCGCCTATCTCCACGTCATCGCCTAGTCGCACACCGCCGAGCTGTTCGATCTTCTCCCACCGATCCTCGAACGGCGCGAAGCCGAAGCCATCCGCGCCGATCACGCACCCGCTGTGGAGGATGCCGTTGCGTCCGACCCGGCAGCCGAACCCTACGGTCGCCCGAGGATGAAGGCGCGTTCCACCGCCCAGCTCGGCGCCCTCGCCCACGAAGGCATGGGCACCGATCACGACGCCCTCCCCGATCACCGCATGGCCTTCGATCACCGCCATCGGCCCGACGTGCGCCGTCGCTGCCAGTTGAACGCCAGGGGCGACGTAGGCACTTGGGTGCACACCCGCTTGGGGGGCCGCGCGCGTACGGACAACCCACCAGCGCGTCAGTCGCGCGAAGGCCAGGTAGGGGTCGGCGACGAGAACAGCTGCAGTCCCTCGGGCCTCCAGCGCTTCGGCATCCTCGGCGCGGACGATGACTGCGCCGGCGCCGGTGCTCCCCAGCAGGTGCTTCAGCCGAGGCTGCGACAGGAAGCCGATGGTGGACTGATCCGCCGATTCGAGGGAGCCAATCCGCTGGATGAGGCGTTCGCCATCGCCTCGGAGCACGCCGTCCACAGCGGCGGCAATGTCGGCCAGGCGGACGAAGCCCGTCGTGCCTGGCCCGGGGGGCATGGTCAGCCCGTCATTCACTTGGCAGCGTTCATCGCGTCGATCACCTTCTTGGTGATATCCACGCGAGGACCGGCGAAGATCACCTCCTGCAGGATCAGGTCGTACTTCTCCTGCTCGAAGATCTGCCGGATGACCTTGTTGGCTCGTTCCACCACGGCCGCCAGCTCTTCGTTCTTGCGCTGGTTCAGGTCTTCCTGCAACTCGCGCTGCTTGCGCTTGAAATCGCGGTCCTGCTCGACCAGGTCACGCTGGCGCCGGCTGCGCTCGGCCTCGGAAAGCGTGGGGCCTTCCTTTTCCAGCTTGGCGGCTGCGGTGCGCAGCTTGTTGCCCATGTCGTTGACTTCGCCCTCGCGCTTGCTGAATTCAGCCTCGAGCTTGGCCTGCGCTGCCTTGGCGGGCGCTGCCTCGCGCATCACGCGCTCGCTGTTGACGTAGCCGATCTTCAGCTCTTCGGCGCTTGCGCTGGGCGCCGCCAGAGACAGACCGAGCGAAAGGGCCGAGAGGGCCGCCGCGGCGACGAGGTGTTTGCTAAGCGACATGATCTTCAAAAGGCCGTTCCGACTTGAAACTGGAAACGTTGGATTTTATCGCCCCTGAAAGAGCGCAACGGAGTGCCGTAGCTGAGCTTCAGCGGGCCGACGGGCGAGATCCAGCTCAGACCCAGGCCGGCCGACACGCGCAGGTCGTCCAGCGTGCCGGACTGCCCCCGCTCGCGGTCGCCTTCGGTGATGGCGCCCGTGTGGTCGCGCCAGACGTTGCCGGCGTCGGCGAACAGGAAGATGCGCAGAGACTTGTCGTTTCCGGATCCGGGCACCGGCAGGTACAGCTCGGAGTTCAGGTTCAGCTTCTTCGAGCCACCGTCGTAGGCGCCGGTGATGTCGACACCGCCAAAGGAGCCCGATTCGAAGACCCGCACCGAGCCCAGGCCGCCCCCGTAGAAGTTCTTGAACAGCGGATACGGCTTCCCGTCGAGGCCGTAACCCAGGCCGACCTCGCCGTTGACCCCCAGCGTGAGCTTGTTGGTCAGGGAGAAATACTGCTGGTACTGGGCGTTCAGGCGGGCGTAGTGCACGTCCCCGGCCAGGCTGAAATCGAGATTGATACGCTGGTAGCGGCCCTTGGTCGGAATCAGCGGGTTGTCCCGCTCTTCCCGCGCCCAGCCCACCGTGAGCGGCACGCTCAATGCGTGATTGCCGAAGTTCTCGACGAAGGTGAAGTAACTGTTCGGCACGCCGGCGGACGTGCCGATGATGGTCTCTTCGAGGCCGACCCCGAAGAACACCGTGTCGTACTCGCTGAAGGGGACCCCGAAACGAATCGACGCACCCGGCGTGGCCAGCTGGTAGGCATCGCCCTGGCTGTTCAGAGGCTTGGAGGTGCGGTAGTAGACGTCGATGGCCCGCGAGACGCCGTCGTCGGTGAAGTACGGATCCACCGTGCTGACCACCAGGTTGCGGGCCAGGCGGCTGGTGTTGACTTCCAGGCCGAGGTAGTTGCCCGTCCCGAAGACGTTCTCCTTGCGGATCGCGCCCGAGAACGACAGGCCCGCGGTCGAATAGCCGGCCGCCAGCTGCAGGCTGCCGGTCTGCCTCTCCTTCACGTTGAGGATCAGGTCGACCTGGTCGGGCGATCCCGGAACCTCCTGCGTGTCGACGGTGACCTCCTCGAAGTAGCCCAGGCGCTCGATCCGGTCACGGGAAAGCTTGATCTTGGCGCTGTCGTACCAGGCGGACTCGAACTGGCGGAACTCGCGCCGGATGACCTCGTCACGGGTGACCGTATTGCCGGCGACATTGATGCGCCGCACGTTGACACGTACGCCCGGGCTGCCCTGCAGCACCACCACCACCTGGCCCGTCTTGCGGTCGATGTCCGACCGCGGCTCGATGCGGGCGAAGGCGTAGCCATAGGTGCCGTACAGGTCGGAGAACGCCCGGGTGGTGGCCGTGACGTCGTCGCCGCGGTAGGGCTCGCCCGGCTTGATCAGCACGCGCTGCTTGAAGTCTTCCTCGCGGCCCAGGTACTCGCCTTCCAGCTTGACGCCGGCCACCGTGAAGGGCTGGCCCTCCTCGATGCCGATGGTGATGAGGATCTCCTGCTTGTCAGGCGAGATCGTCACCTGGGTCGACTTGACGTCGAACTCGAGGTAGCCCTTGTTCAGGTAGAAGGCCCGGATCTTCTCGAGATCGGCGTTGAGCTTGGCGCGCGAATAGCGGTCGGACTTGGTGTACCAGCTGAGCCAGCCGCCGGTGGTCAGGTCCATCAGGTCCAGCAGGGTCGATTCGCTGAAGGCCTTGGCGCCTTCGATGCGGATCTCCTTGATCTTGGCCACGTCTCCCTCGACCACCGTGAAGGTCACGTTGACCCGGTTTCGCTCGATGGGCGTGGCGGTGGTCACCACCTCGGCGCCATACAGGCTGCGGGTCAGGTACTGGCGCTTGATCTCCTGCTCGGCACGGTCGACCACGGCCTTGTCGTAGGGCTGGCCTTCGGAGATGCCGTTGTCCTTCAGCGCCTTGGCCAGGGTGTCCTTGTCGAACTCCTTCAGGCCGATGAAGTTCACCGAGGCGATGACCGCGCGCTCCTCGACGACGACGACCACGACCTGGCCCTCGATGTCGATGCGCACGTCCTTGAACAGGCCGGTGGCGAACAGCGCGCGCAGCGCCGCGGCGCCCTTGTCGTCGTTGTACTGGTCACCGATGCGAAACGGCAAGGCGCCGAAGACGCTGCCAGGATCGCCGCGCTGCAAGCCCTCCACGCGGATGTCGCTGATCGTGAACGGTTCGACGGCCCGGGCGGATGTCCCGAACGTGGCCGCAGCCACCAGGGCCACGTACGCGGGGACCGGACGCAGCGATGTCAAGGCAAAGGGGAATGGCATCGGGGAGGTGTCACTGCAGGCCCAGCAGGCGGGCCACGTCGTTGGAGAGAGCGATGGTCATCATCAGCAGGAGAACGAAAGCCCCACTGCGCTGCAGCCACTTGTGCCACAGATCCGAGACCGGCCGACCGGTCACGCCCTCGAAAAGATAATACATCAGGTGCCCTCCATCGAGCATTGGCAGCGGCAACAGGTTCAGCACCCCCAGGCTCACGCTGACCGTGGCGAGGAAGGCGAGGTAGTAGCTCAATCCCAGTTGCAGGGACTGGCCGGCATAGTCGGCGATCGTCAAGGGCCCGCTCAGGTTTCGAAGCGATGCCTGGCCGAGCACCATTCGACCCAGCATCTTCAGGCTCAGGCCCGCCATGTCCCAGGTTCGTTGCGCCCCGCGCGCCACGCCGTCCCACAGGCCGAGCCTGATGGTCACCATGCGCGCGGGTCCGCCGACAGGCGCATCGACCCGGCCCAGGACCTTGTCGCCTTCGGTGACCTGGCGTGGCGACACCTCGAGCTCGACGCGCTCGCCGTTCCGTTCGATCAACCATCGCAGCGGCGGCAGGCCAGGGCCGGAGTAGGAACGGATCCGGTCGACCAGCGCCTGCGCGTCGGGAACGGGCACACCATCGATCGACAACACCTGGTCGCCGGCGCGCAAGCCTGCGCGCTCGGCCGGACCGCCCGGACTGGGCCGACCCATGACGGCAGCCCGGAAAGGCGCACCAATGCCGATGCGCTGTGCAGCGGCCGAATCCATGTCCTGGCCTGCCAGCTCGGACAGGCGCAAGGTGAGCGTGCGACGGTGGTTGCCGTTGGAATCGCTCACCTGAAGCTGCAGGTCCTCCCCCCGCAGGACCGAGCGGGTCAACTGCCAGTGCAGCTCGTTCATCGAGGCGATGTCTTCCCATTCGCCGTCGGCGGGCGCCGCTGCCTGCACCCAGTCTCCGGCGGCCAGGCCGGACTCCATCGCCAGCGTGTGAGCCGGCGGGGTCGACAGGATGGCCACCGCCTCGTCGGTACCCACCCAGTGCGCGGCCGCGTACAGCAGCACGGCCAGCAACAGGTTCACCAGGGGACCGGCGGCGACCGTCGCGGCGCGCTGGAACAGCGGCTTCCGGTCGAAGGTCTCGTGCCAGCGGTTGGGAGGCACATGGTCGATGCGCGAATCGAGCCAGCGGACGTAGCCCCCGAAGGGAATCGCCGACAGGACGAACTCGGTGCTCTCGGGCGTGGCCTGGCGGCGCCAGACCACCGGCCCGAAGCCGATCGAGAAGCGCAGCACCTTCACGCCGCACCACAGGGCCACGCGATAGTGACCGTACTCATGCACCACGATCAGCACGCCCAGGGTAAGCACGAAGCCGAGGAGCATGCTCATGCGGGCTCCTTCAGTGCTGCAGCGCGCGAACGCGCTCCAGCGCACGGGATCGCGCCTGGCGGTCCAAGTCGAGCAAGGCCTCGACCGGCGCGTCCAGGGCCAGGCGTGGCGGCAGCGCTTCCAGCGTTTCCGCAGTGACGCGATGGATCGAATCGAACCCGATCCGCCGGTCCAGGAAGGCAGCGACCGCCTCTTCGTTCGCCGCGTTGAGCACCGCCGTACTTCCGTGAGGCCCCTGCAGGGCCTCCCATGCCAGGAACAGCCCTGGAAAGCGCTCGCGCTCCGGCGGCTCGAACGTGAGAGCGCCCAGGCTCAGGAAATCGAGCGGCTCGGCACCCGACTCGATCCGCTCGGGAAACGACAGCCCGTAGGCGATGGGTACACGCATGTCCGGCGTACCCAGCTGGGCCATCACCGATTGATCCCTGCACACGACCATCGAGTGAATGATGCTCTGCGGATGGATGACCACCCTCACCTGTGCGGGATCGAGGTCGAACAGCCAACGCGCCTCGATGACTTCGAGCGCCTTGTTCATCATCGTCGCGGAGTCGACGGAGATCTTGCGACCCATCACCCAGTTGGGATGGGCGCAGGCCTGTTCCGGCGTGACCGAGGAAAGGGTTGCCGGATCCCGCTGCCGGAAAGGCCCCCCCGAGGCGGTGAGCACGATGTGCGAGATGCGCTGCTTCCATTGGCGCCGGTCCTCGGGCAGGCACTGGAAGATCGCGGAATGCTCGCTGTCGATCGGCAGCAGCGTCGCACCTCCGTCCACCACGGCTGCCATGAACTGCGCTCCGCCGACGACGAGCGCCTCCTTGTTGGCCAGCAGGAGCCGCTTGCCTGCCCTGGCGGCGGCCATGCAGGGCAACAGGCCCGCAGCACCGACGATGGCTGCCATCACCGTGTCGACCTCGGGGTGTGCAGCCAGTTGCACCAGGGCATCATCCCCGTCGATCACCTCGGTGCGCGAACCCGCTTGTCGCAAGGTCTCGCGCAAGGTCCGCGCCGCGCCGGAGCCCGACATGGCTGCGAATCGGGGCTTCCACTGCAGGCACTGCTTCACCAGCTCGTCGACCCGCTGGTGGCCTGTCAGGGCGACCACCTCGAATCGGTCGGGGTGGCGGGAAACGACGTCCAGCGTGTTGCTGCCCACCGAGCCGGTGGAGCCGAGTACGCACAGGCGCTGTCGCATCGGGATCACTACTTCGTTTGATGCGGGCACTTCAGCTGCCCGCGAGAGCCATGACGGCGGGCAGCGCAGGCAGCAACGCATCAATCCGGTCCAGGACGCCGCCGTGCCCGGGCAGCAATCCACTCGAATCCTTGGCGCCGACCGCACGCTTGGCGAGCGATTCGAGCAGGTCGCCCATGACGCTCAACCCGCATACCGCGGCGAGCCCCATGAGCAACACGATCCAACCATGACGGTCCGCCACCACCGAGAAAACGCTCGGCGCGATCGCGGGCCAGGCCGATTGCAGCGCTGTCCAGCCCCAGGCCAGCAACGCCGCGCCCACCATACCCGACCAGACGCCCTCCCAGCTCTTGCCGGGGCTGATGGATGGCGCCAGCTTGCGCCGGCCGAAGGTGCGCCCGCCGAAGTAGGCGGAAATGTCTGCAGCCCAGACGATGCAAAGAGCTGAAAGGATGAAGCCCAGGCCCCGCTGCTTGGCGGCCGCGAGCGCCAGCCAACCGATGGACAGGATGAGCCAACCCAGGACGAGGCGCACGGCACGCGGCAACTGCGGCCACGCCGCCGGGCCGTTGCGCAGTGCCCACCCGCCACCGACGATCCAGCAAGTCACCGCCAGCCACCAGACCACGGACGGCGCCGTGGTCGCCCAACCGGCCCACCAGGCGGCTGCGCAGGTCAGCGCGACGGCTGCGCCCATGGCCCAGGCGCCAGGACCCGCCAGCCCGTTCAGACGGCCCCACTCCCACCCGGCGGCTCCGAGCATGACGAGCGTCAAGGCGGCAAAGGGCAGCAGGTTGTCGACCAGCAGCGCAGGCAGAAGCAGCGCCACCAGGACCAACGCAGTGATCACGCGTTGCAGCAGCATCGATCGTTCAGGCTGGCGCCTTGTCGGCGGCCTTGTCCAGGACGGCACCGAAGCGCCGCTCGCGACCCGAATAGGCCGCGATCGCCTTGTCGAGTTCGGCCGCGTCGAAGTCCGGCCAGAGGCATTCGGTGAAGTACATCTCGGAATAGGCCAGTTGCCAGAGCAGGAAGTTGCTGACCCGGACCTCTCCGCCCGTGCGGATGAAGAGATCCGGATCCGGCGCGTGCGCCAGCGCCATGTGGCGGCTCAGCACCTCCTCGCTCAGCTCTTCTGCTAGCACCCCTTCGGCCAGCGCCCGCTTGCAGGCTTGCACGATGTCCCACCGGCCGCCGTAGTTGAATGCGACGGTCAGGGTCAGGCCGGGATTGTTCTTCGTCAGCTCCTCGGCTTCGTTCCACGCCTGGCGGACCTTCTCCGAGACGGCGGACCGATCGCCCATCACCTTGATGCGCACGCCGTCCTTGGCCAGCCGGGTGAGGTACTTCGAGACACCGACCAGGACCAGGTTCATCAGCCCCGAGACTTCTTCATCGGGGCGCTTCCAGTTCTCGCTCGAGAAGGCGTAGACGGTGAGGTACTCGATGCCACGTCTCGCGCAGTCGTCGATCACGCGAACAACCGTCTCCATGCCGAACTTGTGGCCGAACACGCGGGGCATGAAGCGCCGCCTGGCCCAGCGGCCATTGCCGTCCATCACGATGGCCACGTGGCGGGGCACGCCCGGGCCGCGGGCTGCCGGAGTCGTCGGAGCGGTCGACGCAGCCATCAGACCGCGAGGACTTCGGCTTCCTTGGCCTGCACCAGCTTGTCGATCTCCGCGACGGTGCGATCGGTGAGTTTCTGCACCTCGTCCTGCGCACGACGCTCGTCGTCTTCCGAGATTTCCTTGTCCTTGAGCAGCTTCTTCAGATGCTCGTTGGCGTCCCGGCGCAGGTTACGCACGGCGACCTTGGTGTTCTCGCCCTCGTGGCGCACGACCTTGGTCAGTTCCTTGCGGCGCTCTTCGGTCAGCGCCGGCATCGGCACACGAAGCAGGTCCCCCTGGGCGGAAGGGTTCAGGCCGAGATCCGACTCGCGGATCGCCTTCTCGATCTTCGGGCCCATGCCCTTTTCCCAGGGCTGCACGCTGATGGTGCGAGCGTCCAGCAGACTGACGTTGGCGACCTGGCTGATGGGCACCATGGAGCCGTAATAGTCCACGTGCACCTGGTCGAGGATGCCCGGGTGGGCGCGGCCGGTACGCACCTTGTGCAGGTCGCTCTTCAATGCCTCGACCGACTTGGCCATCTTGGTCTCGGCGTTCTTCTTGATGTCGGCAATTGTCATGATGGATGGTGCTCCTTGAACCGATTCAGACATGCACCAGCGTGCCCTCGTCCTCGCCCTGCACGACGCGCTTGAGCGCCCCTGGCTTGAAGATCGAGAACACCTTGATCGGCAGCTTCTGGTCGCGACACAACGCGAACGCCGTGGCGTCCATCACCTGCAGGTTTCGGGCGATCGCCTCGTCGAAGCTGATGTTCGCGTAGCGCGTTGCCTCGGGGTCCTTCTTGGGGTCGGCCGTGTACACGCCGTCCACCTTGGTGGCCTTGAGCACCAGCTCGGCGCCGATCTCGGCGCCGCGCAATGCTGCGGCCGTGTCGGTGGTGAAGAAGGGATTGCCGGTGCCCGCTGCAAAGACGACGACCTTGCCCTCTTCGAGGTATTGCAAGGCCTTCGGCCGCACGTAGGGCTCGACGACCTGCTCGATGCTGATGGCGGACATGACGCGGGCGGTCATGCCCTCCTGGCGCATGGTGTCGGCCAGCGCCAGGGCGTTCATCACCGTGGCCAGCATGCCCATGTAGTCGGCAGTGGCCCGATCCATGCCGACCGAACCGCCGGCCACGCCGCGGAAGATGTTGCCGCCGCCGATCACGACCGCCACCTCGCAGCCGAGCTGGGTGATCTCCTGCACCTCGCGCACCATGCGCACGATGGTGGCCCGATTGATGCCGTAGGCATCGTCGCCCATCAGGGCCTCACCGGACAATTTCAGCAGGATGCGTCGATACGCCGGCATGCAGGGCTCTCCTTGGGCGCCAGATAGGTCAAGTGTCGTTTCGCGGGCTGGTGAATCCGCTTTGAAGTGTACGCGGCGACCCGGTGAGGCCGGGCCGCCGCCAGGGGCGTCGAGGGGCGACTTACTGGCCCTTGGCCGCGGCGACCTGGGCCGCCACCTCGGCGGCGAAGTCGTCCGTCTTCTTCTCGATGCCTTCGCCGACCACGTACAGAGTGAAGGCCTTCACCGTGGTGGCCTTCTCCTTCAGCATCTGGGCGACGGTCTGCTTGCCGTCGGTGGCCTTGACGAAGACCTGGTCGAGCAGCGAGACCTCCTTGAGGTACTTCTGGACCGAGCCTTCGACCATCTTGGCGACGATCTCGGCCGGCTTGCCGGACTCGGCGGCCTTCTCCGTGGCGATCCTGCGCTCCTTCTCGACGAGCTCGGCCGGCACTTCCGCAGACGACAGCGCCGCGGGCTTCATCGCCGCCACGTGCATCGCCACGTCCTTGGCCGCCACATCGTCGCCGTCGAACTCGACGATCACGCCGATGCGGGTGCCGTGCAGGTAGCTGGCGAGCTTGCCGCCGCCGGAATAGCGCTTGAAGCGGCGGATCGACAGGTTTTCGCCGATCTTGCCGATCAGGCCCTTGCGCACGTCCTCGACCGTCGGCCCGAAGCCGTCCTGCGACAGCGACAGCGCAGACAGCGCGGCGACGTCGGCCGGATTGTTCTCGGCCACCAGCTGGGCGCAAGACTTGGTGAAGGCCAGGAACGAGTCGTTCTTGGACACGAAGTCGGTCTCGCAGTTGACCTCCAGCAGGGCGCCGGTATTGCCGTTGACGGCCGCGGAAACGACGCCTTCGGCGGTGACGCGCGAGGCGGCCTTGCCGGCCTTGCTGCCCAGCTTGACGCGCAGGATCTCTTCGGCGCGGCTCATGTCGCCGTCGGCCTCGGTCAGCGCCTTCTTGCACTCCATCATCGGCGCGTCGGTCTTGGCGCGCAGTTCGGCAACCATGCTGGCGGAAATTGCAGGCATCTTCATCTCTCCGTTGCTGCAGCACCGGGTCTCGCCCGGTGCCAAAAGGTATGAAAAAGGGGCTGTGACAGCCCCTCGTTCGGCAGGCGCTGCAGGCGCGCCGAGATCAGGGTCAGGCGTTGTCGCTGACTTCGACGAACTCGTCGCCGTCGGCCGCCACGGCCTGGACGAGCTCGGTGGCTGCGTTGGCCCGGCCTTCGAGCACGGCATCCGCCACGGCACGGGCGTACAGCGCGACGGCCTTGGCCGAGTCATCGTTGCCGGGGATGACGTAGTCCACGCCGTCGGGTGAATGGTTGGTGTCGACGACGCCGATCACCGGGATGCCGAGCTTCTGCGCCTCGGCCACCGCGATCTTGTGGAAGCCGACGTCGATCACGAACAGGGCGTCGGGCAGCGCGTTCATGTCCTGGATGCCGCCGATGTCCTTCTCGAGCTTGGCCAGCTCGCGGTCGAACAGCAGCGCTTCCTTCTTGATGCGCATCTCGGCGCCGGAATCCTTCTGCGCCTGCATGTCCTTGAGCTTCTTCAGCGAACCCTTGACGGTCTTGAAGTTGGTCAGCATGCCGCCCAGCCAGCGCTGGTCGACGTAGGGCATGCCGGCGCGCTGGGCTTCCATCGCGACGACTTCGCGCGCCTGGCGCTTGGTGCCCACCATCAGAATCGTGCCGCGCTTGGCGGACAGCTTCCCCACGAACTTCATCGCTTCCTCGAACTTGGGCAGCGTCTTTTCGAGGTTGATGATGTGGATCTTGTTGCGATGGCCGTAAATGAACGGGGCCATCTTGGGGTTCCAGAAGCGGGTCTGGTGTCCGAAATGGACACCGGCTTCCAGCATTTCACGCATCGAAACGGGCATGGGGACTCCGAAGGTTGGGTCTAGAATCCCGGCACACATCGCGACAGTGCTTGCCGTTGGTCACAACAGCAGGAACACCGCCCGCGACACCTTGAATTGCCGGGTTCGCGAACTTCAGAAGACGGGCTTTCAGCGCACCGGCCACAGCCGAAGACATGTGTCATCGACGGGCCTGACGCCACACCGCGCCTCCCGGCTCTGCTGGCTCCGTCATTGAAGTACCGGCACCAGCAAAACCCAAAGATTGTAGCAGGCCGATGTGCATCGGGCCGGCAACCACTGATTCAAGCATGCGTATCGCCGTGATCGGCGCCGGGATGTCCGGCGTCACGACCGCCTATGAACTGGCCCGCGATGGCCACGAGGTCACCGTCTTCGAGCGGCGCGGCGGCGTGGCCGCCGAAGGAAGCTTCGCGCCCGCGAGCGTGGCTGCCGCCGGTCTGTGGATCGCCCACCCCGGGGCCGAGGCCGACGCGGGCATGGACCTGGTGAAGGCCCCGGGCCTGGCCCTGGGATGGCGCCTGAACCGCTGGCGCGAGCGCCGCAAGCCTGGTCGCGCGGCTCGCCTGCAGTGCATGGCCGATCTGACGCTCATGGCGCAGCAGCGCCGCATGGCCGCGGTCGACGCCCATCAGCTGGAGTATGAGCACCACCGAGGAGTGCTGGCATTGCTGCGCACGGCAGGCCACGCCAAGCGAGCGCAAGCCCTCCTGGAAAGTCCGATGGGCAAGACGCTGCCGGTCCGGTGGCTCGGCCCTGAAGAAGCCCGCCTCGTGGAGCCCGGCCTGAACCATCGCTGGCCGGTGCATGCTGCCTTGCACTGGCCGCAAGGCGAAACAGCCAACGGGCGCCAGTTCGGCCAGGCGTTGAAGACGGTCACGCAGCAGCTCGGCGCCCTCTTTCAGTTTCAGCTCGAGGTCACGGCCATCCGGCCGGCGGCCTCCGGCAGCGAGCGGGTCGAGCTGCAGTGGGCGCGGTCCCATGAATTCACCGAGACCGCGCTGGGCTCGTCGGGCGGCACAGGCGCAACCACCGTGCCGGCGGATGCGGAGCCGATCTTCGATGCCGCCGTCATCTGCAGCGCAGAAGCGATCTCGCGGCTGCTGGGTCGTCAGATCGGTCGCAAGTCCGGCCAGCTGACGCATCTGTGCTCCGTGACGGCACCGCTGCGCGAGCCCAATGAGGCGGGGGAGAGTTTCGCGCCGCTGGGGGCGGTGCTCGATCCGGCCCGAGGGGTGACCATTGCCCGGATGGGCGAGCGCATCCGCGTGGCCGGCGCGGCACGCCTGGGGCCTCCTCCGCCACGCAACGGGTCTGCCGCGTTGGCCGATCTGTATGGGGCGCTGGAGGAAAGCTTCCCTGGCGCCGCCCGCACCGCCAAGGCTCATCCCTGGGTCGGGCGCCAATGGGCGACGGCAGACGGCTTGCCCTTGGTCGGCCCCAGCGGCATGCCGGGTGTCTGGCTCCATTGCGGTCATGCGACGCAGGCCTGGGCGTGGACGCCCGCCACCGCGAGGCTGCTGTCCGATCAGCTCGCGGGACGCTCGACCGACGTCGATCCCGCCCCGCTCGCCCCTTCGCGACTGGGCTAAGCTCACGGCACCCTTGTTGCCGCGGCCGCCCACGCCGTGCCTGTCGATGACATCGCTTCAAAGGCTGCTTCCGGGTCGCGATTCGGTGCCGCTGTTCGACAGCGCAGAAAGTCGAGAGATCGAGCGCGCAGCCCTGGCATCCACCGCGCCCAACGCCCTGATGGAAGCCGCCGGGATGGCGGTGGCGCGGCTCGCGCTCGCGCTCGCGCCGCACGCCGAACGAATCTGGATAGCCGCGGGGCCGGGCAACAACGGCGGCGACGGCCTGGTCGCTGCGCGCCACCTGCATCGATGGGGCAAGCAAGTCCACGTGACGTGGCAAGGCGACCCGGCGCGGCTCCCGGCAGACGCCGCGCAGGCTCGAGAGGCCGCCTTGGCAGTCGGCCTGACGCTGCACCCACCGTCGAGCCTGCCGGGGCAGACAGCGCCCCTCCCCCAGTTGTGCATGGACGCCCTGTTGGGCCTGGGCCAGCAGCGGGCCGCCGAGGGCGAGATGGCGACCACGATCGCCGCCTTGAACCGGCTTCGGCGCGGTGGCGCCACGCTGCTGGCCGTCGACCTCCCGACCGGCTTGTCGGCGGACACCGGCCGTCGTCTCGGCGATGCGGTGGTCGAGGCTGACGCCACTCTCGCCCTGCTGACGCCCAAGCCGGGCCTCTTCACGGCCGAAGGTCGCGACGCCGCGGGTCAGGTCTGGTGGGACAGCCTGGGCATCGATCTCAGCAACCGCGTGCCGACCGCACGGCTGAGCGGAGGCGAGGACGCACGCTCGGCCCACGCACCTCGCCTCGAAGCCGGCCACGCATCCCACAAGGGCCGCTTTGGTGACACCTGGGTCGTGGGCGGCGCACCCGGGATGAGCGGCGCCGTTCACCTCGCAGCCAGTGCCAGTCTTCGTGCCGGCGCCGGTCGCGTCTACCTGACGCCGCTGTCAGACCCGGCGCCCTCCCCCGCGGCGCCGGAGATCATGCAGCGCCCGTGGGCAGCGGCGCATGCCGCGCACCTTGCGGACCAGGCGACCGTGGTGTGCGGCTGTGGCGGCGGCGAGCCGGTGCGCCACGTGCTCCCTGAGTTGCTCGCCCGCGCCCGTCGGCTCGTGCTCGATGCCGACGCGCTCAATGCGATCGCGACCGACACCGCGCTGGCCACCTTGCTGGAAGCGCGCGGGCGTCGCGGCGAGCCGACCATCCTGACCCCGCATCCGCTCGAGGCCGCCCGGTTGCTCGACAGCACCGCCGCGAAGGTCCAGTCAGACCGGCTCGCCGCAGCCCGCACGTTGTCGGAGCGCTTTGCTGCCGTGGTGCTTCTGAAAGGATCGGGCAGCGTGATCACGACACCTGGCCGCCCGACGGTCGTCAACTCGACCGGCAACGCTCGGCTCGCCACGGCCGGCACTGGCGATGTGCTGGCCGGCTGGATCGGAGGCTGCTGGAGCGGACATGTCGGGTACGAACTCGACACCGCCGGGCTGGTGGCTGTGGGTAGCGCCTGGCTGCACGGGTGGGCAGTGCATGACCTGGACGCGGGCTTGCCGCTGCCTGCCGGCCAGCTCGTGGACGCCATGGCACGAGCCGCCGACAAGCTGGGCCGCTGAACGCAACCGCTCAGCGCTTGGTACGCCGGGGGGCGGCCATGGCGCCGCCGGAGTCGGCGGTGCGCCCGGCGGACTTTCCATCGGCCTTGCCGCGGGTGCTATTGCTTCGCGCCGAGGTGGAACCGGCGGGTCGCTTGGCCTTGGCTCCGCTCTTGGCGCCCTTGCTCGTCTTGGCAGCCTTGGCCGCCCGCTTGTGCGCGCGATCGGTCGCCTCGACTCCGGCGAGCACTTCTGTCGCCTTCCCGGTCTCGGCGCGTGGCGACGTCCGGCCGCGTGCGAGCAGCCGGTCTGCCTCCCCCTCGTGCACCATGCGGAAGTCGATGCGGCGCCCGTCGAGATCCACCCGGCTAACCTGCACCCTGACCCGCGCACCAATGGCGTAGCGGATGCCGGTGCGCTCGCCACGAAGCTCCTGTCGCACCTCGTCGAAGCGGTAGTACTCGCCGCCCAGCTCTGTGATGTGAACGAGACCGTCGACGTAGAGGGCATCCAGCGTCACGAACAGCCCGAAGCTCGTCACCGCACTCACGGTGCCGGCGAACTCCTCGCCCAGATGCTCGCGCATGTAGCGGCACTTCAGCCATGCCTCCACATCACGCGAGGCCTCGTCGGCGCGCCGCTCGTTGGCGCTGCAGTGGATGCCCGCGGCCTCCCAGTGCTCCGGCTCGCTGATGTGCGGCTTGGCCCCCTTGCCCGCCTTGTGCAGCTTGACTGCACGCGAGCCGGCATCCGACGCCAGCTCTCCGCTGGCCAGGTGGTAGCGCTTCTTTGAAAGGATCGCCTTGATCACGCGATGCACCAGCAGGTCCGGGTAGCGTCGGATCGGGCTCGTGAAGTGCGTGTAGGCGGCGTAGGCGAGGCCGAAGTGCCCGCTGTTGACCGGCGTGTAGATGGCCTGCTGCATGGAGCGCAGCAGCATCATGTGGATCTGGGCCGCGTCCGGACGATCCTTGGTCGCCTCGGCGATGGCCTGGAACTCGGAAGGCGCCGGCGTGTCACCGATGGTCAGGCCGATGCCCAGGGTCTTCAGGTACTCCTGCAGGGTGACGCGCTTCTCGGGGGTCGGGCCCTCATGCACTCGATACAGCGAGGGGTGTTCCGCGCCGGCGATGAACTCGGCCGCGCACACGTTGGCCGCCAGCATCGCCTCCTCGATCAACCGGTGGGCGTCGGTGCGCACGCGCGGCACGATCTTCTCGATGCGTCCGTTCTCGTCGCACACGATCTGCGTCTCGGTGGTCTCGAAGTCGATCGCACCGCGCCGGGTGCGCGCCTTCAACAGCGCGCGATAGACCTCGTGCAGGTGGAGCAGCTGCGGCATGAGCGCCCTGCGCTTCGCGGCCTCCGGCCCCCGCGTGTTCGCCAGGGCGGCCGCGACCTCGGTATAGGTCAGTCGCGCATGGGAGCAGATCACCGCCGGATAGAACTGGTAGCCGCACAGCTCGCCGTCCTCGCGGATCAGCATGTCGCACACCATCGACAGGCGCTGCACTTCGGGGTTCAGGGAACACAGGCCGTTGGACAGCTTCTCCGGCAGCATCGGGATGACGCGACGAGGGAAGTACACCGACGTAGCGCGCTCGTAAGCGTCCTCGTCGAGCGGCTCGCCAGGCTTGACGTAGTGGCTGACGTCGGCGATCGCGACCAGCAGGCGCCATCCGTTGAATGCGGACTTCCCGCGGCCGCTCTTGTGCGGCTCGCAGTAGACCGCATCATCGAAATCACGCGCATCCTCGCCGTCGATGGTCACCAGAGGCACATCGGTGAGATCGATGCGGTGCTTCAGGTCGACGGCGCGAACCTTGTCCGGCAAGGCCGCGGCCTGCACGAGCGTCTCGGACGAGAAGCGGTGCGGCACTTCGTACTTGCGCACCGCGATCTCGATCTCCATGCCCGGATCGTCGATCTGGCCCAGCACCTCGGTCACCCGGCCGACGGGCTGCGAGTACATCGACGGTGGCTCCGTCAGTTCGATCGCCACCACCTGCCCGGCCGCGGCGCTCGCCGTGGCGTTCTTCGGGATCAGGATGTCCTGCCCATACCGCCTGTCCTCGGGCGCCACCAGCCACATGCCGTTCTCGTGCAACAGGCGCCCGATGATCGGGGATTTGCGCCGCTCGAGGATCTCGACCACGCGCCCTTCGGGCCGGCCCTTGCGGTCGTAACGGACGATTCGCACGCGCAGGCGATCGCGGTGCAGCACCGCGCGCATCTCCTGGGGTGAGAGGTAGATGTCCGGCTCGCCGTCGTCGCGTTCGACGAAGCCGTGGCCGTCGCGATGGCCAAGGACAGTGCCCTCGACTTCGCTCATGAGTGCACCGCCCAACACGGGCGTGCTTGCATTCGTTTTTGTTTTGATGGTATAGTCCTATCTTTCGTTGCAGCGCTGATTGTGAATCAGCTCAGCACAACGAATCAAATCCTGAAATGCCCAGGTGGCGGAATTGGTAGACGCACTAGTTTCAGGTACTAGCGGGTAACTCCGTGGAGGTTCGAGTCCTCTCCTGGGCACCAGACAATCAAGAGCAACAAGAACTGAAGAACAAGAAGAAGATTTCTTCGATTCCATGAAAGGCCGGCACGCAAGTACCGGCCTTTTTCTTTTGGCCCGCGCTGGGGCCAGCTTCTTTTGCGGTGCCGGGTTCAGACGGAAAACTTCCGCGCCAGACCTTCGGGACGAAGGTTGTCGTAGTCTTCGAACGGCTGGTGAATCCAGGGACTCGTGGCCAGCATCTCGACATAGTAGTCGGGCGTGTAGCTGGAGACAGCCTTGGTCCAGATCACTGCCGAGCGCAGTTCGGCGATCGAGGGCAAGCCACGCAACCGCTCCACCACCGCCTTGAGCGTGACGCCGGAATCCGCGAGGTCGTCGACCAGCAGCACGCGGCCCGCCAGTTCGCCCTTGGGCATCGTGATGTACTTGGCCAGGTCCAGCCGGCCCTGGATCGTGCCGCCTTCGGCGCGGTAGGAACTGGTCGACATGATGGCCAGGGGCTTGTCGAAAACCCTCGACAACACGTCGCCCGGCCGCATGCCGCCCCGGGCCAGGCACACGATCTGGTCGAACTGCCATCCGGAGTTGTGCACCTTCAACGCCAGGCGCTCGATCAGCAGGTGGTATTCGTCCCAGGAGACGTACAGGTGTTTGCCGTCGTCGGTGAGCATCGTCGTGTCTCTCTTCGCCGTATCGTCGTCACTACGCCTGATAAGGGTGGCGCAGCAGGATGGTGTGGTCGCGGTCCGGGCCAGTCGACACCATGTCGATCGGCGCGCCGATGAAGGTTTGAACGCGCTCCAGGTAGCGGCGTGCATTGAGCGGGAGTTCGTCCCACTGCGTCAAGCCGGCAGTCGATCCTTCCCAGCCGGGGAAGGTCTCGTAGACCGGCTGGCAGGCCGCGATGTCGTCGGCGTCCAGCGGAAGGATGTCCAGCGACTGCCCCCCCAGCGTGTAGCCGACGCAGACCTTGATCTCCTGCAGGCCGTCCAGCACATCGAGCTTGGTGATGCAAAGCCCCGAGATGCCGTTGATGATGATCGAGCGCTTGAGCGCGGCCGCATCCAGCCAGCCGCAGCGGCGAGCGCGCCCGGTGACCGTCCCGCGCTCCTGTCCGATGGTCGAGAGGTGGTGCCCCACCGTGCCCGCCTGGTCGATCGGGAGCTCCGTCGGGAAAGGCCCCGATCCCACGCGAGTCGTGTACGCCTTCGTGATGCCCAGGATGTAATGGAGCATGTCCGGCCCAACCCCGGCACCGGCCGCAGCGTTGCCGGCCACGCAGTTGCTCGACGTCACGTACGGGTAGGTGCCATGGTCGATGTCCAGGAGCGTGCCTTGCGCCCCTTCGAAAAGCAGGTTGGCACCCTCGCGGTTGGCCGTGTAGATGCGGTAGCCCACGTCGGCCAGCATGGGCCTGAGGGCTTCGCCCATCTTCATCGCCTGATCGAAGATCGGCTGATACTCCATTGGCGTGCTCTTGAGGTAGCCGCCGAGCGCGAAGTTGTGCAGTTCCAGCAACTCGCGCAACTTGCCCGCAAATCGCTCCGGATGCTTCAGGTCCTGCACGCGCAAGGCGCGCCGGGCGACCTTGTCTTCATACGCCGGGCCGATGCCCTTGCCGGTCGTGCCGATCTTGCCGGCGCCACTGGTCTCGCGAAGCGCCTCCCTGGCCTTGTCCACCTCGACGTGGAACGGCAGGATCAGCGGGCACGATTCACTCAGGTACAGGCGAGAGCGCACATCCAGCCCGATCTTCTCGAGCCGCTCGATCTCGGACAGCAGGTGCGAAGGATCGACCACCACGCCGTTGCCGATGTAGCACGCGACACCGTCGCGCATGATGCCGGAAGGGATCAACTGGAGCGCCGTCTTGACGCCCTTGATGACCAGCGTGTGGCCCGCGTTGTGGCCACCCTGGAAGCGCACGACGCCCTGGGCGTGGTCGGTCAACCAGTCGACGACCTTGCCCTTGCCTTCGTCACCCCATTGGGTGCCGACGACGACGACATTGCGGCCGCGCGCGACGGCCGTGGGAGTGCTCTGTTGCATCGATGTCATGGGTTCAGTGGATCGGAGGGGCGTGATGGTGGCGAGCGCGTCAGAGCGCTCGCACCGCCCATTGGCCCTCGACGGCGACCAGTTCCCGGTCGCAATCGAACTCTTGCGTCTCGTGCTCATGGCCTGGCAAGGTGCAGACCACGGTCTCACCCTGCGCTCGTAGGCGGCGCACGGCGGCACGCAGCGACGCATCCTCGCCCCAGGGCGCTCGCACGGCGGCCCGCGGAGGAGCGATCGGACTCACCGCGGTCAGCGCCTTCAGGTCGAGGCTGCAGCCGACGGCCGGCCGGTTGCGGCCGAACACCGCTCCCACCTCGTCATAGCGGCCACCGCGGACGAGCGCATTGATGGAGCCCGCGCCGTAGACCGCGAAACGCACGCCGCTGTAGTAGGCGTATCCGCTCATGTCGGAAAGATCGAAGCCGATCCTCACCTCGGGATTCGACTGGCGCAGATGTCTTGTCAGCCAGGCGAGGTCGTCCAGGGCCGCGGCGATGGGGGCCCGTGCGGGCAGCCGGCGGCGCGCCTGCTCCAGCACCTCGTCGCCGCCGTACAGATCCAGCAAGGCTGCCAGGCCGGACCGGGTTTCTGCAGGGCATTGGCGGGTCAGGGCCTGCACCGCGCTGCCATCCTTGGCGGTCAGGGCGGCCACCACATCGGTCAGGGCCGCGGCATCCATTGCCACACCGGCCAGCACCGCGCGAACGACACGAGCGTCGCCCAGATCGATCGCCAGCTCGCGTGCGCCTATGGCCGCCAGGCCGTCGAGCGCCAGCTCCTGCACTTCCAGATCGGCCTCGAGCCCTGCATGGCCGAAGATCTCAGCACCGAACTGCAGCAACTCGCGCGTGGTGTGCAGGCCCGTCGGCCTGGTGTGCAGCGCCGGCCCGCAGTAGCAAAGTCGCGTCACGCCCTCTCGGTTCAGCAGATGCGCATCGATGCGCGCGACCTGGGGCGTGGTGTCGGCGCGCAAGCCGAGCGTGCGCCCTGACAGTTGATCGACCAGCTTGAAGGTCTTCAGGTCGAGTTCGCGCCCCGTACCGGAAAGCAGGGAGTCGAGATACTCCAGCATCGGCGGCATGACCAACTCGAAACCATAGCCGCGCGCCAGATCCAGCCACTGGCGCCGCAGGTCCTCGATGCGCCTGGCCTCTGCGGGCAGGACGTCAGCAATGTGCTCTGGCAACAGCCAAGCAGAGGACATGAAAAGGCACCGGGGTTAAAACCGGCATTGTACAGGGGGGCCTTCCCGAATCCGGGTCGACTTCAGCCGTTGAGCAGGAGCAACACCAGGCCGACGAGCATGCAGGTCAGCCCGATGAAACGAATCTGGCCGTCCGTCATCTGCGTGGCGCGCAAGAAGACCTCGCGCCACCGGCGGGGGCTGAAAAACGGCAGCAGCCCCTCGAACACCAGCATCAACGCAAGGGCCCCGAGCAGCAGGTCACCCATCAGTGGATCCCTCGCCCGTTCAGTGGATTGACCGAACCCCCGGGGGGATACCGGTCGGCTGGGGAGCGGCCACACGCGCGGCCGGCTCCGATGGCATGGCAACTCACTTCTTGGCCGGGGCCGCGCTGCCGGCGCCGCTGCCTCGCATGGCCTTGAAGAAATCCGACGATGGGTCGACCACCATCACGTCGTTCTTGTTGCGGAAGCTCTGCCGATAGGCATCGAGGCTGCGGTAGAACTGGGCGAATTGCGGATCGCGCCCGAACGCCGACGCGTACAGGGCCGAGGCCTTGGCATCGCCCTCGCCCTTGATCTTTTGGGCATCGCGATAGGCCTCGGCGACGATGACTTCGCGTTGGCGATCAGCGTCGGCGCGGATCCGCTCGCCATCGGCCTGGCCGGTGGACCGAAGCTCATTGGCCACTTGCTGCCGCTCGGACTGCATCCGGCGATAGACGGAGTCCGTGATGCTGGCGACGAAGTCGACCCGCTTGATGCGCACGTCGATGACCTCGATACCGAAGGACTTGGCCGGCTCGGTGAGCCGTGCCTTCACGTCGCTCATGATCTTCTCGCGCTCCGTGGCCAGCACGGCACCGACGGTGCGCTTCGTGACCTCCTCGTTGAACGCGGCCTGCACCACAGGGCTCAGGCGGTTCTCCAGGTTGCGCAGGTCGACCCCGTTGTTGCGGATGAACTGTCGCGAATCGGCGATCCGCCACTTGACGAGCCAGTCGACGGCCAGGGTCTTCTTCTCGGCCGTGAAGATCGGTCGCGCCTCGGGGCTGTCGAGCGTCTGGACGCGGCGATCCAGGAACACGACGTTCTGCAGCGGCGGCGGCAACTTCATCTTCAGCCCGGGCTCGGTGACGACCTCCTTGATCTCGCCCAGGGCGTAGACCACGGCGACCTGGCGCTGGTCGACGACAAACAGGGTCGAGGCGGCCAGCACCAGCAGGACGAGCACGCTGCCGACAATGACGGCGAATCGGTTCATGGTTGTTCTCGTGTTCTCGTGTCTTCGCCGCGGATCAGCGGCTGTCGCGGTCGCGGTTGCGGATGTCGCGCGAACGGTCGAGGGTTGAGCTGTCCGTCGGAGCTGCGGGCGCCGGCGCCGCAGTGGCGGCGGCCGGCGGTGATCCAGCCTGCTGCATGAGCTTGTCCAACGGCAGGTACAGCAGGTTCGAGTTGCCGTGGCTGTCCACCATCACCTTGCTCACGTTGGCATAGACGTCGCGCATGGCATCGATGTAGAGCCGGTCACGCGTCACCGCGGGGGCTTTCTGGTATTCGGCGTAGATCGACTTGAAGCGCTCGGCATCGCCTTCCGCTGTGGCCACCACGCGGGAGCTGTAGCCCTCCGCCTCGGCCCGCAGCCGCGCGGCAGTGCCTTGCGCCTTGGGGATCACGTCGCTGGCATACGCCTGACCTTCGTTCTTGAAACGGTCGCGGTCGGCGCCGGCCTTGACGGCATCGTCGAAGGCCGCCTGCACCTGCTCCGGCACCTGGACGTTCTGCAGGTTCACGTTCTTGATCGTGACGCCGGCGTTGAGACGATCGAGCTGTGACTGGATCGAACGCACCAGGTCGGCCGCGATGGCATCGCGCCTCTCGTAAAGGACGGAGTCGACCTTGCTGCGGCCGACGATCTCGCGCACGGCCGATTCGCTGGCCTGGACGACCGCCTGGTCGGTGTCGCGGTTCTCGAACAGGAAGGCCCGCGCGTCCTTCAGCACGTACTGGACGATGAATCGGATGTCGACGATGTTCTCATCCTGCGTCAGCATCGACGAGTCGCGCAACGCGGTCGCCTGGCTCACGGTGTTGCGACCGACTTCCACCGAGCGCAACTGGGTGACCGGCACCGTCTCGTGGGCCTGGAAGGGATAAGGCAGCCTGTACTGCATGCCAGCTGACACGGTGTTGCTGTACTTGCCGAAGGTGGTCACGACCGCCTGGTTGCCTTCCTGGACGATGAACAGGCCGCTGCCCGCCCAGATCAGCACCACCAGGCCGGCGATCAGGCCGACGCCGATGCCCGCGCCCTTCATGTCGGGCTGGAAGCCGGGATCTTCAGAGCCGTTGCCGCGGGGCGAAGAACCGCCTTTGCCGCCGAACAGATTGGACAGCTTGCGATTGAAATCGCGCCAGAGCTCGTCGAGGTCGGGCGGCCCGTCGTGGCGGCCGTTGGCCATCACCAGCGCGCGCGCGGCACGCGCGAGGTGGCGCAGTCGTGCGCCGGCGCCCGGAGCGTCAGTTTCGAGGGTTCGCATGCTCATGCCGTGGACCGGTTTGCTTGATTGTTCGTGGAAGGAGGTGCTTCAGTGGCGCGGAGCCGAGCTACCGTCAGGCAAGATGAAGGCGTCCGGCTCGGAGTTCAAGGCCGGCGCGGCGTGAGCGGCAATCAACTCACGCAACCGCGGCAGGCCCTCGCCCGTCAGCGCGCTCACGAAGACCCGTGGCACTCGCACACCGGCGGCACGCTCGATCTCGTCGTCGGGCACGCGCGGACGCTGCTCCACCTCAATCTGGTCGAGCTTGTTGTACACGAGGATCTGGGGGATGTGTTCGGCGCCGATCTCTTCGAGCACGCGCTCGACCTCCTGCTGCTGCTCCAGCAGGACGGGACTGCTGGCGTCGATGACGTGCAGCAGCAGGTCCGCATCGGCGGCCTCCTGCAATGTCGCGCGAAAGGCCTCGACCAGCTTGTGGGGCAGGTCGCGTATGAAGCCGACCGTGTCCGAAAGGGAGACCGAGCGCCCTGCTTCGCCCAGGTACAGCGACCGTGTGGTCGTGTCGAGGGTGGCGAAGAGCTGGTCGGCCGCATAGGTGCGCGCCTTCACCATCGAGTTGAACAGCGTCGACTTGCCGGCGTTGGTGTAGCCCACCAGCGAGACCTTGAAGGTGCCCGAGCGCTCGCGGGCACGGCGCTGGGTGCTGCGCTGGCGCTTCACGCGCTCCAACCGCTCTTTCACCGACTTGATGCGGTCGCCGATCATGCGGCGGTCCAGCTCGATCTGCGCCTCACCAGGGCCCCCGCGATGGCCGACGCCGCCGCGCTGGCGCTCCAGGTGGCTCCATCGCCTGACCAGGCGGGTGGACAGGTACTGCAGCCGCGCGAGTTCGACCTGCAGCTTGCCCTCGTGGCTCTGGGCGCGGGCCGCGAAAATTTCCAGGATGAGCGCGGTGCGATCGGCCACGGGAACGCCCAGGTGCCGCTCGAGATTGCGCTGCTGCGCCGGCGACAGGGCCTGATCGAAGATCACGCCGTGGGCGTGATGGGCCTGAACCAGCAGCTTGATCTCATCGGCCTTGCCCGAACCGACGAAGAGGGCCGGATCCGGCGACTTGCGCTTGGCGGTGACACGAGCGACCGGCTCGTCCCCCGCCGACTCGGCCAGCAGGGCGAGCTCGTCGAGGGTGGGATCGAACGAGGAGCCAGGCCCCAGGTCGACGCCGACCAACACCGCACGCGCCGCCTCGTTGCTGTCGTCAGCGGGCGCGTGGCGGGTGGGGTCAGCGCTCAAGGTCGGTGAAGCCAAGTCGCCTGCGGCAGCGACAGTTTGGAGGCGGCGGGTCAGCCGTTTTCGCCCGATTCAGCGGCGTGGAAGTTCACCGCGCGGCCTGGGACGACAGTGGAGATGGCGTGCTTGTAGACCATCTGGGTGACGGTGTTGCGCAGCAGCACAACGTACTGGTCGAAGGACTCGATGTGGCCCTGCAGCTTGATGCCGTTGACCAGGTAGATCGAAACCGGAACGTGCTCCTTGCGCAGCAGGTTCAGGAAGGGGTCTTGTAGGAGTTGCCCTTTGTTGCTCACGATATGCTCCGTGTTGGAAGTTCGTTGGAGTCGGCACCTTAACACAGCATCTTCGATAGAAGCGTTGCCGTGTCAGCGATCTCCCTCGGCGAAAGGGTTGCGAGAGAGTTTCATCTCGATGCGCATTGGTGTTCCGACGAGCTTGAAGTGCTCGCGAAAGCGCCCCTCGAGGTATCGCTTGTAGGCGTCGGTCACGTGCTCGAGCGAGTTGCCGTGGATCACGATGATCGGCGGATTCATCCCGCCCTGATGCGCATAGCGCAACTTCGGCCGGAAGGCACCCGCCCGCTTGGGCGCCTGGTGCTCCACGGCCTCGTGCAGCAGTCGCGTCAGCACGGGCGTCGAAAGCTTCTTCGTCGCCGAGGCATGGCAATCCGCGATGGCCTTCCACAAGGGCCCGAGGCCCTGGCGCTTCAACGCGGAGATGTGGACGATGGGCGCGAACTTGAGGAAGGCCAGCCGCTGCTCGATGGAGCGTTCCAGCATCTGGCGCTGATAGCTGTCGATCGCATCCCACTTGTTGATGGCGATCACCACCGCACGACCGGAGTCGAGGATGTAGCCCGCGATGTGCGCATCCTGGTCGCTCACCCCCTGGGTGGCATCGACCATCAGCACGACGACGTTGGCATCCGAGATGGCTTGAAGCGTCTTGACGACCGAGAACTTCTCGATGGCTTCGAACACCTTGCCCTTGCGTCGCAGGCCAGCGGTGTCGATCAGTTCAAAACGGCGGCCTTCACGCTCGAAGGGCACCCGGATCGCATCGCGCGTGGTGCCGGGCATGTCGAAGGCGATGAGCCGTTCTTCACCCAGCCACGTGTTGATGAGGGTCGACTTGCCGACGTTGGGCCGGCCGGCCACAGCCAGGCGAATTGGCGCATTGGCATCGACCTCGTCGAACGCCTCGCCCTCCTCCGGCTCGGGAAAGTCGGCCAGCGCCGCCTCGAGAAGGCTGCGGATGCCCTGGCCGTGCGCTGCCGACACCGGGTGCGGCTCGCCCATGCCAAGTTCGTGGAACTCTGCCAGCAGGGGCGATTCGGACATCCCCTCGGCCTTGTTCACCGCCAGCAGCACCCGCTTGTTGGCCTGACGGAGGTAGCGGGCGATGTCCTGGTCCTGGCCGGACAGCCCCGTGCGCACGTCGGTCACGAAGACCACCACGTCGGCCTCGGCCACCGCCTGGCGGGTCTGGCGAGCCATCTCCTTGACGATGCCGGTCGTGCTGTCGGGTTCGAAGCCGCCGGTGTCTATGACGATGTAATCGCGGGTGCCCAGCCGCCCATCGCCGTAGTGGCGATCGCGGGTCAGGCCAGCGAAGTCCGCCACGATGGCATCCCGGCTCTTGGTCAGCCGGTTGAACAGCGTCGATTTGCCGACGTTCGGGCGGCCCACCAGGGCAATGACCGGTTTCACTTATTCGGGGCGGAACGCGAAGACGCCGCCTTTGCGGGTGACGATGAGAAGGGTGTTGTCCGAGATCACCGGGGCGGCGGCCACCCGGGAGCCATCGGTCGGCAGACGCAGCACCGGCTTGCCCTCGGCCTGGGACAGGAAATGCAGCTGGCCGTCGAGGTCGCCGAACACGACGGCCGTGCCCAGCGCAGCCGGTGCGCTCAGGCCGCGATTCAGCAGCACCTCGGTGGACCAGGCCAGCTCCCCGCTGGCTCGCTTGCGGGCGCTGATGCGATCGCTGCTGTCGGCCGAGAAGACGTACTCCTCGTTGCCTCCGACCGGCTCGATGCCGCCGGTGTTCTGCACCCACTTGAGGCTGCCGCGCTCGGCGTCGATGCAACCGACGGCATTCTGGAAGGACCGCATGCAAAACACGCTGCCCGTGCGTGACGGCGGCCCGACCAGGTCGGCCAGTCGCTCGACTTCGTTGGTGCCGCGCGGCGTGGTGAGCGCGGTGTCCCAGCGCACCGTGCCCTTCAGCGGGTCCAGCCCGACCAGGCGGGAGCCTTGGCCCACCAACAGTGTGTCCTTGTAAGGCGCCAGCATCCCGGCCTGCGACAGGGTCAGCGCATCGCCCGGACGCTTGAGGGTCCACAGGCGCCGGCCATCCAGCACGTCGAAGGCGTTGACGACGCGGTCGACGCCCAGGACGAACACGCGTTCACCCGCGACGAGCGGTGCCGTGACGACCGGAGATTCGAGCTTTTGCCGCCAGACGACGTTGCCACCGTCCAGGACCACCAGTTCGTTCGCCCGGGTGACGACGGCGGCATAGCGGCCGTCGGACCCGACGCCCGCCGAGAGCTTGGCGCCCACCTCGCCGCGCCACAGCTCGCGGCCGGTCGCGACATCGAGCGCCACGACCGTGCCGTCGTCGCCGGCCAAGTGGAATCGGCCGTTGAGCACCGCCACGGCCAGAGGGAAATTCACGCCGCCGACCCTGGCTTCCCAGACTTGTCGCCCTGCGATGGGCGATTCGATCGTCGGCAACGGTGCCGGCTTGGGTTTGTCGGCGGAACAAGCCACCAGGGACGCGACTGCGATCGTGGCGGCCCATGCAATGCAGGCGCCGCGTTTCACGCCGGCCATCATCGGGCGACCCCGCTGGCAGCCGCCTCGGGCGCGGCGCCCAGGCTGGTCAGCTTGGACTCGACCACGCGACGGTAGTCCAGCTGCTCGTTCATCGCCTTCCACGCCGCCTGGAACGCTTTCACAGCCTCGTCCTTCTTGCCTTGGGCCATCAGGATGTCGCCGCGGCGGTCGTCGGCCAGGGCGGCGAATTCGGGCGACTTGACCTGGTCGACCTCCTTCAGCGCTTCGTCGTACGCCTTCTTGTCCAGCAGCAGGGTGGACAGGCGAAGATGGGCCAGAGACTTGTATTCGTCGTCAGCGGCGTGTTCCGCCACCCATGCCAGGCTGGCCTGAGCCGCGTCGCCCTGGCCCTTGTCGGCCTGAAGCTTCGCAGCCAGCAAGCCGGCCTGGGCGGTGTAGGCGGTGCGCGAGTAGCGCTCCTTCATGTCGTTGAAGACGCGGCCGGCCTGCTCGGCGTTGGCAGATTGCACGGCCCGGTCGAGCTCGTCGAACATGGCTCCGGCCTTGGCACCCTGGTCACGCTGCCACCAGTTCCAGCCATTGAGCGCCGCGAAAGCCGCGAGCACCAGCGTCAAGCCCCAGGTGATCAGGTTGCCGTATTGCTTCCAGAACGCCTTGAGCTCGTCGAGCTGTTCCTGTTCTTGTAGATCGAGATTGCTTGCCATGAGCCGATGGGCTGCGCTGCGAGGCGCGGGCCGTGGGTGTCGAGGGCCCGGTGAGCACGGCGCTCACCAGGCGAAAGGGCAGATTATGCGTCCCGCCCGTTGCTGCGAAGCGTCTGCGCCCAGGACGAGGCGTCGGCCAGCGGCCGTTCGGCCTGCTCGGTGCCTGCGTCTCGCAAGGCTTTGACGCCAACCATGCCGCGCGCCAGCTCATCGCCGCCGAAGACCAGCGCGAAGCGCGCGCCACTCGCGTCGGCCTTCTTGAATTGCGCCTTCATGTTGCCGCCGCCGGCGTGCATCTGCACGGCAACGCCCTCGGCGCGAAGCGCTTCGAGCACCGGCAGCACCTGGGCCAGTGCCGTCGGTTCCGCGACGACGGCATAGGCGTCGGGCGCGCCGGACGGCACGGGCAGGCCGAGTTCCTGGATCAGCAGCAGCAGCCGCTCGATGCCCAGGCCGAATCCGACCGCCGGGGCGCCCTTGCCTCCCAGCTGCTGGATCAGCCCGTCATAGCGCCCGCCGCCGCAGACCGTGCCCTGGGAGCCGAGGTGGTCGGTGACCCACTCGAACACCGTCAGGTTGTAGTAGTCCATGCCCCGGACCAGGCGCGCGTTGACTCGGTACTCCAGGCCAGCGGCGTCGAGGATGGCGCGGACCGCTCCGAAGTGCGCCAGCGACTGCGGCCCGAGGAAGTCCATCAACCGGGGTGCAGCCTCGACCAGGGCCTGCATGGCCGGATTCTTCGTGTCGAGGATGCGCAGCGGGTTGGTGTGCAGGCGTCTTTTCGCCTCCTCGTCCAGCTGGCTCGCATGGTCCTGGAAGTAGGCGATCAGCGCGGCGCGATGGGCGGCCCGTTCGTCGGGCTGGCCGAGGCTGTTCAGCTCCAGGCGAACATGCTGGCCTTCGACCAGGCCGAGCTCTCGCCACAGCCGGCGCACCATCAGGATCAGTTCTGCATCCACGTCCGGACCGGCGAAGCCCAGGGCCTCGACATCGAGCTGATGGAACTGGCGATAGCGCCCTTTCTGCGGGCGTTCGTGGCGGAACATCGCACCCAGCGTCCACAGGCGCAATGGGCCGTTGTAGAGCGCGTTGTGCTCGACCATGGCCCGCACGATGCCCGCAGTGGCCTCGGGACGAAGGGTCAGGTGGTCGCCGTTCATCTCGTCGCGCCAGGAGTACATCTCCTTCTCGACGATGTCGGTCACCTCGCCGAGGCCGCGCACGAACAGCGCGGTCGGCTCGACGATGGGCGTCAGGATGTACTGGTAGCCATAGCGGGAGAGCACCGAACGCACCGTCGACTCGAACCAGTGCCACAGCGCGGAGTCGGGCAGCTTGTCCTTGCGCGGGATGCTGCCCGGCAGGATGTCGTTCATGCCCTTGATGGCCTTCAGGACTTCACTCATGGATTTGTCGTTCTCGCAGCGTGGAGCGGATGCCGCGGGTGCGGCACCGAATTGGAACCTCGGACGGACGGCTCAATGCGCCGTCGTCACGCTGCCGTAGCGCCGTTCGATGTACTGCTCGACGATGGTCTGGAACTCGCGCGCGATGCCGTCGCCGCGCAAGGTCATGGCCTTCTCGCCGTCGATGAAGACGGGCGCGGCCGGCGCCTCGCCCGTGCCGGGCAGGCTGATGCCGATGTCGGCATGCTTGCTCTCGCCGGGGCCGTTGACGATGCAGCCCATCACCGCCACCTTCATCTTTTCCACGCCGGGGTAGTGCGCGCGCCAGACGGGCATCTGGGCGCGAAGGAAGTCGTCGATCTGCTTGGCCAGCTCCTGGAAGGTGGTGCTGGTCGTGCGGCCACAGCCCGGGCAGGCCGTGACGCTCGGGTTGAAGCTGCGCAGGCCGAGCGCCTGGAGGATCTCCAGCGCGACCACCACCTCCTGCGTGCGCGCTTCGCCGGGCTGCGGCGTGAGCGATACACGGATGGTGTCGCCTATCCCCTGCTGCAGCAGCACGGACAGCGCCACGGCTGACGCGACCGTGCCCTTGGTGCCCATGCCGGCTTCCGTCAGGCCCAGGTGCAGCGGGTAGTCGCAGCGCCTGGCCAGCGCCTGGTAGACCGAGATCAGGTCCTGCACTCCGCTGACCTTGCAGCTGATGATGATCTGGTTCGGATCCAGGCCGATGTCCCGCGCGGCCTCGGCCGATTGCAAAGCCGACTGCACCAGCGCCTGGTACATCACCTGCTTGGCATCCCAGGGTTCCGCGCGCCGATGGTTGTCGTCCATCAGCGAGGCCAGCAGCTCCTGGTCGAGCGACCCCCAGTTGACGCCTATGCGCACCGCCTTGTCGTAGCGGCAGGCCGCCTCGACCATCTGTGCGAACTGCCTGTCGCGCTTCTCGCCCTTGCCGACGTTGCCGGGATTGATGCGGTACTTCGACAGCGTCTCGGCGCAGGCCGGATGCTCGGTCAGCAGGCGGTGGCCGTTGTAGTGGAAGTCCCCGACCAGCGGCACGTCGATGCCCATTCGATCGAGTTGCTCGCGAATGTGAGGCACTGCAGCCGCCGCCTCGGGCGTGTTGACCGTGATGCGGACCATCTCGGAGCCGGCGATCGCCAGTTCCTTGACCTGGATCGCCGTTCCGATCACATCGACGGTGTCGGTGTTGGTCATCGACTGCACGCGAACGGGCGCGTCGCCGCCGACGGTCACGACGCGGTCGCCCCAGCTCACGCGGGCTTGCCGGCTGCGCCGCGGTGCCGGCGCGGCGCTGGTGATCGGCTCGTCGTCGATGAGGGAGGGGTCTGGCTGTGTCGTCATTTCAGTTCCAGCCGGGCGACGTTGTCGCGCGATATGGCATTCAGGTCCACGGGACGGCCCCGGAAGGTCAGCTCCGTACCGCCCGCGTTGCCGATCTTCACACGCAGCGGCAATGCACCGTCGAACTCGACGGTTTCTCCGGCGGCCAGCGTGCGGGACACCAGCACTTGAGAGCGGGCATCCACGACTTCCACCCAGGACGACTGCCGCGCTCGCAACTGCAGCGCGCCCTGGCCGATGGCGGCGGAAGGGGCTGGCGCGACCAGGGCGGGGACGCTCGCGGGCGCGGGCACGGGCGCGGGCGCGACCATGGCGGGCGAAGAAGCACTCGCCACCGGTGGCAAACCGGGCTGTGGGAACACCTGGCCGGTCGATGGCACCGAGGCTCCAGGCCCGGTGGGCTGAGCCACCCCCGATGCCGGGTCCACGATGGGGGCAGGCGCCGGCACGGGCAACGGCGTCGTCACCGTTCCGCTGTTGATGTCTGAACCGGAGGGCGCGCCGGCAAGTGAAGGCAGGTGCCAGCCCGCAGGCCACAGCCAGAACGCCAGCGCCCCGACCACCAGCAGCAGCACGATGCCCATCACCGCCTGACTGGCCAGCGGCACTTCGGCGCTGTCACGGCGCGTGCCGCGCTCGCGGAACGGCATGTTCAGGCTGTGTTCGAGCTGACTGAGCGTGCCGGTGTCCTGCTCCGGCAGGCGCTCCAGGACCGGCACCGGATCGATCTTGAGGGTGCGGCAGGCGGCCTGCGCGAGGGCCCGAACGAAGGTCGCGCCCTGGAACTCCTCGTAGCGGTCGGCCTCCAGGGCCTCCAGCTTGCGCGGAGGAACCTTGAGCATGGTGGCCAGGGCCGCGATGTGCAGGCCCTGCTTCTCTCTGGCAACCCGCAGCAGCGTTCCTGCGGTCTCGGCGGCCTCAGTCATCGAAGCGGCCCTTCTCGTACAGCAAGGCCTCGGCCGACTGCGGGAAGCGGTTGACCAGCTGGGTGCCGAGCACCTTGACCTGGGCCGACTGGCCGAGCTTGTTCTCGATCCGGGCTGCGAGCCACAGCGTCTGCGCACTCACCAGCTCGTCATTGGCGTTGACGCGGCGCACGTAGAAGCGGGCCCGTTCGTACTCCCCCCGCCGCAGCAGGACCTCTGCGAGGTTCATCGCCGTGGTCGGATTGGCCGGATCCATCTCGTAGGACCGCTGCAGCGTCTTCTCGGCCTCGGCCCACTGGTTGTTGCGCGCCTGGCAGACGCCCATCGTCAGCAAGGTGCGCATCGCATCCCGGTAGTTCGGCACCGCCAGCGCGGCGTTGAACTGGGCCTCGGCATCGCCATAGCGACGTTGCTGGCACAGGAACCAGCCGTAGTTGTGCATGGTGTCCGCATCTCGCGGAGCCAGTTGCAAGGCATGGCGAAAGCTGTCTTCGGCCAGCGCGACCTCGCTCATGTTCGCGTAGATCAGGCCGCGAAGGTTGTAGGCGTCGGCCAGATCCGGCTTGGCCTGCAGCGCCTGCTTGACCTCATCCAGCGCGGTGCTGTTCTGGCCCCGGCCGAAGTACGCCACTGCCAGCTCCATGCGCACCCGCGCGCGCCGGTCCGCATCGGTCTGGTCCGATGCCGTCTGGACGTCCTGCGGCGGCCTGGCCGCCGGCGCTGCGCAACCCTGCAGCATTCCGGTCAGCGCAGCCAGCCCCAGGCCGGCCACCAGCCCCCATGCGCGGTTGCTTCCGCTGTGCTTGAACCTCAACGCGACGTCTCCTTCAACGACTGTGTTCGTTCTGCGTTCAGTGCGGCTTCTGGCGCGGCTCGGCAGGGGCCGAGACGATGCGCACAGGCAGCCGCTTCATGCGCTCGGCCGCGCGGGTCCTGTCCTTCACCTCGCCGGCCAGTTGCCCGCAGGCCGCGTCGATGTCGTCGCCGCGGGTCTTGCGCACGGTGGTCACGATACCTGCGTCCTGCAGGATCTTCGCGAAGGCCAGCACCCGCGCGCGCGGTGAGCAGTGCAGGCCGGATTCCGGGAAGGGGTTGAACGGGATCAGGTTGAGCTTGCACGAAACGTGACGGTCGCCGCGGCCGTTCACCAGGGCCAGCAGCTCGCGGGCGTGGTCGTCGCCGTCATTGACGCCATCGAGCATGCAGTACTCGAAGGTGATGAAGTCGCGCGGCGCGGTCTCGAGGTAGCGGCGACAAGCGGCCAGCAGCTCGGCCAGCGGGTACTTGCGGTTCAGCGGGACGAGTTCGTCGCGCAGGGCGTCGTTCGGTGCGTGCAGCGAAACGGCCAGCGCGACCGGGCAATCTTCCCTCAGGCGGTCCATCATGGGCACGACGCCGGAGGTGGAGACGGTGACGCGCCGGCGGGACAGACCGTAGCCGTGGTCATCGAGCATGGCCTTCAACGCCGGCACGAGGGCCGAATAGTTCTGCAGCGGCTCGCCCATCCCCATCATGACGACGTTGGTGATGGCTCGTTCACCCGGCGCAAGGTTCAAGCGCTGCCGCAGGTGATGCTCGGCGTACCAGAGCTGGGCAAGGATCTCTCCGGTGCTCAGATTGCGGGAGAAGCCCTGGTGCCCGGTGGAGCAGAAGCGGCAGCCGACCGCGCATCCTGCCTGGGACGAAACGCACAGCGTGCCACGGTCGTCCTCGGGAATGAACACGGCCTCGATGGCATTGCCGCCGCCGACGTCGAACAGCCACTTGATGGTGCCGTCGGTGGAGGCCTGCTCGGTGGCCACCGTCAGCGGCCTGACTTCAGCCACCCCGGCCAGCTTGTCGCGCAGCGACTTGGCCAGGTCCGTCATGGCGCCGAAGTCGGCGGCACCCTTCTGGTGGATCCAGCGGAAGAGCTGGGTGGCGCGAAAGCGCTTCTCGCCCAGGCTCTCGCAATAGGCGGCCAGACCGTCGAGGTCGAAGTCAAGGAGGTTGACGAGACTCATCGCGACGTCGGGCCGCCGGCGCGCCGGTCAGCGCGAGTAGATGTTCATGCCGGGGAAGAAGAACGCCACTTCGACGGCGGCCGTCTCGGCGGCATCCGAACCGTGCACGGCGTTGGCGTCGATCGAGTCGGCGAAGTCCGCACGGATGGTGCCCTTGTCGGCCTTCTTCGGGTCGGTGGCGCCCATCAGGTCGCGGTTCTTGGCGATGGCGCCTTCGCCTTCGAGCGCCTGCACCATCACCGGGCCGGAGATCATGAAGTTGACCAGGTCGTTGAAGAAGGGACGGGACTTGTGAACGGCGTAGAACGCTTCGGCATCGGCTCGCGACAGGTGCATCATGCGCGCCGCGATGACCTTCAGGCCAGCGCCTTCGAAACGGGCGTAGATCTGGCCGATCACGTTCTTGGCGACGGCGTCGGGCTTGATGATCGAGAGGGTGCGTTCGATGGCCATGGGATGCTTCCTTGCTTCCTTGAGTTGATGTCGTGGCCCGGCGCCTGCCGAGCAAAGCCTTGCATTTTAGCTCCGCATGATGGCCGCAAAGGGCTCGCATGCGGGCGTTCGGACGTCAGCGCCGGCCACCTCGCCGGCCACCCTTGCCCGGCCCCTTGCGCAGGAAGGCATCGGCGCCGATGTAGCCCACCGAGGTCTGCATCGGATCGGGTTCGCGCTGCCCTCCCCCGCCCTTGGGGCCGGACTTACCGCCGCCCTGTCCGCCGCCAAAGCCTCGCTGGGGCTGCACGAAGCGCTTGTCGTACGTCTGCTGCAACGGGTTGGGAATCGGCCCGTTCTCGTAGTCCTCCTCGCGGCGCCCGGAGCGCTCGCGCTGGACCTGGCGCTTGTCGAAGGTCTGCTGCAGCGGGTTGGGAATCCGGGTCGGATCTCCCGGTTCGCGCAGTTCGCCCGGCAGTCGTTCGAACTCCTGACGCTCGGGCCGGTCGCGGCGCTTGTCGAGCGGCTTCTTCTTGCCCTGGTTGTTTCGCTGCTGGTCGGCCTGCCGCTCGGGACGGGCTTCGGGGCCGCGCTTGCCGCCGCGCGGGTCGCCACGCTGGTCACCGCGCTGATTGCCGCGCTGGTCGCCCCGCTGGTCTCGCCGATTGTTGTCGCCACGCTGCTCCTGGCGGCCGCCGTCGGTGATCTGGCGAAGGGCGCGCAAGTCCGCGTCGCCCAGGTCGACCCAGGCCCCGCGCTTCAAGCCTCGGGGAAGCACCACGCAGCCGTAACGGATGCGGATCAGGCGGCTCACGGCCAGCCCCACGGCGTCGAAGAGCTTGCGGACCTCGCGGTTGCGTCCCTCGGAGATCACGACGCGGTACCAATGGTTGACGCCCTCGCCGCCGCCGTCCTCGATCGACTTGAAGGCGGCCGCCTGGCCCTCGATCTCGACGCCCGCGAGCAGCCGCTCCTTGGCCTCCTTCTCCAGCGTTCCGAGCACGCGCACCGCGTACTCACGCTCGACACCGAAACGCGGGTGCATCAGCTTGTTCGCCAGGTCGCCGGACGTGGTGAACAGCAGCAGGCCCTCGGTGTTGATGTCCAGCCGCCCCACCGACTGCCACTTGCCTTGCGCCAGGCGCGGCAGGCGGCGGAACACGGTCGGGCGCTGTTGCGGGTCGTCGTGCGAAACCACCTCGCCCACCGGCTTGTGATAGGCGATCACCCGCGCCGGAGGCGGCGCGATCCGGATGCGCACCGGCTTGCCGTCCAGCGAGACCCGGTCGCCGAAGGACACCCGCATGCCGGTATGGGCGACCTCGCCATTGACCTCGACCCGGCCATCGATGATGGCCTGCTCCATGTCGCGGCGCGAGCCTATGCCCGACTGGGCCAGGACCTTGTGGAGCTTGGGCGCATCCGGATCGGGTTGCAGCACCCGCTTGTCGGAGCCTTCTTCGGCGGCTGTCTCGCGCGCCGCCTCGACCGGCCGGCCGGCATCCGCGTCTTCGCCGCCATCGGCCTCCTGGTCGCCGACGGTGTCGCCTGTCTCGAGGGCGACCTCGGCGAGGGGTTCATCGGCGCCATCGAATTCACCGGCCAGCACCGCAGCGAAAAGCGCTCCAGCGTCCGCAGCCTCGACCGCCGGCGCCGGGACCCCCTCCTGGCCGCCCGGCTGATCCTCGCGCTCGCCACGGTCGCCGCGACGGCGGCGGCGGCGATTGCGACTCCGGCGCGACTCGCCGTCGGCTGCAGAATCGTCCTCGCCCTCGAGTCGGGGGCCAGCCGCAGCCTGCGACGTTTCACCGGAGGGGGCTGCTGCCGCCTCGACCGCGGCCACCGGCTCGGGGAAAGACGCCTCGTGGCGAACCGGCTCGGCAAGGGCCGCCGGCTCCGCGACGGCGACCGGCTCTAGGGTCGGGCTCGCGTCCACCGTCCCCTTCGTCTCGCCATCCTCTTCCTTCTTCGCGGGCCGCGCCCGCTTGCGCGCGGGCTTCGGCGTGGCGGCCTCCACCGGCGCTGCCCCGTCGACGGCCGGCGTATCGCCGGCCTCGGCCGCCGCAGGCTCGGCCACTTTCTTCGCCCTCGGCCGGCGCTTCGGTGCGGCAGGCGCCCCGTCGGCCGCAGCTTCGCTGGCAGGGCCTGCCGGCTCGGCAGGCAAGGGCTGGTCGGACTTGGGATCGGTGTTCATGCTTCTTCGGGCGCGTTCGTGGGGGTGGAAGGAGGTTCTTCGGAATCGTCGGAGGCGACGCCCCCGTCGACTTCAGGTTCGACGGGGACGATGTCGGCGGCCTGGTCGGCCACGGCGGACAGCATCTCGCTGTCTGCCGGCTCTGCCTGGGAAGGTTCGCCCATGGCAGGTGGGGCCTCGAGCGGCAATTCGCCCTGGTCGTGCAGCAGGTCCGCCTGGGCCGCGGCACCCAGGACGTTCAACGCCTCGGCGCCCGGCGGGCCATCCAGTACCGGGAGCTTGTCGAGGCTCTCGAGGCCGAGGTCATCGAGGAACTGTCGGGTCGTCGCATACAGCGCCGGCCGCCCAGGGGCGTCGCGGTGGCCGATGGCTTCGATCCAGTTCCTGTCCTCGAGCTGCTTGATGATCTGGCTCGACACGACGACACCCCGGATGTCTTCGATGTCGCCGCGCGTGACCGGCTGCCGGTAGGCGATGATGGCCAGCGTCTCGAGCACGGCCCGCGAATAGCGGGGTGGCTTCTCGGGATTCAGGCGGTCCAGGAACTCCCGCATCTCCGGCCGGCTCTGCAGGCGCCAGCCCGTGGCCAGGGTCACGAGTTCCACACCTCGGCCGGCCCAGTCGCGGGTCAGTTCTTCAAGCAGCGAGCGGAGCGTGTCAGGGCCGAGCTGGTCGGCAAAAAGCGCCCGCATGTCGCGAAGCGGCATCGGCTGACCTGCGCAGATGAGCGCCGTCTCGAGCACGCGTTTGGCGTCCTGTGTATTCATCGACAAGGATCAATGGCTGCGGCTGCAGCGACGGACTTCAACGGACTTCAACAATGAGGGCCCATGAGCTCGAACGATGACCCACGACAGGCGCGCATCAGACAGGCGGGCCATCGCGCACGGGTATCGACCAGGGGCGTCGATCGAGCGGTTCGCTGGCAAGAGTGTCGGCGCGGTGACGGCTGGGTCTGGCCAGCCCTTCCCTGAGCCTGGCGGCAGACGGCGGCGGCAGAGGACCGATACCGTGGTCGACCGCGCCTTCGTGGCGCCGCGCGAGGGGCTGCGGGCCCCCTTGGCGCTGGTCTTTCGGGGCCATCCCGCCGGACCGGTCAATTTGAATGGGCATTGTAACCCCGCACCAACCTGCGGTCTCGGGGAATCCCCGTGTTTGAACGTCAGAACGCCACGATGCGAGCCCACGCGGCCGAGAAATCGGCAGGTGGGGCGGCCTCGAAGCGCAGCGTTTCACGACTGACGGGATGGGCCAGTGCGAGCTCCGCCGCGTGCAGCGCCTGGCGATCCATGCCGAGGGCTGGCCGTCCACCGTACACAGCGTCTGCCACCAGCGGATGGCCGCGCGAGGCGAGATGGACCCGGATCTGGTGGGTGCGACCGGTATGCAGTTCGCAGCGCAGCGCGCTCAGGCCGTCCCGGCTCGCCACAGGAAAGACATCCGTACGCGCCGGCTTGCCGCCGGGAACCACCGCCATGCGCACGCGCGATACCGGGTCGCGCCCGACCGGCGCATCGATCGTGAAGGGCTGCGAACCGGTCTCGCCATGCGCGATGGCCAGATAGCGCCGGCTGATTTCGCGCGCCGCCATGTCCCGCACGAGTGCGGTGACGGCCTCCAGGCTGCGCCCGACGACCATCAGCCCGGAGGTGTCCTTGTCGAGGCGATGAACGATGCCCGCGCGCGGCAGCCGGGCGGCATTCGGGTCACGCGCCAGCAAGCCATTGAGCAGCGTCCCGGACCAATTGCCGGGCGCCGGATGCACCACCAGCCCGGCCGGCTTGTGGATGACGAGCAGATGCGCGTCCTCGAACACCACCTCCAGCGGGATGTCCTGGGGCGTGAAGGCTCGCGCCTCGGCCGGCGGCACCAGCCGGATGCGTAGCCTCTGCCCTGCCCGGACCTTGCGCGATGAAGTGGTGGCCAGCGCCCCGTCGAGGCTGACTTCGCCGGCGGCGAGCAGGCCCTGCAGATGGCTGCGCGAAAATTCCGGCACCAGGCCCGCCAGCACCCTGTCGAGCCGTTGGGCGTGAGCCGAGGCATCCAGCGTCCACTCGCGCGTCTCGCCATCGACCCCGACCTCTTCGACTCCGCCCTCTGAAGCGTCCTCGGCCCCGGCGCCGGGCACGGATGGCCCCCCCATATAATCCTTCGCGTTGCTTGGCAAGACCCCGGCGCGGCGCATTCGTCCGCTGCGCCCGCACCAATGACCCAATACATGTTCCGCCGGCCGCTCGCGCGTGCCGCGATTGTTTCCCTGGCCGTGCTGCTCGCCGCTTGCGGCATCTTCGACAAGAACGACGGCGACATCCAGGGTTCGGCGGAGAAATTGTATGCAGACGCCAAGGCCGACATGGCTTCCGGCGGCTGGCAGAACGCGATCAAGCTGCTCGAACGCGTCGAGGGCCGTGCCGGCGGCACCCTGCTGGCGCAACAGGCCCAGCTGGACCTGGCCTACGCGAACTGGAAGGCCGGTGAGAAGGCCACCGCCCTGTCGGTGCTGGACCGCTTCATCAAGCTCAACCCGTCGAGCCCCGGCCTGGACTACGCGCTGTACCTTCGCGGCCTGGTGAACTTCAACGACAACATCGGTTTCCTCGCGTCGTTCTCGAACCAGAAGCTGTCCGAGCGCGACCAGCAGGCCGCGCGCGATGCCTACCAGTCTTTCAAGCAGCTGGTCGAGCAGTTCCCGGACTCGAAGTACACGCCGGACGCGCAACTGCGCATGGACTACACGGTCAATGCGCTGGCCGACTACGAAGTCCACGTGGCCCGCTACTACCTGCGGCGCGGCGCCTACATCGCCGCCGCCAACCGGGCCCAGCAGGCGGTGACCACCTACCCGCAGACCCCGGCCATCGAAGAGGCGCTCTACATCATGGGGCGTGCCTACGACAAGCTTGGCCTGGCCCAGTTGCGGGACGACGCCGACCGCGTGCTCAAGGTCAACTACCCCAACAGCCGATTCCTCTCGGCCATCGGCCCCGCGAAGGAAACGCCGTGGTGGCAGTTCTGGGATTCGGAAAAGAAGTGGTGGCAGCTCTGGTGATGCCGCTGGCCGCGGCCAGGCCCGGTCGCTAGGCCGGGTTCAGGCTGCGCAGCCAAGACAGGGCCTGCTCGCCCGTCTCGAGCGGCTGCATCGGCGGCAGGGCCCGCATCAGCCGGGCTCCGTAGCGCGCCTGCCGCAGGCGGGTGTCGCAGATGACCAGCAGGCCGTGGTCGGTCTCGGTCCGGATCAGGCGGCCGGCACCTTGCTTCAGCGAGATGGCGGCTTCGGCCACGAAGTAGTCGTTGAAGGCGTCACGCCCCTGGGACTTCAACTGCCGCACCCGCGCCTCGACGAGCGGGTCGTTCGGTGGCGGGAACGGCAGCTTGTCGATCAAGACGCATTGCAAGGCCTCGCCCGGTACGTCGATGCCTTCCCAGAAGCTCTGGGAGCCGACGAGCACGCAGCCCCCCTGCAGGAACCGGGAAAGCAGGGCCCGCTTGGCGGCGGTGCCCTGAACCAGCACGTCCAGCGGACGGCCCAGCTCGGCCAGCTCCGCGGTCAATGCTTCGGCCACGACCTTCATTGCCCGCAGCGTGGTCGTCAGGACGAACGTGCGGCCGCCGAGAGCCGCCGCGCAGTGGGCCGCGGCCCGTCCGACCATGGTGTTGTGCCCGACCTCGTTCGGCGCCGGAAAGCGCGGAGGCACGTAGACGCGCGCATGCGCCGGGTAGTCGAAGGGGCTGCCCACGCGCAGGTGCGTTGCGTCCTCCAGCCCTGCCGCCTCGCTGAACCAGCTCAGGCCGTCGTCGTCGCCCAAGGTGGCGGAAGTGAAGATCCAGGCCCGCCGGGCAGCGGCGCGTTGCTGGCTCAGCATCGCCCGAATGTCCAGCGGCGTCTCCACCAGCCTGGCTTGTGAAGGCGTGAGATCCACCCAGCGCACATGGTCTGCCGGCGCTTCGGCCTGGAAGCGCGCCGCCATCGCGGCGAGTTCGGCCGCCCTGCCCTGCAGCCGGGTGAAATCCGGCGCCGTCTCGACGACGCCCTGGACGGCTTCGCCTGCCGCCTTCAACGACTCGATCAGCGTCTGCAGCGCCGGTTCCAGGCCGTCGCCGCGGGCGACTTCCTCCCATCGGCGCTTGACCAGCGCGCTGCGGACATCGTGCAACTCGCCGGCCGCCAGCAGGCGCAGGTCCCGCGCGGCCTTCTCGCAGGCGCCGGACAGCTCGTTCCAGGGCTGCAGGCCGCGCGCGTGTTGCAGGCCCACCGCCAGCAGATCGCGAGAAAAATCGATGACCTGCCCGGTGCCCAGCGTGTGACCGAGGAACTGCACCCCCGCCTCCACCATCTGGTGGGCTTCGTCGAACACCGCCACGTCCACGGTCGGCAGCAGCTCGGCCACCCCGCTGTCGCGCAGCGCCAGATCGGCGAAGAACAGGTGGTGGTTGACCACCACGATGTCGGCGGCCATCGCCTCCCGCCGTGCCTTCATCACATGGCAGGCGTGGTACTCGGGACACTCGCTGCCGAGGCAGTTCTCGCGTGTGGATGTGACCAGCGGGATGACATCCGAGCGCTCGTCCAGGCCCTCGAGCTCGCCGATGTCGCCGCTGGCCGTCGACTGGGCCCAGGTCTCGATGCGCGCCAGCGCCCGCACGGCCAGGCGGTCAGGCAGCATCGCCCCTTCGCGGGCCTGGGCGAGGCGGTGCCGGCACAGGTAGCTGGAGCGGCCCTTCAGCAGCGCGATGGTGGCCGGCAGGCCGAGCGCATCGCGCAACCGGGGGAGATCGCGAAAGAAGAGCTGGTCCTGCAGGTTCTTGGTGGCGGTGCTGACCAGCGCGCGCTTGCCGGCGACGAGCACCGGCACCAGGTAGGCGAAGGTCTTCCCGACGCCTGTACCCGCCTCGACGACCAGCGAGCCGGCTTCTTCGATGGCATGGGCGACCGCGTCGGCCATCTGCAACTGGGCCTCGCGCGGGATGTAGTGGTCGTCCGAACGCGCCAGCGGCCCGTCGGCGGCAAAGTTCTGCGCCACGGCGAGCGGCAGCCCGTCGATTTCGGAAACGTTCGACATTCAGGCGGGCTCGGGGGGTTCGAGTTGCGACTCGAGCCTGGCGATCTGGTCGCGCAACAGCAGGCGGCGCTTCTTCAGGCGTCTCAGGGTGAGTTCATCGCTGGTGGGTTGCATGCTCACCTGGTCGATCATGTTGTCGAGGTCAGCGTGCTCCATCCGCAGTTCGATGAGGAGTCGTTGCGGAGAATGCAGGTTATCGGGGGGTACCGGGGCGTCGCTCACAGCCTGTGCAGTTTATATTGCGCCTCATGATCACGACCGCTCCCCAAGGCTTCCGCCTGTCCGCCGCCACCGGCCTGCATCGGGGCGATAGAGCCTACCAGCAGGACCAGGTCGAGATCCTGGCCCATGCCCGTGTGCCGGGCTGTGCGCTGGCCCTGGTGGCCGACGGCATGGGCGGCAAGAGCGGTGGTCGCACCGCGGCCGATCAGGTGGTCATGATCGCGCGCCAGGTGTTCGAGCGCTATGCCCCGAACACGGACGATGCGGCCGCGATGCTGCGGCAGCTGGTCGTCGAATCGCACCTGATGATCAAGCTGACGGCCATCACCGCCGACGAAGAGCCGCACAGCACGCTGGCCGCCTTCCTCGTGTTGCCCGACCTCAGCGGATGGACGGTGCACGCGGGGGACTCCCGCATCTACCACTTCCGCGGCGCCGAGCTGGTCCGCCGCACCATCGATCACTCCTACGTCCAGCGCCTGATCGACGAAGGCAAGATCACCGACGCCCAGGCCAACACCCACCCGCAGTCGAACCTGCTGACGGGCTGCCTCGGCACCCAGGCCGACCCGCCGGTCGAGATTTCCGAGATCGAGCGCCTGGAGGTCGGCGACACGCTGCTGGCCTGTTCCGATGGCCTGTGGCACTACCTGACGCCGAAGGAGCTCGGCGCCATCGTCAACGCGCTCAGTCCGCGCGAAGCCAGCGAGATGCTGATCAGCAAGGCCCGGCAGCGGGCGCGGGGCACGGGCGACAACCTGTCGCTGGCGATGGTTCGCATCGAAGCCCTGAAGACCTGAGGCCTACGTCAGCGACGTATCGACCTCGCGATGCCCGAGGGCGAGGAACTCCGCCGACTGCATCTCGTTCAGCCGGGACACGGTTCGCGGGAATTCATGCGCCAGCGGGCCTTCCGTGTAAAGCTCCTCCGGCGGCACGGCGGCCGACAGGATGAGCTTGACCCGGCGGTCATAGAGCACGTCCACCAGCCAGGTGAAACGCCGGGCCTCCGAGGCCAGCCGAGGCGGCATCTGCGGCACGTCCGACAGCATCACGGTATGGAACTGCGCCGCCAGCTCGAGGTAGTCGTTCTGCGAGCGCGGGCCGCCGCAAAGCGTGGCGAAGTCGAACCACACCACCCCACCGGCGCGCCGCCGGGCCCGGATCTCGCGCTGCTCGATGTGCAGCAGCGGTGACTCTTCGCGCGCCTCGGCCAGCTCGTCGAAGGCCCGTGTCATGGCGGCATCGGCCTCGTCGCCGAGCGGCGTGTGGTACAGCTTCACGTGCTCCAGCGTGCGGCGTCGGTAGTCGGTGCCGGCATCGACGTTGATGACCTCCAGCCTGCTCTTGAGCAGCTCGATGGCCGGCAGGATGCGGTCGCGGTGCAGGCCGTTGGGGTACAGCTCGTCCGGATGGAAGTTGGAAGTGGTGACGATGGACACGCGGTGCTCGAAAAGGGAATCGAGCAGGCGGTGCAGGATCATCGCGTCGGTCACGTCGGCGACGTGGAACTCGTCGAAGCAGATCAGGCGGTGGCGCCGCGCGATGCGCGCGCCCAGTTCCTCCAGCGGGTTCTGGACACCCTTGAGGTCCTGCAGCTCGCGGTGAACCTCCCGCATGAACTCGTGGAAGTGCAGCCGTGTCTTGCGGCGCAGGGGGACGGACTGGAAGAAGCAATCCATGAGAAAGCTCTTTCCGCGCCCCACCCCGCCATACATGTAAACCCCTCGCGGGATGGGCGGATGGATCAGGAACTTGGCGACGACGTTGGAGCGGCGGGCCTTGTAGTCGGCCCACTCGTTCTCGCAGCGCTCGAGCGCCGCCACGGCGCGCAGCTGGGCGGGGTCGCTGGTGTAACCCCGCTCCGCCAGCGTCTGCTGGTACAGCGCTTGAACTGCCACGACGTCGTCAGAAGTTCAAGGTTCGCTTGTCGACGGCGAGCGCGGCTTCCTTGGTCGCTTCGGACAGCGACGGGTGGGCGTGGCAGATCCGGGCGATGTCTTCCGACGAGGCCTTGAACTCCATCGCCACCACCGCTTCCGAGATCAGCTCGGAGGCATAGGGGCCGATGATGTGCACGCCCAGGATCTCGTCGGTCTTCGCGTCGGCGATCATCTTGACGAAGCCGGTCGTGTCGCCCAGCGCCCGCGCCCGGCCGTTGGCCAGGAAGGGGAACTGGCCCGCCTTGTAGGCGCGGCCTTCGGCCTTGAGCTGCTGCTCCGTCTGGCCGACCCAGGCGATCTCGGGGCTGGTGTAGATGACCCAGGGGATGGTGTTGAAGTTGACGTGGCCATGCTGGCCGGCGATGCGCTCTGCCACCGCGACGCCCTCCTCCTCCGCCTTGTGCGCGAGCATCGGGCCGCGCACGACGTCACCCACGGCCCAGACGCCCGGCAGGTTCGTCTTGCACTCGGCATCGACCACGATCGCGCCACGCTCGTCGAGCTTCAGGCCCACCGCTTCGGCGTTCAGGCCGATGGTGTTGGCCACGCGGCCGATCGAGACGATGAGACGGTCGCACGCCAGCGTCTGCTCGCCACCCTTGGCGTCGGTGTACTTCACCGTCACGCCGCCCTTGGCCTTCTCGACCGAGCTGATCTTCACGCCGAGCTGGATGTCCAGGCCCTGCTTCTTGAAGACCTTGGCGGCCTCCTTGGCCACCGACTCGTCGGCGGCGCCCAGGAAGGCCGGCAACGCCTCGAGGATGGTCACGTCGGCGCCCAGGCGGCGCCACACCGAGCCCATCTCCAGGCCGATCACGCCCGAGCCGACCACGCCGAGCTTCTTCGGCACGTTCGGGATGCGCAGCGCACCGTCGTTCGACAGGATGAGCTCCTCGTCGAACTCGGCGCCCGGCAGCTGGCGCGGGTTCGACCCGGTCGCCAGGATCACCTGCTTGGCGAAGAGCGTTTCTTCAGCGGCACCGGCCACCTTGATCTCGTAGCCGCCGTCCTTGGCCGCCGCGAACGAGCCGCGGCCATGGAAGAAGCTGACCTTGTTCTTCTTGAACAGGTACAGGATGCCGTCGTTGTTCTGCTTCACGACGGCGTCCTTGCGGCCGACCATCTTGGCCACGTCGATCTTCAGGTCCGACACGCCGATCCCATGATCGGCGAAGTGGTGGCCGGCGTGCTCGAAATGCTCGCTCGACTGCAGCAGCGCCTTGGACGGGATGCAGCCCACGTTGGTGCAGGTGCCGCCCGGGGCCGGGCCGCCCTTTTCGTTCTTCCACTCGTCAATGCAAGCGGTGTTGAAGCCGAGCTGCGCGGCGCGGATGGCGGCGATGTAGCCGCCGGGGCCGCCGCCGATGACGATGACGTCGAATGGCTTGCTGGACATCTCAGGTCACTCCTTCAGATGTCGAACAGCAGGCGCGCCGGATCTTCCAGCGCTTCCTTCATCGCCACCAGGCCGAGCACGGCTTCGCGGCCATCGATGATGCGGTGGTCGTAGCTCATCGCCAGGTAGTTGATCGGGCGGACGACGACCTGCCCGTTCTCGACCACGGCGCGGTCCTTGGTGGCGTGCACGCCCAGGATGGCCGACTGAGGCGGGTTGATGATCGGCGTCGACAGCATGGAGCCGAAGGTGCCGCCGTTCGAGATCGAGAACGTGCCGCCGGTCAGCTCCTCGATGCCGAGCTTGCCGTCCTTGGCCTTCTGGCCGAACTCGGCGATCTTCTTCTCGATCTCGGCGAAGGTCATCTGGTCCGCATTGCGGATGATGGGCACGACCAGGCCACGCGGCGAGCCCACCGCGATGCCGATGTCGAAGTAGCCGTGGTAGACGATGTCGGTGCCGTCGACGGAGGCGTTGATGACGGGGTACTTCTTCAGCGCATGCACGGCCGCCTTGACGAAGAAGCTCATGAAGCCGAGCTTGACGCCATGCTCCTTCTCGAACTTCTCCTGGAACTTCTTGCGCATCTCCATCACCGGGGCCATGTTGACCTCGTTGAAGGTGGTGAGGATGGCGTTGGTGGCCTGCGATTGCAGCAGACGCTCGGCCACGCGGGCGCGCAGACGCGACATCGGCACGCGCTGCTCCGGGCGCTCGCCCAGGTTGGTCTGCACGGGCGCCGCCACCGGGGGCAGCGCGCGCGCCGCCGGGGCGGGCGGCGGGCCGGGAGGCGGCGGAGCAATCACCGCGGGCGGCGCCGACAGCGCCCCCAGCACGTCGCCCTTGGTCACGCGACCGTCTCGGCCGGTGCCGGGCACCGAGCCGGCGGCCAGGTTGTTGTCGGCCATGAGCTTGGCGGCGGCCGGCATGGCGACATCGGACTTGGCGCCGCCGGCGACAGCGGCCGGCGCGGGCGGCGGGCCCGGGGGCGGCGGGGCGGTGAGCGCCGGGGCGGGCGCGGCACCGGCACCGGCCTTGCCTTCGGTATCGATCCTGGCGATCACCTGATCGCTGACGACCGTGCCGCCATCGGCGACCACGTGCTCGGCCATCACGCCGGCGGCGGGTGCCGGGACTTCGAGCACGACCTTGTCGGTCTCGATCTCGATCAGGATCTCGTCCATCGCCACGGCCTCGCCGGGCTTCTTCTTCCATTGCAGCAGGGTGGCTTCAGCCACCGATTCGGACAGCTGCGGGACCTTGACTTCTACGATTGCCATGATGTTTCTTGCGTATGCGTGCGTGCGCATCGGCACGCCGCGTGCATTTCACGCAGCGCGCCGAGTGGGCGGTTGCCTTACTTGGAGAGTACGAAGCCCTTGAGCTTGCCGAAGGCCTGGTCCAGCAGGGCCTTCTGCTGGTCCTGGTGCAGGTGGGCATAACCCACCGCCGGCGAGGCCGAGGCCGGGCGGCCGGCGTAGCCGAGCTTCTGGCCGTCGAGCATGTTCTCGTGGATGTAGTGCTGCACGAAGAACCAGGCACCCTGGTTCTGCGGCTCGTCCTGGCACCACACGATCTCGGTCACGTTGGGGTACTTCTTGATCTCCGCCGCGAAGGCCTTGTGCGGGAAGGGGTAGAGCTGCTCGACGCGGAGGATGGCCACGTCGGGCGACTTCTTGTCCTCGCGCTTCTTGACCAGGTCGTAGTAGACCTTGCCCGAGCAGGCGATCACGCGCTTGACCTTGGCCGCATCGATGTCGGCGTTCTGCTCGCCGATCACCGTCTTGAACTCGCCCTTGGTGAAGTCGGACAGCGGCGAGGTGGCGTCCTTGTTCCGCAGCAGCGACTTCGGGGTCATGATGACCAGCGGCTTGCGGAACATGCGCACCATCTGCCGGCGCAGCAGGTGGAAGATCTGGCTCGCCGAGGTGGGCTGCACGATCTGCATGTTGTTGTCGGCGGCCAGCTGCATGAAGCGCTCCAGGCGGGCCGACGAGTGCTCGGGCCCTTGGCCTTCGTAGCCGTGCGGCAGCATGAGCGCCAGACCGTTGGCGCGGCCCCACTTGACCTCGCCCGAGGCGATGAACTGGTCGATGACGACCTGCGCGCCGTTGACGAAGTCGCCGAACTGGCCTTCCCAGATGGTCAGCGTGTTCGGGTCGGCCGAGGCGTAGCCGTACTCGAAGCCGAGCACGGCCTCTTCGGACAGGATCGAATCGATCACCACGAACGGGGCCTGGTTCTCCGCCACGTTCTGCAGCGGCACATAGGTGCCGATGTCCCACTTCTCGCGGTTCTGGTCGTGCAGGACGGCGTGGCGGTGGGTGAAGGTGCCGCGGCCGCAGTCCTCGCCCGACAGGCGCACCGGGTAGCCGGAAGCGACCAGCGAGGCGTACGCCAGGTGCTCGCCCATGCCCCAATCCACATTGATCTCGCCGCGGCCCATGGCGGCGCGGTCGGCGATCACCTTCTCGACCAGCGGGTGGGCCTTGAAGTTGCTCGGGATGGTGGTGATGCGCTCGGCCAGGCGCTTGACCTCGGCCAGCGGCAGCGCCGTGTCGGCGGTGTCCGTCCACTTCTTGCCGAGGAAGGGCGTCCAGTCGACTGCGTACTTGCTCTTGAAGTTGGTCAGCACCGGGTCGTAGTGGTGCTTGCCCGCGTCCATGGCGGCGCGGAAGGTCTTGACCATCTCGTCCGGCTCGCCGGCCGCCAGCACGCCCTGGGCGACCAGCTTGTCGCCGTACAGCTTGCGCGTGCCGGGGTGCTGGGCGATCTTCTTGTACATCAGCGGCTGCGTCAGCGCCGGCGTGTCCTGCTCGTTGTGGCCGAGCTTGCGGAAGCACACGATGTCGACCACCACGTCCTTGTTGAACTGCTGGCGGTAGTCGAGCGCAAGCTGGGTGCACCAGACGACGGCGTCCGGGTCGTCGCCGTTCACGTGCAGCACCGGCGCCTCGATCATCTTGACCACGTCGGAGCAGTACAGCGTCGAGCGGGTGTCGCGCGGGTCGCTGGTGGTGAAGCCGATCTGGTTGTTGATGACGATGTGCAGCGTGCCGCCGGTGTAGTAGCCGCGGGTCTGCGCCAGCGCCAGCGTCTCCATCACCACGCCCTGGCCGGCGAAGGCGGCGTCGCCGTGCACCAGCACGGGCAGCACCTGCGCGCCTTCCTTGTCGCCTCGGCGGTCCATGCGGGCCTTGACCGAGCCTTCGACCACCGGGTTGACGATCTCCAGGTGCGAGGGGTTGAAGGCCAGGCTCAGGTGGACCGGCCCGCCGGTGGTGGAGATGTCGCTCGAGAAGCCCTGGTGGTACTTCACGTCGCCCGAAGGCAGCTCTTCAGGCGCGGTGTGGTCGAACTCGCTGAACAGGTCCTTGGGCGCCTTGCCCAGGGTGTTGACCAGCACGTTCAGGCGGCCCCGGTGGGCCATGCCGATGACGATCTCCTGCACGCCCTTCTCGCCGCCGCGCTGGACGACCTCGTCCATCGAGGCGATGAAGCTCTCGCCGCCTTCGAGCGAGAAGCGCTTCTGGCCGACGTACTTGGTGTGCAGGTAACGCTCCAGGCCCTCTGCCGCGGTCAGGCGGTCGAGGATGTGCCTGCGCTTTTCGCCGGTGAAGGTGGGCTTGCTGCGGGCGCTTTCCAGCCGCTCCTGCCACCAGCGCTTCTCGGTCGGGTCGGTGCAGTGCATGAACTCCGCGCCAATGGTGCCGCAGTAGGTTTCACGCAGGGCCTGCATGATCTCCCGCAGCGTCATGTTCTCGGCGCGGGAGAAATACGTGTTGGCGGCGCTGAACGGGATGTCCATGTCGGACTCGCTCAGGTCGTAGAACGCCGGCTCCAGCTCGGGGATCCGGGGCCGCTCGGTGCGCTTGAGCGGATCCAGGTCGGCCCAGCGCGAGCCGAGGAATCGGTAGGCGGCGATCAGCGACTGGACGTGGACCTGCTTGCGGGCGACGGCCAGGTCGGCCGAGCTGGCCTTGACGGTGAAGGCGTTCGACTTCGCACGCTGGGCGAAGGATTCGATCACCGGGGCATGGGGAACGTCGCGGCTGGCGGTGCCGTCGGTCGCGGGGACGTTCTGCAGCGCGTCGAAGTAGGCGCGCCAGTTGTCGGGCACGGCACCCGGGTTGTCGAGGTACGTCTCGTACATCTCCTCGACGTACGGCGCATTGCCGCCGAACAGGTACGAGTTCGACCTGTATTGCTGCATCATCTTTCGCTCACCTTTCGCTCCGGTTTCCAGAGCTCCGATGGGTTGATCAACCTTCCGCGGCCCGGCTCTACCGGTTGGCGGACTAGCGACCCGCCTTGCTGAAAAACCAGCAAGGGGACACAGAAGGACCTACATTTTCAAGCCCGGGACTGTAACACCCGGGCCCTGCAATTCGCTTACGCCGAATTGAACGGCCGGCACGGTTTTACTTCTTTGACAGCCGTTCGACAGCTGGCCGCAGACTGCCGGGGTGAAGCGCGCCACCCCTTCGTCTTCTTCGGCACAGGTGATCTACCTGCACGCCCTCGCCCCGGAAAAGCCGGCGGAGAGCCAGCCGTGCAACGGCTGCGGGATGTGCTGCGCGGCCGAGCCTTGCCCGGCCGGCGTGCTGGTCAGCGGCCGCCGGAAAGGGGCCTGCCGAGCGTTGCAATGGAGCGACGCTGATCGCCGCTATCTGTGCGGACTGGTCAGCGACCCGGGCGGCGTGCTGCGCTGGCTGCCGTGGCGGCTGGCGCCGCTGGCGAGCCGCCTGGCCCGACGCTGGATCGCCTCGGCCATCGGCTGTGACTCGACCCTGACGGCCGAGCGGGCCTGATCTCAGGCTGCCACGCGCGCCTGGGCCGCCCTGTACTCGCTGGCGAGTCGGGCCACCAGCTGGCCGGCCGGCTGCACCTGCTTGATGGCGCCTATGCCCTGGCCGCAGCCCCAGATGTCCTTCCAGGCCTTCTTGGCGTCGCCGCCAAAGTTCATCTTCGACGGGTCGCTTTCGGGGAGTTTGTCGGGATCGAGCCCGGCCGCCCGGATGGAGCGCTTGAGGTAGTTGCCGTGCACGCCGGTGAACAGGTTCGAGTAGACGATGTCGTCCGAGGAGCCTTCGACGATGGCGAGCTTGTAGTCATCCACGGCGCGCGCCTCTTCGGTGGCGATGAAGGCCGTCCCGATGTAGGCGAAGTCCGCGCCCATGGCGCGTGCTGCCAGCACGCCTCCGCCGGTCGACATGGCGCCCGACAGCGCGAGCGGGCCGTCAAACCATTCCCGGATCTCCTGGATCAACGCGAACGGGCTCTTGGTGCCGGCGTGGCCACCCGCACCGGCCGCCACCGCGATCAGGCCGTCGGCGCCCTTCTCTATCGCCTTCCTGGCGAAGCTGTTGTTGATGACGTCGTGCAGGACCACGCCGCCCCAGGAATGCACGGCGTCGTTCACGTCGGTGCGCGCCCCCAGCGAGGTGATGATGATCGGCACCTTGTACTTGGCGCACACCGCCATGTCGTGCTCCAGCCGCTCGTTGCTCTTGTGCACGATCTGGTTGATCGCGAACGGCGCCGCCGGCTTGTCCGGGTTGGCCTTGTTGTAAGCGGCCAGGGTCTCGGTGATCTCGGCCAGCCACTCATCCAGCAGCTCGGCCGGCCGGGCGTTCAGCGCCGGCATGGAGCCGACGACACCGGCCTTGCACTGCTCGATCACGAGCTTGGGATTGGAGATGATGAACAGCGGCGCGCCGATGATGGGCAGCGGCAGGTTCTTCAGGACGGCGGGCATGGACATCAATAGGCCTCCAGAGCCATGTCGGTGATGCTGGCGGCGCCTTCGACGATGCTGTCGCGCAGCCCCGGCACCTTGGAAAGAATGTGGTCGCCATAGAAGCGCGCGGTGGCGATCTTGGCCTTCATGAATTCGACATCCTCGCTGGCGGCGAGCCTGTCCTCCGCGGCGATCAGGGCGCGGGCCATCTGCCAGCCGGCCACCAGGTTGCCGGCCAGCATCAGGTAGTTCACGCTGCCCGCGAACACGGCATTAGGGTCGGACTTGGACTGAGCCACCACGAACTCGACCACGTCCAGGAAGGCGCGCCGCGCGGCAGACAGGCGCTTGGCCATGGCCCTGGCAGCATCGCTGCTGCGCGCGGCAAGCGCCCCTTCGGTGACCTCGATCTGGCCGGCGATCGCCTTGGCGACCCGGCCACCGTCGCGTGCCGTCTTGCGGCCCACCAGGTCGTTGGCCTGGATGGCCGTCGTGCCCTCGTAGATGGTCAGGATCTTGGCGTCGCGGTAGTGCTGGGCGGCCCCGGTCTCCTCGATGAAGCCCATGCCACCGTGCACCTGCACGCCCAGCGAGGTGACGTCCAGGCTCATCTCGGTGGAATAGCCCTTAATCAAGGGGACCAGGAACTCATAGAAGGCCTGGTTCTGCTGCCGGGTCGCCGCGTCGGGATGGTGGTGGGCGGCATCAAACGCCGCGGCCCCGACCAGCGCCATCGCGCGGCAACCCTCGGTGTAGGCGCGCATGGTCAGCAGCATGCGGCGCACGTCCGGGTGGTGGATGATGGCCGCGGCAGCTGGCAAGGAGCCGTCGACCGGGCGCGACTGCACGCGTTCGCGGGCATAGGCCACGGCGCGCTGGTACGCGCGGTCGGCCACGGCCAGGCCCTGCACCCCGACGCCGAAGCGCGCGGCGTTCATCATCACGAACATGTACTCGAGGCCACGGTTCTCCTGGCCGATGAGGTACCCGATGGCGCCACCGTGGTCGCCGTACTGCAGCACAGCCGTCGGGCTGGCCTTGATGCCCATCTTGTGCTCGATGCTCACGCAGTGCACGTCGTTGCGCGCGCCTGGCTTGCCGGTGGCATCGAGCAGGAATTTCGGCACGATGAACAGCGAGATGCCCTTCACCCCCTCCGGCGCGCCCGCCACTCGGGCCAGCACGAGATGGACGATGTTCTCGGCCATGTCGTGCTCGCCCCAGGTGATGAAGATCTTGGTGCCGAAGATCCTGTAGCTGCCGTCGGCCTGCGGCTCGGCGCGCGTGCGCACCATCGAGAGGTCCGAGCCCGCCTGCGGCTCGGTCAGGTTCATCGTGCCCGTCCAGGTGCCGTCGATGAGCTTGGGAAGGTAGGTCGCCTTCTGCTCGTCGGACCCGGCGGTCAGCAGCGCCTCGATCGCGCCATCGGTCAGCAGCGGGCACAGCGCGAAGCTCAGGTTCGCTGCGTTGACCATCTCCTGGCAGGCGGCGTGGATGAGCTTGGGCAGGCCCTGGCCTCCGAAGTCGGCCGGATGATGCAGGCCTTGCCAGCCACCCTCGGTGTACTGGTGGAAGGCGGCCTTGAAGCCCGGGGTGGCGTGCACCTGCCCGTTGTCGAATGACGATGGGTTGACATCGCCATCGACGTTCAGCGGCGCGACCACGCCCTCGTTGAACTTGGCGCATTCCTCGAGCACGGCCTGGGCCGTGTCGAAGCCGGCCTCCTCGAAGCCCGGCAGCTGCGCGACGGCGTCGATGCCGGCCAGCTCCTTCATCACGAAGAGCATGTCCTTGACGGGGGCGCGGTAGGTCACTGTTGTCTCCTGCTTTCCAAAAGAAAGGGCGCCGTGCGGGCGCCCTTTGAAGACTCGTCGCACACGGCCGCCGGCGGCCGCGTGCAGGCGGCTGTCAGAGCGCCTTGATCAGCTCGGGCACGGCGGTGAACAGGTCCGCCTCCAGCCCGTAGTCGGCCACGCTGAAGATCGGCGCCTCGGGATCCTTGTTGATCGCCACGATCACCTTCGAATCCTTCATGCCGGCCAGGTGCTGGATGGCCCCGGAGATGCCGCAGGCCACGTACAGCTGCGGCGCGACGATCTTGCCGGTCTGGCCCACCTGCCAGTCGTTGGGCGCGTAGCCCGCGTCCACGGCGGCGCGGCTGGCTCCCAGCGCGGCGCCCAGCTTGTCGGCCAGCGGCGTGAGCACCTCATTGAACTTCTCCGACGAGCCCATCGCCCGGCCGCCCGAGACGATGATCTTGGCCGCCGTCAGCTCGGGTCGGTCGCTCTTGGTGACCTCGCGGCCGACGTAGCTGGACTTGCCGTTGCTCGCCACCGCGACCACCGTCTCGATCGCCGCCGAGCCGCCGCCCGCGGCCGCATCGAAGCCGGTGGTGCGCACGGTGACCACCTTGACCGCATCGGCGCTCTGCACCGTGGCGATGGCGTTGCCGGCGTAGATCGGGCGCTCGAAGGTGTCGGCGCCGATCACCTTGGTCACGTCGCTGACCTGCGCGACATCCAGCTTGGCGGCCACCCGCGGCGCGACGTTCTTGCCGTGCGCCGTGGCGGGAAACAGGATGTGGCTGTAGCCCCCGGCGATCGACAGCACCTGCGCGGCGATGTCTTCGGCCAGCTGCTCGGCCAGGCGGGCATCGTCGGCATGCAGCACCTTGGCCACGCCGGCGATCTGCGCGGCGGCCTGGGCAGCGCCAGCGGCGTTGGCACCAGCGATCAGCACGTGAACCTCACCACCGCACTGGGCAGCGGCGGTCACGGTGTTCAGGGTGGCGCCCTTGAGGGTGCCGTGTTCGTGTTCAGCAATGACGAGGACAGCCATCTCAGATCACCTTCGCTTCGTTCTTCAGCTTGGCCACCAGCGTGGCGACATCCGGCACCTTCACGCCCGCGCCGCGCTTGGGCGGCTCGACCACCTTGAGCGTCTTCAGCCGCGGCGTCACGTC